>JAHEJT010000084.1 GCA_024638765.1 Verrucomicrobiales bacterium
GATTGATTACAACGGGATCGATATCGGCCGCCTCATGCGGATGACCATCGAGGAGGCATCCGGGTTTTTCGAAGGGCATCCCAAGATCCATCGGACCCTCCGACTATTGGACGACACCGGTTTGGGTTATTTACAGCTGGGGCAACCCAGTCCGACCCTGAGCGGCGGCGAAGCGCAGCGCATCAAGCTGGTTACCCAGTTGACCAAGGGGATCGGGCGCAGTGAGAATGCCCGCCTGCGGCAGAACCGCAAAGCTGGAAGCAACCTCTACTTGATCGAGGAACCGAGCATTGGGCTTCATATGGCGGACGTCGAGAAGCTGCTTGAGGTGCTGCACCGTCTTGTGGATGAAGGACATACCGTGGTGGTGATCGAGCACAACCTGGATATCGTTGCGGAAGCGGATCACATCCTCGAACTGGGCCCGGAGGCGGGACAGGAAGGGGGCGAGATTATCGCCTGCGGCACCCCCGAGGAGGTGGTGAAGGAGAAAGAGAGCCGGACCGGACCATTCCTGGCAAAGATGCTTTAACCACGAACCCTCGTCGCTGAAGCTATGAATGTCAGGATGGACACGGGTAGACTCGAATGGGTTACAGTGGGACCATGAAGGCTCCGTCGATCCCCCTGGCTCTCTGCGCGGTCTTGACTTTGCTGCTGGCGAACAGCCATGCCGGGCCCAACATCGTTTTCATGCTTGTTGACGATATGGGGACGGCCGATTTGAGTTGTTACGGGGCGCCGGATGTCCGCACCCCGCACATCGATCGGCTCGCGGCCCAAGGCGTGCGCTTTACAGATTTTTATGCCATGGGAGCGGAGTGCACGCCGTCGAGAACCTCTATTCTTACGGGACGCTATCCCCAGCGCGCGGGGGGATTGGAATGCGCCATCGGCACCGGTAACGTCGGACGCTATGACGACGCCATTCGGCTTGCAGCGCAAGGGGATCTGGGACTTCCCGCGTCCATGGCCGTGCTGGCGCCGGCGCTTCAGGCGGCGGGATATTACAGCGCGATTTACGGAAAGTGGCACCTCGGGTACGAGGAGAAATTCAGTCCTTTGGATCAGGGCTTTGACGAATTCTTCGGATTTCTGGGCGGCAATGTCGATTATTTCGAGCACATCGAGCTGTCAGAACTGCCCGTTTTAATTGCGGGGCGCCGCGCAGTGAGGCGGACCGGGTATATGACCCATCTTATCACCGATGACAGCGTCGCATTTATCAAGAGGAGGAAAGACGGAGCGCAGCCGTTCTTTCTTTATGTGGCTTACAGCGTGCCGCACTTCCCTTTCCAGGCTCCGGGAGATGCGGCCATCGGAGTGTTGCCGGAGGATCAATGGATGGTGGGGACACGGGAGAAATACGTTGAGATGCTGGTCGATATGGACAAGAGCGTGGGCCGTGTGCTCGAGGCCCTTACGCAAGCCGGCCTCGAGGAAGACACCCTGGTAGTTTATGCGAGCGACCACGGCGCCATGCGGCCGGGGTTCAATACGCCCCTGCGGGATTTCAAGGGAACCTTGTTCGAAGGCGGGATCCGGGTGCCGTGTATCGCGCGCTGGCCCGGCCGGATTCCGGCCGGCGCGGTCTCCGGTCAAGTGGGGTCGTTGATGGACTTGACCGCCTCCTTCCTGCGCGTCTCCGGGGCGGAGCCGCCGGATGGGGGACCCCTGGACGGCATCGACATTCTTAAGCACGTCCAGGAAGCGAAGCCGGATATTCCGCGCACGCTTTACTGGCGCGCCCGGCGCGGCGCGCGGACCTGGTGGGCGGTGCGGGACGGGGACATGAAGTATGTGCGCAAAATTGACGGCGACGATCGCGGTGAGTGGCTCTTTGACCTGGCGGCATCTGAAGAGGAAGCCCGTGATTTGTCCGATGACGATCCTGCGGAGCTTGCGCGATTGAAGGTGCTCCTTGGTGAATGGGAAACGGAAGTGCGACCCGCACGATGAGCTGATCCGCCAACGCGGGCCCTGGAGTTGCCCCGGCAGGAGCAGCGGGCCGGAGAATGGGAAACAGAATCAAAACATACCGTTCGCTAGGTTACTGGGGCCGGCGCTACTGGCGGGTGGTGGGCATCGGCGTGCTGCTTCTGATCGGGCAGATCCTCTGGTTGCGCGCGGTGGAACATCCCTGGGAAGGGATCACGGCCAAACACTTGGAGAGGGGCGATGCCCTGGCGGTTTCGGATTACGTGCAGATCTATTTTTACTGGGGCGGGGTTATTGCCGCGATCGTCCTTGCGGTTCTGCTGGTGACATCGCGTTGGTGGTGGCGATGGACCTGCGGCGACGTGTCCGAAGGCACCCGTCGGGGTCTTCGGCCGGGGACCTGGGGATGGGTGGGTCTTTTATGTCTCATGGCGATCGCGCTGGAGTTGCGCGCGCCACAGATGGGGCGCCCGGTTTACCGCGACGAGCAGGACAACCTGCGGCGTAGTATTCACGGATATCATGAGCTCGATGGGAAGACGGGCGAGCCGGTGTTTCGAGAGACGACCTGGCAGGACGCATTCTTTGAGAACCGATTTGCCAACAATCCGATCCTTTTCAGTATCCTCGCGAAGCTTGGTCTCGACACGTGGCGGGCCCTTTCCGGTGCGCCGCGCGAGTTCTTTTCGGTGCGGGTATTGCGATTGCCGTCGCTGCTGGCCGGCTTGGCGTCGATTGTGGCGCTGTGGGGGTTCCTTTATTTGCTGCGCGCGCCCACGGCTGCGTTTATGGCGGGGCTCTTGGCGGCGGTCCATCCCATCCATGTCGAATACAGTATCCAGGCCCGTGGATACGGGATCCTGATGTGGGGCGCTGTGATGGCGGCAATTTTCGCGGTCAACGCCCTGCGCCGGGGCCGCTGGAAAGATTGGATCGGGTTTGGCGCGAGTTTGTTCGTCTCGCTCTATGCGTATGCCGGCGCGATCTATTTCGTGTTGGCGCTGGGAGGAGCGGTCGGATTGACGGCGCTATGCATGAAACGACCGGGCGCGAAGCGGCGATTGGCGCGCCTGGCGATTGTGGGACTGATTGCGGGGACGCTCTATTATCAGATGATCGCCCCTTCCCTTCCTCAGATACACGCTCATTTGTCGAATAAGTACGAACAGATTCCCCTTTCGCCGAGCTGGTTGTTCCACACGGCCACGGCATACGCCGGGGGGACCATGTTCCTCGGAGATTGGCGGGAGGGCCCTGAAGCGCCCGAGCGGACGGTGCGCGAATACGTCCGCACCCAGCTCTATCCGCGGGAACTGACCTTCATGCTGTTGGCGTTCGGCTTGGTTCCCCTCTTCGCCTTGTTCGGTGTGGTGCGATTTTTTCGCATGGGCGCGCCGGAACGCGCGGTTGCGTGCGGGGCGATGCTGGCGCCGGCGCTTGATTATTGTCATCACCAGTACATAACGCATTTGTATGCTTATTACTGGTATTGGATTTATTCGTTGCCCTTCCTGATCGCCTTGATCGGCACCGGGATCGCCGCGCCGGCGCGGTGGTTGCGGCGGGGAGAAGCAGGAGGGCTTCCAGTGACGTCGGCCGCATTCGCGGCACTGTTCTTTTCCATGTTCCTCTGGGAGACATCTCCGAACAAGCTTGGCCGCATGTCGAGGATAGGACCGGCGTCAGCACCGATCGTGCACCAGCGGGGCAGCAGCAACTGGGTGGTTTACGCGGAGGGTCGGATGCTGCGTCAGCCGGTGGAAGATGAAGTGGCCGAGACGTTTCCCTGGTAGGCCAGGATCCAGGCGCGAACCTCCTTCGCCAAAACTCCGCAAGTTATTGGATGACTTCGAAGCCCTCGGGGACACGGAAAGGCGGGTCACCCTGTTCTGCTCCGCCGGCCCGGGCCGCAGTCAGCAGGAAAATGAGAAGGCTGGCAGGGAGGACGCAAGAGTGCACGACGGGTACGATGGATTCCAGCGTCCGAATCCGTCTACGGCACGTCTAAGTGGCTGCGTCGCTGCATCTGTGTATTGCGGAGGAGGATGAAAAACGGGCGTGCAGCCCGGCCTTGAGAAGGCTCGTGCCGCACGCCCGCTGGTTGCCCGCGGAACCCGCCCCCAGACGGGCTCACGGGGAAATTCTATGGTGGAATTAAGCTTGGTCTGCCAGTTGGGAAGCGTTGAGCGGCCGGTGGCCGAAGAGTTCGACCACGGGCTGTCCCTTATCCGCAATGGTGAAGGGGCGTTTTGATGGAGAATAAATGACCGTGTCGAGCGGCAGGCCGAGCGCGTAACCGATGGTGGCATTGAAATCGGGGACCGTGACCTTCTTGTCGGCGACCAGACTCCCCCGTTCGTCAGTGGCGCCGTATTTTTGTCCGCCGAGAATGCCCCCGCCCGCGAGCAAGGTAGTGAAACCCTGGGGATGGTGGTCGCGGCCTTCGTTCTGGTTGACCTCCGGAGTCCGGCCGAATTCGGTGGTGAGCACGACCAGGGTTTCTTCGAGCAAGCCGCGGCGCGAAAGGTCCGCGAGCAGCGCGCTGAGGGCGCGGTCCAAAGTTTCAGCGAGCTGGGGGACACGGATAAAGTTTCCGTTGTGGGTGTCCCAGCTTCCGTAAGTGACCTCGACGGAACGGACGTTGCTTTCCACGAGACGGCGTGCCAGCAGGCAGCCCTGGCCAAAGGAATTGTCGCCGTATTGCTCACGCAGGTAATCCGGTTCCTTGGTGAGATCGAAAGAAGCCAGATCCTTGCTGGTCATCATGGTGATCGCGTCGTCGTACATGTCGGTGTAGGCCCGCACGTTCTTCTGGCTGTAAGTTTCGACGAATTTCTTATCGAGTTGCTGTGCGATACGGAGTTGCTTCTGAAAGCGATCTTCTTTGAGGTAAGAGAGGCGCTTGCTGTTGAGCAGGCCGCGCTTCGGATCCTTAATGGTCAGCGGCGTGTACTTCGATTCGAAGAACCCGGCGCCCGGATGCTGGCTGTCATTGCCGATCATGACGCTGCCGGGGAGAGTAGAGTTCCCCTTTTCCTGGAAGACATTCATCCAGGCCGCCAGGGAGGGATGGCGGATAGTTCCCCGCAGCGCGTAACTCGTATGCATGAAATAGTAACCCTGCTTATGGGCGCCTTGCGTCGAGATCATGGAGTTGATGACGGCGACTTTATCCATGTGCTTGGCCATGCGCGGCAGGTATTCGCTGATCTGGACCCCGTCGGCATTGGTCTTGAGGACCTTGGTGGGCCCCATGACTTCGTTTCCGGGCTTGGGATCGAAGGTATCGAGGTGGCTCATGCCGCCGTTCATGTAGAGGTAAATGACGTTCTTGGCGGTCGGGACCTGTTTGAGGATGGAGGCGCCGGCTCCCGCGGCGAACGATTTCGTTTGCACGGCGGCGGGGAGCAGGCCCACGCCAAGAAACGTTTTGGCGGCATTTGAGATGAAGCCGCGCCGGGTCAGCTCGTCCGATTGCTTGAGAAGTTCTTTCATGGTGGTTGGTGGCCCGTTGATCGTTATTGGATGAAGAGGAACTGGCGCGTGTTGAGGACCGTCCAGGCGGCGTCGAAAGCGCCGGAACCCGGATTCTCCTTGAGAAGCGGAAGCAGAATATTCTTTTCCTCCGCGCTGGACCGGCGACTGAGCAGTGCCAGGTAAATAGCATCGATCTTCTGCGCCGGGGTTTTGACTTTGGCCAGGGACCGGTTGAGGACGGTATAGGGATTGCGCAGGGCGCCGTGGAGCTGGCTGTTATTGAGCAGGTTGAGCGCCTGGGTAATCGAGGCATCGCTGTTCGCGTTGTGAATGACTTCCCGGTCGGACTGGCCGAACTCGCGCAGGAAATGCCCGGGAGGCGAGGGCTGGGGCAGATCCGAGGCGCGCATCACGGTGGAGCGGAACAGGTTGTTGTAATCGTACCATGCCTTCTTTTCTCCGGCGTCATCGACCCCCCATTCTTTCCACTGTTCTTCGCGGCGCTTCTCGGCCCAACGTTTGAGTTGGGATTCCTGTTCCTGGAGGACAGCCTTGACTACCTCGGTCATGGGACTGTTGCTCCCGCCCGCGCGCTTCATCAGATCCTCGTCCGCGATGCAGCCTGCAAGTTCTTCGAGGAACTCATCGGATACTTCGTCCGCCTTGTAATCCTTCGCGGCCACGAGCTGCACCTTGTCCGCAAAACCCTTCTGGTAGACGGTGGATTCCACCACGCGGACCAAGTCTCTCGATTTCCGAGAGCCCTCCGAGGCGAGTTTCTTGCTCAGGGCGACATCTCCGGCCTCGAGAGCGGCTTCCCGCTTCTCCTGGATTTCCCGCATCTCGCGGGAGAGCTTCTTTTGAGTCGCCGCGATTTTCTTGGCCCCCTCGAGGAACTCGCGCGGCGACTGGTCGTAGACCGATTCCGCAATCCAGCGGGTGCGTGTGATTGATTTCTCCGCGTCCATCTCGGCATAGGGATTGGGAGTGTCGGGATCATCGGCGATGAGTGTGACCAGTGAATCCCAGATCTGTTCCGCGCTCATGCGTTTGAGCAGGGGGCCGGGATAATGATAGGCAACCCCGGGCATGACGTCTTCGCGATGGGACTCACGCTGGTAAGTGCGCGTGTTGTATAGCATCGTCATGAATTTGCGGAGGTCATAGTCGAACTCGACCATGGTCTTCTCAAGAAAAGCCAGCAGCTCAGGATTGCTGGGATCCGAGTGGTCCATGATCTCGTCGACCGGCTCGAAGAGTCCGAGACCCATTACCTTCTTCCACATCCGGTTCGCGATGACGGTAGTGAAACGGGGGTTATCGGGCGAGGCCATCCAGCCCGCATAAGCTTCCAGCGGCTGAGCGTCGCCGGCTGGTTTGACTTCCTTGCCGAAGAGGACAGCCGGAGTAACCCCCGATTTCGGTTTGGCGTCGGCGTACTGATAATCGTGAGGCAGCGCCAGTGTGCGATCTCTAATGTAGACATTGTTGAAGCGCAGCGGCTTGAGAATCTCACTGAAGGCCTTGCTGATGTCGCGACGGTACTGCGAGGTTACTTTCTTGCCTTTCGAAAGTTCCGACATCGCCGAGGTCATGTTGTCGGAGTTGTTCGTGGTAACCACGTCCCACTGGTAAGCCGCGTGCTGGTAGAAATCCATCTGGGTCCATTTGTCGAAGGGATGGTTGTGGCACTGGGCGCAGGCGACCGAGGTTCCCAGGAAGATCTGGGTCGTCACGGCCATGTTGTCCAGGTTCATGCCGTAATCCCGAATGTAATACCCGATGGCGCCGTTTTCCCAGGAGCGGCCCTCCGCCGCGATGAGTTCGTAGACCATCTCGTCATAAGGCTTGTTGTCACGAATGGCATCCTGGATCCAACGAATGTAACTGTGTCCGGCCGGGGCGCTCTGCCCTGCGCCATTCAGCCGTGACTTCACGCGCAGGATGTCGGCCCAGTAATTAAAGTGATGGCTGACGTATCCCTCGGAATGCGTCAGCGCCTCAATCAGCTTGGCGCGCTTTTCAGGGTCTTTGGCGTTGAGAAACTCGAGGGCTTCCTTCTGCGAGGGGACCCGCCCAATGAGATCGAGATAGATGCGGCGGACAAAGATCTCGTCGCTCGCGACCGGATAGGCTTTGACCCCGTGCTTCTGATACCCCTGCCCGATGAGGGCGTCGACACGCGCGCTGGCGCGTTTCAAATCGACGGGAGCGGCCTCAGCCAGAGGAATCAAAACGGCGCTCCCCAGCGCGATGCTCGCGAGGGGCAAAAGGATCAGTTGGATATTCGATTTCATAGCGGTTGGTTAAGATAGATGTATCAGAAAGAACCATGGATACCCCCGGGGATGCGGTGGGATTCGGCAGGTGGAATTTTACCTTATGCCTGTGTAGTGATAGACATCTCTACCCTAGAAACGTTGATTCCGCCCAATTTCTTTCAAGATACGGGGAAATCCCGTCCTAATTACCATAATTTTTGCCCTTCCCCAACGCCTCCTCCCCTCAATCCCAGCCCGGCCCGGGGCGTCCTGCCCTTGCCGGCCCTTCTCCCGGGGGCCCTTGCGGAGGCAAGGCGAATGGGCTAATTAGTCTGGCCCGCTCAAATCCGAATCTCACCCCCGTTTCACTTTGAAAGAAGTTTCCGACCTCCACATCGTCGATAATGTCCCCCTGCCCACGCCGCAGGCGTTGTGCCGGGAATTGGCGCAATCCGAGGCAGCGGCCGGATTCGTGAGCCGCAGTCGCCGCGAAATTCGGAACATCATTTTCGGGGACGACAAGCGCCTTCTCGTGGTAGTGGGACCATGTTCGATTCACGATATTGAGACGGGCAAAGAGTACGCGCGGCGTCTCTCCGGTCTGAGTCGCGAAGTGCGGGAGACCATGCTCCTGGTCATGCGCGTGTACTTTGAAAAACCGCGCACCACTGTGGGCTGGAAGGGGTTGATTATGGACCCGCACCTCGATGGGACCAACGATATCCCGGGAGGCCTGCGCATGGCGCGCCGATTTCTTCTCGACGTACTCGAGATGGAAGTGCCGACGGCCACGGAGCTGCTCGATCCCATTACGCCGCAATACATTGCGGACCTGGTGTGCTGGTCCGCAATTGGGGCACGCACCACTGAATCGCAGACGCATCGGCAGATGGCGTCTGGACTCTCCATGCCTCTTGGCTTCAAGAACGGCACCAACGGCGCAATTTTGCCGGCCGTCAATGCAATCAAGGCAGCGACCCAGCCGCAGACTTTTCTCGGGGTGGGATATGATGGACTGGCAGCAGCGGTCACGACGCGCGGCAACCCTGATTGTCACGTCATCTTAAGGGGCGGCGATGAGGGTCCGAATTACGCCGAGCCGCATGTGCATAACGCAGTGGAACTACTCGAAGAGAACGGTTTGCAGCCTGCGATCATGATCGACGCGAGTCATGGGAATTGCGGAAAAGATCACCAAGAACAGCCCAGGGTCTTTACTGAGCTCCTTGCGCAGCGGATGGACGGGAACGGGCACATCATCGGCGCAATGCTCGAAAGCAATCTTAAAGCCGGGAATCAAAAATTTCCGCAGCCTGTCGACGATCTGGTGAAAGGGGTTTCCATCACTGATAAATGCATCGATTGGGAGACCACTGCGCGGCTCTTGCACGAGGCGCACAAAAAACTGGGCGTGCTGGTAGCGGGATAAAGCGCGCCGGCAATCCTGCGGACTTGTTCTCCCACGCCGCCGGCATTCAAGTTCCTCTTGGAATCTGCGAGTTCCTTGGGCTAGCCTGAGTGGATGGAGAGGATGCGAGCACTTCCGATCCTCTTTGCCGCGACTGCCTTTTGGGGAGTTGATGCTTACGGCGAAGAGTGGCAAAGCAACTGGCCGAAGCAGACCGAGCGGATCTGGCCGGGCCAGGATTACTACGCCAACCGGTTTCTCGATTGGAAGATCACGGGCGGGCGCCTTGAGTGCGTCACTGGCAGACCCGCCAAACCGATGCGCACCATCCACTTGCTGACCCATGCGTGCCGCGAAGGATCCGGAGATTTGATGGTCAGTGTGCGCACCGGGGCCGTGGATCCCGGGGGGAGCCCGCATCCCAACACCTGGACCGGATTTCTGATAGGCGTCGGCGGCAATCATGTGGATTTTCGTATCAGCGCCCTCTGCCATCATTGGCCGTCCACCGACGGAGGCTTGATCGCGGCGATTGACGGGACCGGCCGCGCGGTGTTCCGGGATAATTCCACTCCCGGGGCAAAGAATCCCACGAGTGCGGACGAATGGAAATTGATTGAGCCCTCGCGCACCGCGGGTCCCGGATTTGAGGCGCGGGGCATTCCGCGTGCCATGGACCTCGAACTCAAAGCGGTTCCACATGGCGGTGTCTATACTCTTACCCTGACAGCGACCGATGCGGAGACGGGAAACTTGATCAGCCGGAGCCTGGTGGAAGAGATTCCGGCAGAACAGGTCAGTGGCAACATTGCGCTGGTATCGCACACGAGCCCCAAGCGGTCCGGTGCCGGGTATTGGTTCCGCAACTGGAAAGCGGAAGGGAAAAAACTGGCGGCGTATCGCGAACGGGCGTTCGGGCCCGTCCTCAGCGCGCAGTACACTGTGAGCGGGGGTGTGCTCAAATTGACCGCGCAGATGCCGGCACTCGGAGAGCAGGATACCCAGGGCGCGACTCTCGAATTACGTAAAGAAGGCGAATGGGTTCGTGCAGCGGAAGGCAACCTCCAGCCGCACAGTTTTACGATTCCATTCCGGGTAGAGAACTGGGAGGCGGCTGAGAGTGTGCCTTACCGAATCTCCTATAATTTGCGAACCGGGCCGAAGTCGACTCGTCGCTATTACTATGCAGGACGTATCCGCAAGGATCCGGTGGAAAAGAAAGAGCTCGTGGTGGCGGCGTTTACGGGACACCACATTTCCGCGCAGGGGGAAGGGACCTGGAATCACGACAGCATCTGGTATCCGCACAACGAACTGGAAAACCATGTCGCATACCACCGCCCGGACCTGCTCTTTTTCTCCGGTGACCAGATATACGAGAGCGGTCTCTCGGGCATCGTGCGGGAACCGGCGGACGTCGCCTGCGTTGATTATCTCTATCACTGGGTCCGCTGGTGCTGGGCCTTTCGGGATCTCGCCCGGGATACCCCCTGTATCTGCCTTCCGGACGATCACGATGTCTATCACGGCAACATCTGGGGCAGCGGCGGAAAGGCCACCGAAGGGCCTTTTGGAAAGCCGGCCCAGGACAGCGGCGGATACCAGATGGATCCGCTTTTCGTGAACGCAGTACATCGGACCCAGGTTTCGCATCTGCCCGATCCTTACGACGCCAGGCCCATCGAAAGGGATATCTCGGTCTATTACACGCGCTTGGAATATGGCGGGGTGAGTTTTGCGATTATTGCCGACCGGATGTGGAAGAGTTCGCCGACAGTCATGGTTCCGGAAGGCGACTGCCGCAACGGCTGGTTCGAGGCGCCCGGATTCGACACTAAGAAGGATACCGACGTGCCTGGGGCCGTTCTGTTGGGCAATCGCCAGTTGCGCTTTCTCGATCGCTGGGCCAATGACTGGCGACACGGCGCGAAGATGAAAGTCCTCCTTTCGCAGACGATTTTCTCGAATATCGCAACCCTGCCTGAGGATGCCATTAACGATACGGTGGTTCCGACCATGGTGCAGCCCAGCCGGCCGGGCGAATACATGGAGCACGATAAGACGGTGGCCGACGGCGATTCCAATGGATGGCCGCAGGCGGGCCGCGACAAGGCGCTGCGGGTGATCCGCAAAGGGTTTGCCTTCCACATTGCCGGGGACCAGCACCTGGCAAGTTTCATTCGATACGGCATCGACGACTGGAATGACGCGGGACATGCGCTTTGTGTGCCGTCAATTGCGAATGTCTGGCCCCGTCGCTGGTTCCCTCCGCAACCGGGCGCCGACCGGGAGCCGGGAGCACCACGGTATACAGGTGAACACGAGGATGGGTTCGGAAATAAAATCACTGTTTACGCGGTCGCGAATCCCAGTCCTTCCGGTCAGAAACCGGCGGCCCTTTACGACAGAATGCCGGGTTATGGCATTGTGCGCCTAAACCGCACCACGCGTGAGATCGTTTCCGAAGTGTGGCCCCGCTGGGTGGATCCCTCGGAGGAAGGGGCGCAGCAGTATCCAGGCTGGCCGCGTAGCGTCAGCCAGTTTGACCAATACGGCCGCGAGGCAGCCGCATACCTTCCCACCCTGGTGGTGGAGGGGATGGAGGATCCGGTGGTCCAGGTCGTGGATGAACAAACGCGGCGGAAGTTGTATACCCTTCGGATTCTCGGCACGGAATTCCAGCCGAAGGTGTTCGAGGAACGGGGCGCTTACACGATACGCGTCGGTGAGCCTGGGACCAAGCGGATGAAGTTGCTGAAAGCAGTCACACCGCTTGCGCCGGATCAGGTGAAAGTGCGGCATGTGAACTTCGAGGATTGAAGGTAGTCCTGGGTCAGGGGGCAAGGATTGGAGGGTAGAGACCTCTTTTCGGGCAGTTCCGTTTGACGGGCGCGAGGTTGAGGACATTAATGGAGGCATGAGGATTCCTGGCCTCATGGCGACAATTCTTCTGGCGTGCCCGGCGGTGACGGCGGTGGCCGAGGAGAAGACGGACTCTCGAAATCCCAACATCCTCATGATCCTGGCGGACGACTTGGGTTGGACGGGGCTTGGCTGTTACGGCAGCGATCTTCACGAGACACCGAATCTCGATCAGCTTGCAAGGGAGGGAGTGCGATTCACGCAGGCTTACGCGGCTTCGACTGTTTGCACGCCGACACGCGCTTCCATTCAGACGGGCCTTCATCCGGCGCGGCTGCACATGACCATCTGGCGGGAATCGGCGAAAAACCGGAACGAAAATAAGCCGATGCTCGAGCCCGAGTGCGAAGAGGATCTCAAACATGAGTATTTCACGGTTGCGGAATTGCTGCAGGAAGCGGGTTACCTGACGGCGCATCTTGGCAAGTGGCACCTTGGATCGTCTAAGTTTTTTCCGGAGGCGCACGGGTACGACATCTCCATCGGCGGCAACATCTGGGGTGCGCCCGACAGCTTCTGGCATCCCTATCGCGGCGCGGAACGATTCGCGAAGGAGGGATTCCGTTATGTGCCGGGGATGGATGACAGCCGCCCGGGCGATTACCTGACCGACAAGCTGACGGACGAGGCGTTGCGCGTCATTGAGTTCGCCGGAGAGGATCCGTTCTTTCTTAACCTTTGTTATTACACCGTCCACACGCCGATTGAGGGGAAACCCGAGGACGCGGAGTATTTTGAATCGCAGATTGGGGAGGAAACCAGCCATCGGAACTCGCATTATGCGGCGATGCACAAGAGTCTTGATGAAAACGTCGGACGAGTCTTGAAGAAGGTTAAAGCGCGTGGCTTGGAGAATCGCACGATCGTGATCTTTCTCTCCGACAACGGAGGGTATACCGGGAAATGGAAGGGAGGACAGGTCGTGACGAATAACGATCCGCTTCGCTCGGGGAAGGGGTCGCTTTACGAAGGCGGCGTCCGCATTCCGCTGATCGTGCGCTGGCCAGGGAAGGGCCGGGCTGGCGCGGAGTGTGCGGTGCCGGTAACAACGACGGATCTCTTGCCGACGATCGCGGAGATGACGGGCTTGGGTGAACGCTTGAAAGTAGAGGATCGCAAGCTGGACGGGATCAGCATTGCCTCCCTGCTCGTAGAACCCACGGGGCTGCTGCAGCGCAAGGATCTCTATTTTCATTACCCGCACTATTATTCGAACACCTCGCCGGTGAGTGCGATTCGAAGCGGTGATTGGAAGCTGTTGCACTATTACGAAGATCGGCGCGTGGAGTTGTATAATCTCGCGGCCGATCTCAGCGAGACGAAGGACGTCTCGAAGGAGAAGTCTGAGATCGCGAAGCAATTGAGCGCGAAGCTGGCTTCCTGGTTAAACCAGATGCGCGCCCAGTTTCCGCAGCGGAATCCGAAGGCGCGGGAAAAATAGTTGGAAGATGCCCCGCTCTTAGGAAGGAACGAGCCCGGAGGTTTGGTCTCCCGGCATCAACCGTCCCCTCTGCATTCTCTGCGGTAAGCTTCGGCGAGCAGGGATACCGGCGACGTCACCACAATACCGGTTTCCGCGAGGCCGTGCTCGATCTGGATATGGCAGCCGGGGTTTGCCATCGCCACAGCACTTGCCCTGGTGCCGCGAATATGACGAATCTTTCGCTCCTGCAATTTCGCAGATTGTTCCGGCTGAGTGATATTGTAAATGCCGGCGCTTCCGCAGCACCAGTTGGACTCAGGCAATTCCACGAAATCGACACCAGGCAGGCTCTCAAGAATCATGCGCGGTTCCCGACTGATCTTCTGGCCGTGACAGAGGTGGCAGGATTCGTGATAAGTGACCGAATTTGTTTCGGGGACTGCGGAATCCTGGGATGGCTTACGAAAGCCGATCTCGGCGAGCCACTCGTGGATGTCCCGCAGTTTATCGTCCCATTGCTTCGCTTTCTGCGCGTAATCGGGATCGTCTTTGAGAAGGTGTCCGTATTTCCTGAGGTGAGAGCCGCAACCGCCGGCATTGGAGATAATCGCATCCAGGGAGTCGAGGTGGTAGAGATCGATGTTGCGCCGGGCCAGCACGCGCGCTTGGTCGAGTTCACCGTTGTGCGCATGGAGAGACCCGCAGCAGGGTTGCAGGCGTGGCGTCATAACTTCGCAACCGTTAGCGAGCAAAACCTCGACCGTATCACGATTCAACCGGGCGAAGGCGACATCCTGGACGCAACCCGTCAGCATGGCGACGCAGAAGCGCGGCTTGCCGGACCTCGGGCGCTCGACGGGGGCAATCAACTGCTGGGAAAACCGCCGGGAAATTTCCGGCGCTAACGGCTCCAGTGCGCGCAGGCGTTTGGGTGCGAGCATGAGCAATCCGGAACCCCGCACACACTTGCGCAGGCCGGTCCTCTGGTAAAAACGGAGCAGTCGGGCGGCGAAATGGAAAAGGCGCGGGTGGAGAAAGAGAAAGTCCAGGGTGACCCGCCGCCAGAAGCTGCGCCCCGGGGAGGCCAAGACTTCGGCGGCTTCAATCTCCGCGCGGGAGGCTTCGAAGAGGCCCGTGTAATCCACCCCGGCGGGGCATGCGGTTTCACAGGCCAGGCAGCCGAGGCAATAATACATTTCATCCGCGAAAGCCCGGGATACGTCCAGTTCTCCGTCGGCGATAGCCCGCATCAGGGAGATGCGGCCGCGCGGAGAGTTTTTTTCGTTCTTGGTTTCGGCGTAAGTCGGGCACGTGGGGAGGCACATCCCGCAGTGCATGCACTGTTGGAGCACCGAGTAATCAAGATCTTTCAGATAAGAGGCCAAACCACAGATAAGTTAACCGCTGATCCTCGCTAATCAGCGCTGATCATTTCAGTTGTGGGTGAGAACGATTCTTTTCCATTCCAGATCGCCGGGCTTGCCATAGTTAATCAGGTATCCGACTGGTTTCTTCGTGATACGCGGATAATTCAAGAGTTGCGCTTCGTGTTCGGGCAGCAGCGCTTTAACTGATTTTAGTTCCACGATGATATCATCGAAAACCGTGAGATCCGGTATGTATTTCTTTTTCAGGGGCGCGCCCTTATAGAGAACCGTTAACTGCGCTTTCGAATCAAACGGGATCTTCTGCAGGCCGAGTTCCTTCTCGATACTTTCCTGATAGATTTCCTCGTTTAAACCGAATCCCAATTCATTGTATACCTCAAAGGCGGCGCCCATCAGTTTGTATCCTTCATCACGGAGTGGATAATCGTCTGCCTTCATTGAAATCAGCGTTAATTAGCGAAGATCAGCGGTTAGCAACTCAGTCGAAGATCTTGCCGGGATTGAGGATGTTGGCGGGATCCAGGGTTTGTTTTAGTTTTTTCAGGAGTGCCAAGCTGGGATCGGAAAATTGGTGTGCCAGGTATTTCTTTTTTGCGAGCCCGACCCCATGCTCCCCGGTGATGGTGCCGCCGACCTCGATTGTTCTTGCGACGATTTCGTCGAGCGCTTTTTCCACTTTCTCCATTTCGTCCCGGTCGCGCTCATCGGTGAGAAATGTGGGATGCAAGTTTCCATCACCCATATGACCGAAGGTGCCGATGTGCAGTGAATACCTGCCGGCAACCTCGTTGATGAAATGGACCATCTCAGTGAGCTTATCCCGGGGCACGGTGACGTCTTCGAGGATGGTGGTCGGTTTGACGCGGGCGAGCGCGGAAAACGCGGTGCGCCGCGCGGAAGCCAGGCGGGTTGCTTCGGCTTCGTCGCGGGCGGTGTGGACGTCGACCGCCCCGTGTTCGCCGGCGATCTCCGCCATTTGCAGGGCTTCTTCTGCAACCACGTGCGGGTGGCCGTCGGTTTCCATGAGAAGAAGGGCGGCCACTTCGGTCGGCAGCCCGATTTTCGCGTAATCCTCCACGCAACGGATCGTGACCTGGTCGAGGAATTCCAGGGAGCAGGGAATAATTTGTGCGGCGATGATGGCGGAGACGGTCCGGGCGGCATCCTCCATGCTGTCGTAAGTGGCCAGCATCGTGCGCCGGGCCTGCGGCCTGGGCAGCAGTTTCAAGAGCACCTTGGTAATGATTCCCAGCGTGCCTTCGGATCCGATGAAGAGATCGCGCATCGAATAACCGGCGACGTCTTTGACGCATTTATTTCCGAACCAGGCGATTTCGCCGTCGGCGAGCACCACCTCCATCCCCATTACATAATCCCTGGTCACTCCGTATTTCAGCCCGCGGAGTCCCCCGGAGTTTTCCGCGACGTTGCCGCCGATGGTCGAGATCTTCATCGAGCCCGGGTCGGGAGGATAAAAAAGACCGTGCTCGGCCGCGGCATCGTCAATGGCCTTGGTGATGACGCCGGTCTGGGCGAGGAGCGTCAGGTTACGGGGATCGACTTCCTCAATTTGGTCCATGCGCACGAGGCAGAGGACGATGCAGTCCTCGACGGGGACACTGCCCCCGGAGAGTCCGGTGCCCGAACCGCGCGTCACCACGGGGATCTTGCGGGCGCCGGCAATCTTGAGGCATGCGGAGATCTCACCGGCGGACTCGGGAAAGACGACGCATCCCGGCATCGACTTCATGGCGGCGGTGCCGTCAAAGCTGTAGGGTAGCAAGTCCTCCTTCTGAGTGAGAATCCGATCCGGTGCGAGGGCTTGCTCGAGTTCTTGAAGAATGTCCGCCTGCATAATTGAAGAACCGCGAATGAACGCGAATGAACACGAATAGATTTCTAAGGAATCCTGAATCCGGGGAAATTAGCGTCCATTGGCGTCCATTCGCGGTTTTAAGATCGTCACGGAAAACTGCATTCTAAAGATCGCGGAATCCGAAGCGCTCTGCAAGAGCCAGACACTCGGGGAGCGGCACAAGTCCGCTGGAAGGCGTGGGATCGGAAAGGCAGACGGCCGCCGCGCAGACGGCCTGCCTCAGACGCTCGGGAGTGGACAAACTTTCGTGGACGCCGTGGAGATACCCGGCAGCAAAAGCGTCCCCGGCTCCCGTGGCCCCCACGATCTCTTCCTGGGGAAGATTTAACGAACCTTGCGAGTGGCAATGGTCCTCCGAATCGAGTGCCAGGGCGCCTTCCTCGAAATGAATCACCACTTCCCTCCGGACGCCGCCGGCAAGGAGGGTTCTCGCGGCATTGCCCACCGCGAACAGATCGATGGATCCGGAGGGCCGCAGGTTGTTGCCGGTTATCTTGCCGGCCTCGATTTCATTGATGCAGAGATGATCCAGGTGGGGCAGCGCTGGCTCGGCGATTTCACGGAATTGAGGGTGATCGGCGCTGACGATGTCGGCGGAAGTAATCATTCCGGCCTGGGAGGCTTCCGCAAGGACCCGGGCCGCCCCGGTGAGGCCGTCGCCTTCGATCACATCCAGGGAGTCGAGCAGCATGAGGTAAGCGAGATGGAACAGGCGCGCTTGCGAACTGCCAAAACCGAAATCGCCCGGCGCGAGCAGGGCGTTGGCGCCGCGCTGATGAAAAAAGGTGCGGCGGCCGGTGGACTCCACGGTCATGGCGTCGGTGTATGAAGTTGGAGCGTGGGCAGTTTGATAAAGCTGCGCGGTGTCGATGCCGTGGGCCCGGCAATCCTCGAGAATCCAGTCACCGTTGGCGTCGCTGCCCACGAGTCCCACCGCCTCCAGAGGGAAGCCGGCCCCCATGGCCGCGAGATCTTTGAGGACGTTGTAGGGGCCCCCGCCGTTGCTCCTGGATTCTGAGCGGATGGATGCGAGCATGTCCTCTGCCGGCCAGGCATCGATGAGTTTCACGTAATCGATGATAAAATTACCGCCGGCAAGAACGCCCTTTCGTTTGGTGGCTTCCATGAGAGTGGTGCGAATTCAGCCGGCGGATTGTCCGGGCGAGGAGATGAGCTTGGCTTTGACCAGCATGACGACGGCGCCGATCCAGAAGGGCACGTTGATCAGGAAGATCCAGAGCACCTTTTCATTGAGGGGAAACGTCAGGGCCATGAATTGGATCACCAGCTGATGAAAAATGACCAGGGCAACTCCAATGCCGAGCGCCGTGAACCGGTTGTAAAGGGCGAGAAAAGCGAAGAGCTCGAGGAAGAGCCCGGCGCCCATGAAGATCCGGCTCAGATTCCGATGCGCCAGCATTTGCTCGGCGACCGGCACCTCACCTCCGAAATTCTCCGCGTCGAGTTTATTATAATAGTTCTGA
Source organism: Verrucomicrobiales bacterium (assembly GCA_024638765.1). Lineage (GTDB taxonomy): Bacteria > Verrucomicrobiota > Verrucomicrobiia > Verrucomicrobiales > DEV007 > JAHEJT01. The sequence continues at coordinate 18,178 of JAHEJT010000084.1, forward strand.
CGATCGGTTTTCACAAGGTAAAGACCGATATACGGGCTGTTGGCGATCCATTCGCCTTCGGAAGCAATCAGCTTGGTGCAGCCCGAGATCACGTAGACCGCGACGATGGCGATTTGAGAATAGCGTATGAGCCGGTCGTTAAGACGGTCGATGGGCCGTCGTCCCGGGGGTGGCGCGGGTTTACCCGCAAAGATCCGGCGAGATGCCCCGGCCACGACGATAACGGCCTGAACCAGGAGGATCAGCGAGACGATCTGGTATTTGTGACTGATGGCGCCCTGGGAGTTTTCCAGTGTCCGCGCCGCGATACCGATGCACGCGAGGATGGGCAGGGAAAGGACCAGGCCCCGGCCGGCGACATAAGAGGCGAGGCAGACCAGGGACACGATCCAGAGAGGCTTTTGCAGGTCCGGATTGGAAATAAAAGTGAAGTCAACCCAGTGTGCGAGTCCGTTGGGAAGCGGTTGGGCGTCGTAGACGATCCGCTTGGCCGGCGCGAGCACGCTGCCCCACTTGAAGGGCCCGCTGTCCATGGGATCGAGAGGAAGGGTCTGTAAAATCACCACGGCAAAGAGGATGCGAATGCAGAGCGCTTCCCATGGGTGGAACTCCGGGACCGCGAAGGCCCTGCCGATCCTGGTCAATTCTGGCGATTGGTCCTGCGCGTTCATCCGGAAAACGATTTGGTTGCGAGGACGTGTGTTTCTTCTTTGAATCCCGTATCGGAAGAGTGGGAAATGCCGACATGAAGCAAAGCCCACTGCTCCGGAAGCGGCGCGAGCGCGAGTTTTTGACCCTTTTCGTAGAGGAACACGAGGAGCCCTTCTCCGATCGCCCGGTAATCTTCTTCGGTGAGATCTTCCCGGTTACGCGAATGCTCCTTGCAGTAGGCGTCTCTTCGCGCGCGAAACATTTTACCCGTCTTGGCGGAGGAGACCTTGGTCAGGGTCTGGATCGGCAGCGGCACGATGCCGCCGGGTCCCGGCCTTTCGACACTGCCGATGTAATAATATTCGCTGGTGGGGCTGGGGTCCCCGTACATGGGGAAATGGGAGAAGGGATAGGATTCACGCGTGGCGAGGCAGAGAAGGACCAGGCCGATCAGGAAAGCCACGGGATGGGAAAAGCTGCGCCGGACACAGCTCCAGGTGTTCTGCCGGTAATCGCGGAACAGAAGCTGCGCCAGGGCAAGCGCCGCGAGCACGATGGCGGACAGGATAATCGGCCATTCCAGGAAATCCGGGAACTGCCGGAAAAAAACCACCGACACGACGATGAAGGCTGCCTTGGCCCAGAGGGAATTCTTGAGGTAGACGAAGGGGTTCATTCCGGGGGCGCGATCGGTGCCTGGGTGGCTTGCCGACGCAACCCTTGGTAAAAGGAAGACCAGCGCGAGTCGACCTTTTTCAGGACGCTGGGGCTGTCTGACACGGCTTGGTTACCCGCTAATGGCTGTTGCCATGTACCTGCGCCTGTCGCAACATCCCTCGATGAATACGCACCGTCTTAAAGTCCTCCGGTTCGGAGTCGTTTTTCTTCTCTGGATCGGGTGTGCCCTCTCCATTTCGGCTGCGCCATTCCAGGCCACCGGATTCAAAGTGGGCGAGGTGAGCGATACATCGGCGATCGTCTGGACGCGATTGACGGAGCGGGCAGCGCGCAATCCACCGGACGCGCCGATGTTCGAGCTGGAATACGTCAAAGGAGGGGAGGGACAGAAGCGAGGCAGGGTGACGGCGGTGCGTTATCCCGAGGGCGTCACGGCGCGGGACATTCCCGGCGCGGCCCCGGGAGCCGAGGGGGACGTGCGCGTGCATTACCGGAAGCAAAGCGCCGCCGGCTGGATAAAGACTGCATGGCGTCCGGTCGATTCGTCTGCAGATTACACGCGGCAATTCAAGCTGGAGGAGCTCTCCCCGGACACGCGCTACGAAATCCGGGTGGAATCACGCCGGGGCGATGGCGGTGAGACGGGGCAGGTTCTTGACGGCGGTTTCCGCACCGCGCCGGTGCCGGATGCACAAGCCAGGGTGGTATTCACCGTAACCACGGGCCAGGCTTACCCGGACCAGGACTCGCCCGGGGGATACCGGGCTTACGCAGCCATGCTCGATCTGGACCCGAGTTTTTTTGTGCACACGGGAGACATTGTCTATTACGACCGGCTCGCGAAAACGCCGGCGCTGGCACACTGGCACTGGCAGCGCATGTACAGTCTGCCGAGCAACGTGGCATTTCATCGCCGGGTGAGCAGCTATTTCATCAAGGATGATCATGAAACACTGACCAATGATTGCTGGCCGGGAATGAAGCACAACATGTTCGAGTTGACGTTCGAGAAAGGCCTCGAGATTTTCCGGCAGCAGGTGCCGATGGGAGAGAACACTCACCGC
>JAHEJT010000008.1 GCA_024638765.1 Verrucomicrobiales bacterium
GAACTTGCTGTGGGGCAAGGTATACTCCTTCCCGTTTTCCATCTTGATCGTCACGGTGGTCGCGGATCCCCCCAAGATGCTGGCCTTGATCTCCCGCCCCTCACGATCCCTGAAGGCCCGCACTTCCGCCGCGGCGATTCCCGTGCCCGCAGCAAATACCAGGAAAAGCCCCACGCAGGTCAATCTTCTCCCGGAACCGGCTCTAACTGAGAGTGTTCTCCATTTCATATTGTGATGCCCCTCTGATAGTTATCCTCAACTGCTCAGCTTAGCGTGGGATCGCGGAAAGAAAAGGGAGAAATCCCCGTCCTCTTCCCCGCCCCCCTGACCTCCGGAATCTCACAGCTCCGAGAGCGAACCCGCTCTCCCCGCCGCTCACTCCCCGACAAAGGGATTTGTCCGGCGCTCTTCACCGATCGTCGTCGGCGGCCCATGACCCGGATACACGGTCACCTCGTCGCCCAGCGGATACAATTGCGATCGAATTCCGTTCACCAGGGCGTTATGATCTCCATTCGGAAAATCGGTCCGCCCAATGCTGCCCTGAAAAAGCACGTCTCCGGAAAAGACCACGGGGCCCTCCCGCTCCTCGTCGTCCAGGGGCTCGGGCACAAAACAGATGCTGTCCGGCGAATGACCGGGAATGTGCAGCACTCGGAACTTTCTCCCCAAAGCACTCAACCCTGCGGCATCGCCGAGCACTTCATCAACTTCCACCGCTTCAGGCGCGGGCCCGAGACCCAGTCCCGCAAAAAGCGTCTCCAGGGTAAGCTCCGGCGTAATTTCTTCGCGAGCGAACACAGCGCACCCGTGCTCGCGGCGAATCCTGGCGGCATCCATGACATGATCATAATGTCCATGTGTTAGAAACAAGGCTCCGACTTGCACCCCCTTCTCCTTGAGCCAGTCTCCCGCGCCCTCAGGCGCATCGATGAGAATCGATCCCTCCGGGGCGGCCAGAAGGTATCCATTGGTCGCCGCGATTCCACCCGTATAGATATCAATATTGAACATTATTGTCCCGCCGGTTAACTAATCCTAATGATTCCCTAACCGCCCCTGACTCTCATTCCTGAAAACATCCGCCGCTGCACACATTTTAGACCCCCTGAAAGCCAACAATTGATTAGACTTTTCCAGTGCATTAGGGGACATTATTCGATCTGAAATCTCACTTCTACGCGTAAAGGCCGCGCCTTTGCGAACGAAAACTCACACATGACGTCCACCCGAGACCGCGTCCTCACGTTCCTGCTCTTCGCTTGCCTCGCAATCGGTGCTCCTGTGGCCGGTGCCGCCGAAGCCAAATACGGCCAGGTCTCTAAGGCCGTCGGCAAGATGCTGGAGGATCATCACTACAGCCAGCTCGACTTTGAAGACCACATCTCACGCCAGTTGCTCGAAAACTATTTTGAGGCGCTCGATTACAACCGGCGGTTCTTCACGCAAGAGGACATCACCCGATTCCAAGCGCAACACAGCAACTTCCTCGATGACCAGGTCAAGGCGGGCAATGCCGACGCGGCTTTCCAGATATACGACCTTTACGAAAAACGCGTTCGTGAACGCATCGCCAAGGTAACAAAACTTCTGGAGGAAGGTGAGTTCGACTACACTCTCGATGAGACTATCGAAATCAGCCGGAAAGATTCTACCTGGCCGACCGACGAAGTCGACGCCGATAATCTCTGGCGCTTGAGCATTAAGAACCAGCTGCTCCAGGAGCATCTGGCTCTGATCGCCGAGCAGAAGGCGAAGAAAGAAAGCGAGGAAGAGGACGAATCGCCATCAGACGAAAATTCCAATTCGCCTGAGTCCGAACTGGAAGCCGAAGCCGAGCCCGAAGAGAAGAAAGATCCCGACCGCGAGATCAGGGACAAACTCATCAAGCGCTGGGATCGCGTCCTCAAAAGTCTCGATGACAATGACAAGGAGGAAGTCGTCAATATTTTTCTCACCGCGCTGGCGATGACCTACGATCCCCACTCGGATTATTTCAGTTTTCGCGACCTCGCCAATTTCGAAATCAGCATGCGCCACTCTCTGACCGGGATCGGGGCGATGCTCAGCATGGTCGACGGCATGGCGGAGATTCAGGGCCTCGTCGTGGCCGGCCCCGCGCACAAGAGCAAACAACTGAACGTCAACGATCGTATCGTCGCGGTGGGACAAGGTATCGAAGGGGAGATGGTGGATATCGTCGACATGAAACTACCCAAGGTCGTCGAGCTTATCCGCGGCCAAAAAGGATCCATCGTCCGGCTTAAAGTCGTCCCCGCGGGAAGTGACAGCGCCGCCACCAAGGAGATCGTCATCGTCCGCGATACCGTGGAATTGAAAGACAAACTCGCCAACGCGGAACTCATCGAAACCAAGGACGTAAACGGACAAGATGTGCGCATCGGCTGGATCAATCTTTATTCTTTTTACGCAGACATGAACGGAGGCTCCACTTCCACGACCGTCGACGTCCGGCGCCTGCTCGAAAGGCTCATGAGGGAGAATATTGACGGCCTCGTCCTCGACCTGCGAGGCAACGGCGGTGGTTCCCTGGAGGAAGCCATCAATCTGACGGGGCTTTTCATTCAGCGAGGACCCGTCGTCCAGTCAAAAGACTGGCGCGGCAATATCGATTTCCGTCGCTCGCGCAACCGTTACCCGGTTTACGACGGACCTCTCGTGGTCCTTACGGATAAAGCCAGCGCGTCTGCCAGCGAAATTCTTGCCGCCGCGCTTCAGGATTACAACCGCTCTCTCATCGTCGGCGAGAAATCGACCTTCGGGAAAGGGACCGTCCAGACCATCATGCACGTGTCCCGTGAGATGCCCATTTTCGCGGACAGAGAACGCGCCGGGGCGCTTAAGGTCACCATCCAGAAATTTTACCGGATCGCCGGCGGCTCCACCCAGCTCCGCGGGGTGGTGCCCGACCTGACCCTTCCCTTCCGCACCGATGCCCTTGAGATCGGCGAGGAATCCCTCGAAAACCCCCTGGCCTACGATACGATTCCCCCGCAACAGTTTGTCCCTCACTCGGCCACCCCCTTCCCGACTCAGGCCCTCCGCGACCGGCTTCACAAACGCATCGCGCACGATCCTGAGTTCCAATACGTCATGGAAGACAGCAAGCGTATCAAGGAGCGCTTCGACAAGAACCTCGTCTCCCTCAATAAGGAAGAGCGCCTCCGGGAGGCGGCGGAAAACAAGCAGCGGCTCGAAGATCGAGACGCCGAACGCCGCGACCGGTTCGCCAAGATTCGCGAGACCGAAAAGGGTCTTTACACCACTTACAAACTCACGCTCGACAACGTCGATGAGACCACGCTCACGTTGCGCGACGATTTTTCGAAGGAAGAATCCAGCGGGATGATCATGGCGGGCAGCGATTCCGCGGATGAGTCACTCGAATACCCGCACGGTTTCGAACCCGTGAAACGGGAAGCCCTGCACGTCCTGGAAGATCTGATCGAGATCAATCGCACCAACGCCGCCCGCACCGTCAAGGTCTCCAACCCGCCCGGTGAAAAGGAACCCGCCCCTGCGCGCGTCCCTTGACCTGAAATTCAACCTCTCTGCGCCCTGGCACCCGGCTCCGGCCCGCCGAGCTTTACCCGGCCCGCCCGAATTCCCTGCCTTCGCGCCCTGCCGCCGAGGCCATCGACATGGCCCTGGCTTTCTGCCACAATCCGTCCCGATTCGCCCATGAACAGCACGAAATCGGATGCCAGCCCCCACACCGCGACACCGGTCCCCGAAGCCGCGCACCTCGTCGATCACCCGCTCATCCTCGACCGGCTGACGCGAGTCCGCGACACCACCACCTCGCCGGAAGAATTCCGCCGCAGCGTGCACGAAATCACCCAGCTGATGGCCTTCGAAGTCACCCGGGATTTCCGAACTTCTCCCCGCAAGGTGAGCACCCCCCTCGATTCCGCCACCGGCGGGGAAATCGCCGTCCCCATCGTTCTCGTCCCCATCCTCCGGGCGGGGCTCGGCATGCTCAACGGCTTTCTCCATATCCTGCGCGAAGCCCGCGTCGGACACATCGGCATGTTCCGGAATGAAACAACCCTCCTGCCCGAAAATTATTACTGCAACCTCCCCGACGATCTCGACCAGGCGGAAGTGTTGCTCATCGATCCCATGCTCGCCACGGGCAACAGCAGCTCCGAAGCCGTCAAGCGCCTCAAGGAAAACGGCGCCAGACGCATTCGCTTCGTCTGCCTCGTAAGCTGCCCCGAGGGCATCACCCACTTTCATGCCGAAAACCCCGACGTCCCCATTTACACCGCCGCTATCGACCGGGGACTCAATGAAATTGGATACATCGTCCCGGGACTCGGCGACGCCGGTGATCGCTATTTCGGCACCCTTTGAGCGGTAACCGGATCCCCGGGTTTTTCATGCCATGGAAGTCGCCACCGATATCGCCGAGAATCTCGCGCGCGTCAGAGATGAAATCGCAGGCGCCGCTCTGCGCGCCGGCCGCGATAATTCGGAGATCGAATTGATCGCCGTCTCCAAGACCTGGCCCGCCGAAGTCATTCGCGCAGCGGCCGCCGCAGGCCAATCGATTTTTGGCGAAAACAAGGTCCAGGAGGCCATCGTCAAGATTCCCATGCTGTCGACCCGGCTGGAATGGCACCTCATCGGCCACCTCCAGAAAAACAAGGTCCGCAAAATCCTGCCCTTCGTGTCCACCATCCACAGCATTGACTCGCTGGAACTTGCGCTCCAGGTCGATCGCATCGCAGGGGAACTGGGACTTTTTCCCAAGGTCTATCTCGAAGTCAATATTGCCGGGGAAGGAAGCAAACACGGTTTTTCTCCCGGCGAACTCCGCGCGGAAATCGATCCCCTTCTCGATCTGGATCGGCTCGAGGTGCTGGGTCTCATGGTGATTCCGCCCTTTGATCCGGATCCCGAACTTTCGCGCCCGCACTACATCGCCTTGCGCGAGCTGAAGGAGGAACTGGAGACAAACGCCGGCGTCCCGCTCCCCAAACTCTCCATGGGCATGAGTCACGATTTCGCGGTAGCCATCGAGGAAGGCGCCACCAGCGTCCGGGTCGGCACCGCAATCTTCGGGAAACGGAAGAATACCATCCGCGCCCCGGGGGAGTAAGGAGTGAGAAGTAAATAGTAAGTAGTGAATAGTAGTTGGTGAGGAGATCGTCGTATCGAGCATCCGGCCCACTAATCACTCCCCCACTACTCACTACTCACTGCTCACTATTCACTATTCACTATTCACTCCCCCCACCCCCGTCACCAGCACCACGGCCTCACCCTCCCGGGACACCAGCTCCCGGCCCGCGCCCTCGGCGCAAGCCGGCACCAGGAAAAAATCTCCCGCGGTAAACTCTCGGCTGCCGCAGGCCACCCGACCCGTCACCACCGTGACAATCGCAAATTCTCTCTCCGAATTGGCGGGACGGCCCGCTCCCTCCGGCAGGGACCACTCTTCCACCGTGAACTCGGGACATTCCACCAGGGTCTCGCCGTTGCGCAGGCCCATCCCCGGTGCCACGTCCGCAAAATCAATGCACCGCAACGATTCCTCCACGTGCAACTCCCGCGGTTTCCCGTCCAATCCCACCCGGTTCCAATCGAAGACGCGATACGTCGTGTCGCTGTTCTGCTGGATCTCGTAAATCAAGAGCCCCGCGCCGATCGCATGCAGTCGTCCGCTGGGGATAAAAATAAAATCGCCGGTGGAAACGAGAATGCGATGTACTTGGTCTTCCGTCTTTCCTTCCGCGATCCCAGCCTCAAAATCGGCGCGGGTAACTCCGGGCTCGAGCCCCACATAGAGCACCGCCCCCGGCACAGCATCGGCGATGTACCACATCTCGGTCTTGGGTTCTCCGCCGAGTTCGGGCGCCACTTCCGCCGGCGGATGCACCTGGATGGAGAGACGGTCGCGGGCATCCAGAATTTTCAGAAGCAGTGGAAACGGTCCCGAGGTATTTTCTAAACTGGCGCCAAAAATTTTCTCGCGCGCGCCCTGCCACAATTGCCCGAGAGTTTTTCCCTCCCACTCCACGGGCCCGGTGACCACGCTCATGGCTTCCGCACGGTCGGATACTTCCCACGACTCGCCATAAGGCACTTCCGCCCGGGGCAGCGCCCGGCCGTAACGGTTCTCCAACTCTCTCCCGCCCCAGACGCGCTCCTGGTAAATCGGTTCAAATACGATCGGCTCCTTCATACTTCCGCACACCTACCAGATCTCCATTCCCCCTGACAAACCAAACCCGTCATCCTGAACCTTCGTGAGACAGGCTGCCCGCCCTGAGCCCGCCTGTCTCGAGCCTGACAAGGTCGTCGCAGGACGCTTCGGCGGCTCCGCGGGACTCGTCGCCCTACCTTCGCCAAGCGAGAATTCGACCTGTCCCTACTCATCCCTCCTACCTTCGCCAAGCGAGAATTCGACCTGTCCCTACTCATCCCTCGACCCGTCCCTACTCATCCCTCATCCTTCCAACAACCGCCTGCCAATCCGCCACCTTATCCACGTCGCGGAGCGTCTCCAACAGTGCGGTCTCCAATCCCGCCCCTTTCGCGGCCGCGACCGTCGCCTCGAGCGTGTCGCCCGAACTCCACGGAATCCCGTCGAAAAGCGCCTCGTGCAGCCGCTGCATCGCGACGAGGTAATACCCCCCGTCCTCGCTTGGCCCCAACACCACGTCGACGCCACCCTTCGACAGTAGCGACCACGCCCGCGTCAAGGTGTCGGCACTGACATCGACGCAATCCGTGCCCACCGCCGCCACCGCCTCGAAGCCGTCCGAGAAAGCGGTCGCGAATCCCTCGCGAAGCCGCGCGCCAAGATCCCCTGCCGCCTGGGCTGCGAACTCGGCCTCAGGCCCTCCCACAGCTCCCAGAAGCTCGGAAACCCACGCCTCGATCTCCCGTGCCCGCCCGGGAGGATCGAAGAGCACCCGGAGCCGGACGCCCTCCAGCCGGCCGAGCACCCCGAAAACGGCTCCCACCAGCCGACGGTAGATCGCCACCGCCTCCGCGTCCCCGACGGCCCGTGCCAGGCGGGTTTTCACCCTGCCTTCTTCGGGGTATTTCAAATAGACCAGGACCAGAGATTCCACGGAATTTAAGGTATTCTAATGATCAGGATATCTCAGATATTCGTTGATCCATGCCCGCGCAGCGGCTATTATTCCATGGATTCACTGTAATTTATTAAGTAATCCATAAAATCAATAAGGCTTGGCCTTCCCTCCCCCGTCGCCTCTGAGCCGAGCATTGCTTCATGGCAGCCAAACGTCAAACCCGCCGTCGCAAAGCGTCTTCCGCGTCCTCCTCCGCGTCTTCCCGGGCCCGCCGCACCGCATCGTCCAGGGCCAAGAAAGCAGCGCCTTCCAACTCCAGCCACACTTGGGACGAAGTCCTCGCAATCCTTCTCCTCGGCTCCGGGCTCCTCTACTTTCTCGCCCTCGTCTCCTACAACCCCGTAGACCTGCCCGAATGGGTCCCCTTCAGCCGTGCCGCACGTCAGCCGGGCGATGTCAGCAATTTCATCGGTCCGCTCGGTGCCGTCATCGCCGGCTACTCCTATTTCTTCCTGGGCGCCGCCTGTTTCCTCGGACCCGCGGCCCTCGCCTGGTTCGGGATCAGCATCCTTCTCAAACACCGCGTCTTCACCCTGCCAACCCTCGCAGGCTTCGTAGGATTCCTGGTCTCGGGCGCCTGTCTCGCCGAATTGCAGGACGCCTTTTTCCAGGATTGGCCGGACCGCTACAACATCGCCGGCGCCGGTGGCGTCATCGGATACGGCCTCGGAAATTTCGTCCTCCTGAACACTGTCGGAAAAATCGGCTCTCTCATCGTGATGAGCGTCGTCTACCTGGTCTCGCTCATCCTTGTCACCGGACTACATCCTTTCCAATTTCTTCGAATGACCCGACGCGGCATTCACCAATACTTTGTGGAGCGCAAAGTCAAACGCGCTGCAGAAGCGGCCGCCGCGGAAAAAATTCGCGAACGCGAAAGCGCCGCGGGGCCCCGCACGCACCGCCCATCACAAGATAAAGAAGTCGAAGCGCCGGCGGCTCAGCCCACGCTTTTCCGGGACGAAGAAATTCCTTCGAACCCCGTGCCCCCACCGAAAATTATCGATGCCTCCGTCCGCCAGGCACCCGATAAGAACACGGCCAAACCCAGTCTTGCCGATCTCCTTGAAGATCGGCGCAAGGGCCAGGCGTCCCACGAATCGCCCGACTGCTCCCGCTTCCCGGATTACAAGTTACCGGAACTCGAGCTGCTCCATTTTGATGACCCCGGCGCAGCCGCGCCCGTCGACAAGGATGAGCTTCTTGCCACCCAGAACATCATAGTGGAAACCCTCGCCACCTTCGGCATCCAGGTTACTCCCGGTGATATCACGCGGGGTCCGACCATTACCCGCTACGAAATCTATCCCGGCACCGGCTTGCGCGTGAATCGTATCACTGCGCTGGAAGCCGATATTGCGCGCGCCACCAAGGCGGAACGCATTAACATCATCGCGCCGATCCCAGGCAAGGATACGGTCGGCATCGAGATCGCCAATTCAAACAAGGTTCTCGTTCCGCTCCGCGAGTTACTGGAGGACTCGCACTTCTGCAGTGAGGAAGCAAAAATACCTCTGGCCCTGGGTAAAGATGTCTATGGAAAAACCATCGTCGGCGATCTCGCTCAAATGCCGCACCTCCTCGTCGCCGGCGCCACCGGCAGTGGAAAGTCGGTCTGCATCAATTCCATCATCGCCAGCATTCTCTACCGGTTCTCCCCAGACGAACTGCGCTTCATCCTTATCGACCCCAAGGTCGTGGAAATGCAGAATTACAATTCCCTGCCGCATCTCGTGGTTCCCGTCGTTACCGATCCCAAGAAAGTGCTCCTCGCGCTGCGCTGGGTGGTCAACGAAATGGACCGCAGATACAGGATTTTCGCTGAAGTCGATGTCCGGGATTTCGACAGCTTCAACGGCCGCGCCGACAGGAAACGAAGCCCCGCGAAATCCCGAAGCGCCGCCGAAAAATCATCCGAAACGCCAGTCGAAGAGGCGCCAGTCGAAGAGGAAGTCGCATCTGCGGCCGGAGCCGAACTGGTAGCGCACCCTGTCAGCGTCGAGAATGCCGACAAGGAAGCCGCATCCGAAACGGAGGAGATCCCAGAGCGCGTTCCCTACATCGTGGTCATCATCGACGAACTCGCAGATCTCATGCAAACCGCCCCCGTCGAGGTGGAAGGCGCCATTCAACGCCTCGCGCAAAAGGCACGCGCCGCGGGAATCCATCTCATCCTCGCCACCCAGACTCCGCGAAAGGAAGTCATTACCGGCAACATCAAAACCAACGTCCCCACTCGAATCGCTTTCCAAGTCCCGTCCAAAATCGACAGCCGCGTCATCCTCGATACGTCCGGCGCCGAAAAACTTGTCGGTAAAGGAGACATGCTTTACGTGCCGCCAGGAAGCTCCTCGTTGATCCGCGCCCAGGGGGCCTTCATTACCGACGAGGAAATTCAGGAAGTGGTGGAGTTCTGTGCGTCACAGGGAGAGCCCTCCTTCGAAAGTTCCATCCAGCAAACCCTCGAATCCGGAGAGCAGGAAGAAAGCGAAGTCTCCCCCGAGGACGAGGAAATCGTCGAGAAATGCATCGAAGTCATTCAGCAGGAGAAACGGGCCTCCACCTCCCTCCTGCAAAGACGCCTCCGGCTGGGTTATACCCGGGCTGCAAGAATGATCGATATTCTCGAGGAACGGGGCATTATAGGGCCCGGAGACGGGGCCAAGCCCCGTGAAATTCTTGTCGATTTGGACGGGACCATGGATTAGAGTACTGCCCGCGCCTCGCGCCCACCCAGTATGTCGCAATCCATCGGCCAGAAACTTGCCTCCGCGCGAGACAAGCGCGGATTATCGATCGATGATGTCGCGCATGAGACGCGCATCCCCGCGGATATCTTGCGCCATCTTGAGGGCGACGATTACTCCGAATTCGCCAACCTTACCTACGCCAAGAGTTTCCTCTCCATGTACAGTCGGCACTTGAGTGTCGACGTCTCCACTTTTCTCAAGGAATTCGGTCCTGTCTCCGGGAACGGTGTCGAGGGCCACGCCTATCTCGAACCCTCCTCGGACGCGGACCACGGCGGAGCCGAGTCCTTCGCACCGTTTGCACCGCCTCCACGCCGGTTCCCCGTCCTCTTGACACTTCTCCTCGCCGGAATGCTGCTGGCTTACCCGGGGTTATACATGCTCGGAAAACGCTCCGGTCTCAAGAGCGCCGTGCAGCCGGGCAGTCAATCCAACTTCGCTACGGTGACAAAACCCACCGCCCCTGAAAAACCCGCGCCCGAAAAACCCGCGCCCCAGGAGCCCCCAGCCACGAAGCCCGCCGCGACCCCCACCTCGCCCGCCCCCCAAAGACCGGCGCCACCACGACCCGAGCGCACCCCCCCGATCATCGCCAAACCTTCTCTCCTCCTCGAAGAGGAACCGCCGACCGTCGCCGTCGCCGCCACCCCATTCCCTCCGGACGAGCGCGTGGTCCGCCCCGCTGCCCTTCTCACGGACCCAAACCGCGATCCCGCCCCCCCCTCCCCGCTCGCGCCGACTCGTGACCCTGCTCCCCCCACGAATACTCCCCCAGCACCCGAGGCCCCGGCGCCGCCCGCCGAAATCCCCGCGGACAGCGACCCGCCTCCCACAGACACTCCCGTGGATGCCCCGGAACCCCCCGCTCCGGCTCCCGATACGACCCAACTCGAGCCCCCGGAACCCGAGCCGGCGGAAGCTCCCGCCGCCAAGCCCTCTCCAAGTCCGAAGCCGGCCACCCCTTCCCCGGCCCGTTCCAAACCCCTGGAAGATCCGCCGAAGCTCGCCGAGGAAGAAGAGGAGCAGCCCAAGGAAAAGGAGCGCTTTCTGCCACGGCTCAATCCCTTCCGCAAGCGCGGCACCGGTAATTAAGCCGCGCGTCCAGCCTCAGGCCCCCGGCAAATTGTAGAAAAAGCCGTTGCAGGGGCCGGGCTCCACGCCTAGAGTTTCGCTCCGCGCGGATTGAGGCGGTTCGAATTCGCCCGCCCGCGCGCACATCTCTCCGAAATCCCTCAGTGTGCGCCCCTGTCCTCACCGGCCCCCCGCAAATCTCCTCACCGCTCTCCATCCCGTTGCAGTGCAGGTGAATATCTGGTCCGCTCAACACACCATTAATCCATGATCTCTACCTGCACCCGCTACCGCACTCCCCGCATTCTTCTTCAAGCACTGGCAACCTCTTTCGCCCTTGGATTCGCGGCCGGCATCGCGCAAGCCTCGGATGAAAAAACGCAGGAGGTCGTTATCAAAACGGACAAGATCCAGTTTATTTACGACGTCACAGCCTTTACCGTCAAAGCGGGCAAACCCGTCGTCGTCAAGTTCATGAACATCAGTCCCATCCCCCACAATTTTATTCTGTTGAAGCAGGGGAAAAAAGAAGTCGTCGGCGCCCTTGCCGACGCAATGATGACCGATCCCCTGGGAATGCAGAAAGGGTACCTGCCCGAATCCGATGATATCATCGTCCATTCCAAACTTCTTCAAGGCATGCAGAACGAAGACATCAAGTTTACCGCGCCCAGCGAACCCGGCGACTATCCGTACATCTGCACGTTCCCCGGCCATTGGCGTCTCATGAACGGCGTCATGACGGTCGAAAAATAACTCCCTCCGACACTTCGACATCGTCTTCTTACACCGCGAGGCCGCGGCCGCCCACCACCGGCAGCCGCGGCCTCGCTGTTTCCAAGTCCGCGCCCTTCCAATTTCCATTTCGGATTCCTCCCTTCCAATGCTAGCCTGTTAACGAGGAGATCCGATGGCAGCAAAACAGACATCCTCTGAACGCAAGGGCCTCTACTATCTCGGGATGCTGGTCTCCCTCATCGGGGTCCTCCTCTTCGCGTCGGTTTTCCTCGCCGGGATCCTGCACACGGGAGATTCACCCGATCTCAAGCCCCATGGCCGTTCCGAGGGGCTCCGCGCGTTTTTCGGAATCGCCCTCGCGGTCGCCGGGGGAGTCCTTGCCCGCGTCGGGACGCGGGGCTTCGCCGGATCCGGCATCATCATTGATCCGGAAAAAGCCCGCGAAGATATCCAGCCTCGGCCCGGTGCAGCGGGCGGCGCGCCCAAGCGCGGGCTCGATGAGACAAGCATCGACCCGGACCGCCTCACACTCGACGCGGAAATGCCCTTGGACGAAAAACTGCGCCGGCTTGATCAAATGCGCGAAAACGGATTTCTCACCGAAGAAGATTACAGCCGCAAAAAAGCCGGGCTGCCGGATAAATCCTGATCCCATTCGAATTTCGCCGCACTGACGAACCGTCAAAGAAATGCCTGAGCCTTCTCAACGCGTGATCGTCCTCGGGGCCAGCGACAAACCGGAGCGCTATTCGCACCAGGCGGTGCAACTCCTCCGGGAACACGGCCACGACGTTATTCCCGTCCATCCCTCCCTTAAGGAAATAGACGGCCTCGCGGTGGTGACTTCCCTGGACCGCATCGGGGGCGCCGTGGACACCCTCTCGGTTTATGTCAATCGCTCCATCTCCGAACCATTGGCGCCTGAAATTATCCGCCTTCAACCCAAGCGCGTGCTCTTTAACCCGGGATCGGAATCGCCGGCACTCGAAACGCAGCTCCGGGAAAGCGGGATCGCGGTGGAGGAAGCTTGCACCCTGGTCCTGCTGCGGTCCGGCAGCTTCGCCCTCGACAGTGGTTCCTGAACGGACCGCCGGGGGACGAAGAACGGTTACTCTGGTTTAGGCGCCGGCTTGGATTTCTCCGGAGGCATAATCTTCGGTTTATCCCCGCTCAGATCAATGCCCACCGGCTCCGTAACCGCCGTGGCTTTGGCGGCAGGGGCGCCGCTCTGCCCGGTCTTGGTTGCTCCCGCTTCCCCCGCAGCACTCCCGGGCTGCTGGACGATCTCGGAACGCTTGGTGAGAAGCGGACTCACGGTCCAGTTGGGAACCACATAGACCCTTCCCGCGAGCGCCTTTTCCTTCTTCAGTTTTTCCACCAGCCGTTTCCGCTCGGTTTCGAATTCTTCGTCCTTCTTTTTCTTGTCCTCTTCGGACTCACCCTCTTCGGCCTTGCGTTTCTTGGGAAATTTGCCGTCAACCGAAACTGTGAGGTGATACTTACGCTCCTCCAATTCTTCGCTCACAGCGACGTCGTAACGAAACCCTTCGAACGTTTCGATGATAAATCTGGCCGCCTCTCCTTCCAGTTTCTTAGACCCCGCCACCACGTCGTCGAAACGCGGACTGGAAAGAGCGTTCTTATGACTGCTGATCTTGGCCGGATCGAGGCGCTCGTCGGGCCGCAGCAGCAAGAGGGTCCACTCGTCTACATCCTCTTTCTTTTTCTCCAGCTTCCAGTCCTCGGACTTGTCGGCGGAGATTCTCTCAATGGTCTTAATATTGCTAACCGCAAAGAACTCCGTATTCAACCAGTCCGGCGGCTTCACGCTCAGCGATTCAAGGGTCTCCGAGACCAACACCACCTTGTCGTTGGCTGAGGATTTCACCCATCTTCCGGCGGGGATCCCTCCATCGCCACCAAAGGGACTCGGCGTATCCGACTTCTGGATATATTCTTTCCCCAGAATCAGTGACGCCACTTCAGTGCCTTCGGCGTTCTTGAATCTCACTGCGGTGCCAACCTTCTCCGGGTCCTGCTCCTCACCGCCGGGCGCCAGCAACTGGAGCCTGCCGTATTGCGAAGGACCCACTTCCTGGACCTGGACAATCTTTAATTCCCAGATCTCCCGGAGCACGTCGCGCAACTTTGCAAAATTCGCAGGATATTGGTCGCGCTCGGCAACCACCCAGACATCGCCCTCCTCGCGCGCGAGTCGGAGACTTTCTTCCCCGCCCATGATGCTGACTTCCGCAACGCTGTTGATCGGAAAATCCGGAAGCAGCTTCTCGCCGATGCCCTCTGTGGATGCCCGCAGATCCTTGTTGCGGGAAGCCTTGATCGCGTAAGCGGCTAACGCCACCACGGCCAGGACGATGATCAGGGTCGTAAGTTGTTTCTTACCCATGGTTCAGCTGTCTGTTCGTCAGAGTCGTTCCCGGTCTTCCACACGGACACCCCTCACCGGGCGGCTCGCTGGGTCCGCCGCGCAATCGCGAGAATTACGCCGATGGCGATCACGATCACCGGCATTCCCAGAATATTGGAAAACTTCAAACGCGATTCCAGTGTATCGATGTCGCGGCGAAGATCTTTGCGCACCTGGCGAAGCTCGTTGTTCACTTCCTTGCGTTTCGCGAAGAAGTTCTCCAGCTCCGCCTGCTGCTCGGGACTCAAAATAAAGGCCTGGTTCGCATCCTTGCTCGCTTGAATCTGGTTGAGCTTCTCTTCCGTCTCGCGAAGACTGGCTTCCAGCCCCTGGATCTTCGAGCTGAATCTCTGTTCCGCGTTCGCCTCAATCTCGTTGATCTTGGTGAAAGGACGCCGCGTCGTAGAGCGGCTCCGCACCGTGATAAGGTCCGAATCTCCCGCCAGCTGTTCCACCGCGTTCTGCAACAGCGTCAGGTTATGGTTGCGGGGAATAATAAACGCGCCCATCCGCTGCACCGTAAAGCTGTCATAAAGAAAATCGGCGTCACTGAAGAGGACCACCGCCCCGTCCTGGGAGGACTTCTTGAGAAAACCGCCGGCGGCGTCCTCTTCTTCATCTTCTCCCGCCTTTTCCTCGCCGGATGATTCCTGTGCTTCGCTTTCCTCCGCGGAAGCGGGGTTGCCGCCAGGAAACGCCGTCGTAAACTTGCCCGAGAGGCGCAATGCCAGGGGCCGCACCGTCCCGGACGGGGCGAACTCTTCGATCATTTTCCGCATTCCCGGACCCGGCTCCGCCTCCGCGGCACTCCACATTTCGTTCTCGGCGGAAGTCTGCAGAAGGATCTCCGGACTCAATTCCTCCTTGCCCCCCATTAACGCGCCCGGAAATAGAAACGAAATATCCTGGAGCTGCGCGGTGATCACATCGTCACGATTAATGGCGTCCTCGGAGAGGGAAAGCACCGTCGGCGTAACCGCCCGCTGACCGTTCTGCAGGGACAACGGCGTCCGGAAGCGCATGTCCGCAACCACTTTGGTGGCATCAAACTCCACTCCCCACGCGGTCAGCAGATTCTCGAGCGTGGAACTGTCGCCCACACCCGGCGGCGGGGGCGCCATCGGATTAGGCGCGCGCGGGTTGAGAAATTGCGCAGTAAAAAACTTCGGATCCAGGAGCGCGATCACATTGCCGCCGGAGAGCAGATACTGATCGATCGCGAACTCGGCCCCCGGTGTAAGGTCATGCGGATGCATCACAATAAGAACGCCGATGTCTCCCGGGATCTCCGCCGTGTCCGGGGCCAGCACCATCGTTTCGTAATCGCGCCGCAACTCGTTGTAAAATACCCACGGTTGGGCGGGCCCCTGCTGCATATTCATGTTCCCAGGACTGAATCCGCCCTGCACCTGGATACTCGTCATCACCGCGACCTTGGCCTTCTCCGGACTTACCACCTGGGAAATGGCGCGTGAAACATCATATTCCAGCAATGTCTCGGGACGGGCCGGGATAAAGGGGATCGCCACCTTCTCATCGAGACAGCTCACGGATAATCCAAAATAAATGGGATCCTGACCCAGCGCACCCTGGGAACGTACCCCGTCGAGGTTCGCGGAATCTTCGGCGTCGGTATCCGGCCGCACCACGAATTTCTCCACACGCACCTTCCCCTTGGAGGCCTTCTTGTACTCCAGGAGAAAGTCTTCCACCCGGCGCGCGAGATTCTTGAACTCCTGCGGAATGGTCCGCGCATCTTCAGTCACGTAAAAACGCATCGTGACCGGGGTATCCAATCGCGACAGGATCCGCTTGGTGCCGTCGGACAGGGTGTAAAGTCCGTCCTCCGTCAGATCCAGCCGCACGTTGACCATCCCTGCGATCACGTTGACCGCCACCAGGATCCCCAGGACCAGAAGCCCTCCAATCACACCGGATATCGCGCGTCCGCCCGCCGTTTTCCTTTTGGTATCGCTCATGTCTGGAAGTCGTCTCTCTTAAGCCCTCTTGGCCCGCAACACGATGGAGGTAACGAAGAGGCAAAAACCGATGAAGGTGGCGAAAAATACAAGGTCACGCGATACCACCACCCCCTTGATAAAGCCCTGGAAATGGGTCATCACGCTGAACGAAGCCACCATGTCCGACAGCGCCGGACCGCCCAGGTTCAGGAGAAAACTCGTTACCGGCTGGTATCCCGCCAGCACAATGAAAAGGCAGATGGAGATACTCACCAGCAGGCAGACCACCTGGTTGCGCGTGAAAGCCGAAACCGCGGAGGTGACCGCCAGGCAACTGAGCGACAGCAGGAAACTGCCGATGTATCCGCAGAGGATGGCGCCGTTGTCCGGGCTCCCCAGGTAATTGATGGTAATGACGACCGGGAAGGTCAGGACCAGCGCCAGCAGCAACACCAAGCTCGCCGCCAGGAACTTGCCCACGATCGCCTGCCAGGGCGCGATCGGCATCGTTAAGAGCAACTCCATGGTCCCCTGGCGCTGCTCTTCCGACCACAATCGCATCCCCACCGCGGGCGCCACCACCATGAGAATCCATGGGTGAAAGGTGAAAAAGGAATCCGTCAGCGTGGCCTCGCCACGCTCGATCAATCCCCCAAACAAAAACGTGAGAGCCTGCGATATCAGCAGAAAAATAACGATGCAGACATAAGCGATCGGCGACTGAAAGAAACTCTTCAGCTCCCTCTTGAAGACTGTCTTGATGTTCTGTCCTGCGCTGTTGCTCATTTCTCCGTTCGCAATTCTTAATCTGCGGCCGCAGCCGGCTCAGGATCCTGCTTCGACGCCTTGTGGCCTTGGCCCGCATCCACGTCGGAACGCGTGATCTTGCGGAAGACCTCGTCGAGCCGGCCCTCCTCCCTCTTGAGCTCCTGCAGCATCAGGCCTTTGTCCACACACAACTGGAACACGGATTCGGAAAGCGCACCGTCATTGCTCTTCTTCGAGGGAATAAGCTGCGCCGCCAGGGAAATATCGTTCGAATCGCGCACCTCCACGGTGCGCACCGTATCGAGCTTCTCGAGTTCCTGCCGAATTCCCGATCCCGCCAGCCCGCTCACCTTGACAGTGACCGCTCCCGCGCCCTCGGCGCGCGATTTCAATTCATCCGGAGTGCCGTCCGCCACAATTCTTCCGCGATCGATGATAATCGCGCGTGTACAGGCGGCCTCCACTTCCTCGAGAATATGCGTGGAAAAAATAATCACCTTCTTTTCGCCCATGCGCTTGATGAGCGCGCGCACTTCATGTTTTTGGTTCGGATCCAACCCATCCGTGGGCTCGTCCAGGATGAGAATATCCGGGTCGTGAATCACCGATTGGGCGAAACAAGTCCGGTGACGAAACCCCTTGGACAGGGTATCAATGCTCTGGTGACGCACCGACTGGAGAAAACACATGTCCAGCACCCGCTCGATGGCTTGCTTCTTTTCACCGCCGCGCAGGCCGCGCATTTCCGCGGTGAAAGCGAGAAAACTGTAAACGCTCATATCGTTGTAGAGCGGGGCATTCTCCGGCAGGTAACCGATCTTCGCCTTGGCGCCGAGCTCGTCCTCGACAATGTCCGTCCCGTCAATCTCGATACTGCCGCCGGTGGGAGGAAGATATCCCGTCACCATTCTCATGGTCGTGGATTTTCCCGCCCCGTTCGGACCCAGAAAACCCAAAACCTCTCCCTGCTTCACGGAGAAGGAAATTCCGTCGACTGCAACTTTGTGTCCGAAATGCTTGCTGAGATCTTTAACCTCTATCATCTTTTTCGAATTTCACCTCCGGACGGATCCGGATTCTGCGGTTGGAATTTCCAAAAGACAAAGGTCTGCGCTTTTCTTCAGGGGAAGTCTATTTGCCACCAAGTCTGCGAAGGTGCAAGTAATTTTTTCCGCCTAAATATAGCCTCGTAACGACCTCAAAATCAGGTATTTGATGAAGCTCGTCTCCTGGAACGTCAACGGCCTCCGCGCCGTCATCCGCAATGGCCTCTTCGACTTCGTCTCCGAGGCGCACCCCGACGTCCTGCTCCTGCAGGAAACCAGGGCCGCTCCCGAGGATGTCGATCTAAGCCCCATCGATGACGAATACCGCGCCCACTGGGCTTGCGCCCAGAAAAAGGGATACAGCGGCACCTTGACCCTCACCAGGTCCGAACCCCTCTCCGCAAACACGGGAATCGGCGTGGCCAAACACGATAAGGAAGGAAGAGTCGTCACCCTGGAATACCCCGAGTTCTACGTCGTCAACGTTTACACGCCCAACGCCCGGCGCGAACTGCTGCGCCTCGATTACCGCCAACTCTGGGATAAAGCGTTTCTGCGATACCTGCGCGGACTGGAAAAATCCAAGCCTGTCGCCTTCGGCGGCGATCTCAATGTCGCGCACACGGAAATCGATCTCGCCAATCCCAAGAGCAATCAGAAGAACGCCGGATTCACACCGGAGGAGCGCGCCGGTTTCGACAAACTCGTCAAAGCGGGTTTTATCGATACCTTTCGCGAATTCGAACCCGGGCCGGACCATTACACCTGGTGGACTTACCGCTCGGATGCCCGCGCCCGCAACATCGGGTGGCGTCTCGATTACTGGTGCATCTCCCAAAGACTGCGCCCGCGGCTCCGCAACGCCGCCATTCTTGCCGAAGTCATGGGCTCCGACCACTGCCCCGTGGAGATAGAACTGGACGACTCCTGATGAGCCACGGTTTTCGTTGCCTGAATTCGCAGCGGAAAGATTTGGAGTGCGCCGGCTCGGACGTGCGTCCCACGTTGCCGCGTCCGAGTCGCGTTCCGCGTCTCAACGCGGTCACGCGATGGGACAAAGTCCCTACCCACGTGGACGGCGCTTTGGATCTAGAAGCGCCTCTCACGGCCGTGCCCCCGGCGAATCCTAAGCGGTGTCCAGCCACCGCACTCCAAGGAATCAATCTTGCGATTCGCGAACCCCTCACCACACTGCCTCAATCGTCATTCCTCACTCGTCAGTCGTCATTCCCGGCCCAGCTGCCTGCAAGCTGCCACTCACCTCGCGGGCGGCCGGGTGGTAAATCTCCTCAAACACCCCCCCGCCCAGGAGCACCTCCCCGTCGTAAAAAGCGCAGATCTGTCCCGGCGTCAGCGCCCGTTGCGGCGTTTCGTATTCGACCTCTGCCATTGCGCCGCCCTCAAAGAAGAGCACCCGCGCCGGCATCGCCGCCGTCCGGTAACGCGGCTGCACCAAAAGCCGCTGCTCCTCCCCGAAAGGTGCGTTGACACGGCTGATGCTGCCGACCCGGCAGCGCGCGGCATACAGCCCTGGCGTGTCCGGCCGATCGAAGGCCACCACCAATTCATTGCTCTCGATCCGCTTCGCGATCACGACGTAAGCTTCATGCGGCACGCTCGACGCCACCCCCACGCCCCGGCGCTGGCCCAGGGTATAAAGATGCAGACCGCGATGTGCTCCCAGCGTCTTGCCCCGCGCATCGACGGTCCGACCCGGTTTGTCCGGGACGAAGGCGCGCAGAAAGTCAGCCATCTTTACTTCCCCGATAAAACAAATTCCCTGGCTGTCTTTCTTATCGGCGGTGGGAAGGGCAAATTCGCGGGCCAACTCGCGCACCCGCGGTTTGGGAAGATCGCCGATCGGAAAAAGCGCGCCCCGCACCTGGTGCTGCTCCAGCAGCGCCAGGAAATAACTTTGATCCTTGTTGCTGTCGCGACCCCGCAACAGATCGATCGTGCCATCCTCCTTTTCGCGAAGCCGCGCGTAGTGACCCGTGGCCACCGCTTCGAACCCTTGCTCGCGGGCGTAATCCAGAAACACCCCGAATTTCATCTCCCGGTTGCAAAGGACGTCGGGGTTCGGCGTAATCCCCTGCTCGTATCCGCGCAGCAGGTAATCGACGACCCGGCTGCGGTATTCCTTCATGAGATTGACCACCCGGAACTCAATGCCGATGGTATCACAAACCGCGCGGGCGTCCTCGATGTCCTGCTGCCAGGGACAATCTCCGGCGATATTCTCCTCGTTGATCCAGTTCTTCATGTACGCGCCCGTCACCTCGTGGCCTTCTTTCACCAGAAGAGCCGCCGCCACGCTGCTGTCCACACCGCCGGACATCGCCGCAAGAATTCGCGCCATGGCTGGAGTCTAAAGCCGATTTCGCCCGCTGCCAAACGCGGACTGGAACGAGGGCGGCGGATCCCAGCTCACTTCGTGGATATGCGTCTCCATTCCTCCCTTCTGTCCTCCCACAAGACCGACCACCGGCCGGGTGAATGCCCCTTTCCTCCTTCCCCGGTCCTCGTCACCCCAAATGCCGGGATTTTAATATCCCCTCTCCCATGGGGAGAGGGTTAGGGTGAGGGGAAGGCGTTTTCCGATTAACCATTATGCCTTAACGCGCGCGAAGCGCGCCCCCCATGAACGACGAAACCCGCGTCCCTCCCGGCACCCACTTTTCCCCCACCCCGGGCTGCATCATCATGATCCTCGCCGTGATCGTCCTCGGCGGCAGCCTGGTCTATGCGGTCTACCGGGGGATCGAAATGAACCGGGAGATCGATCTATTCACGGAGTCCGCTCCCGTCGCCCGTCCTCTCCTCAGTCCCTCGGCCGAAGAAAAAACCGCGCTCCGCAAGAGACTATCGGATTTTTCACGGGCCGCCCTCGATGGTCGCGACGCCGAACTGGCGCTCTCCGCCCTGGACTTGAATTATCTCATCGCCACCGAACCGATCCTCCGCGATTTCCGCGGAAACACACGCATCCGGGAGATCAAACCGGAATTCATCGTCGCGGACATCAGCCAGACTCTGAATTCGCTGCTGCCCGGCCGGCCGCGATACCTGAACGCGGCTTTCCACTTCAAGGCCGATATCCAGGAGGACGGCCTCGGTCTTTCCCTCATCGATATTACCGCTCCGGATAAAGAAATCCCGCGGGGATTCATCGAACTCTATGCCCTCAAGCGCACCTTTCGGCTCGATCCCGAGAACCCGGCATTCGGCCCCGCCTTGAAAAAAATCCGCCTGGTCCGCACCGAGGACGGGCGTGTCATTGTCTCCACCTCGCCGCCTCGGGATTAGCCCGGATATTTCTGCACTCCCAAAAAACCCACGCAATTTGAAGTAGCGGAATCCCGGTGCCTCCGGATTCCGCTACAAATCATGAAATATCCGCGCTAGACTGCCAGAATCGCATCGCTCGCCCAGCGTCATGCCCTCGAACCCGCAGAAATCTTTTTCCCAGGATGCGCCGGCGTCCAAGCCCTGCTGCACGCCCTCCGTCCCGGCGGCGGCGGCCGCAGCTTCCCCCCGCGGCGGCATGCCGGAGATCGCGCCGGGTCCCCGGGCCGGCTCGCGCGAGGGAATGGCGCACATCGAAGACGGAACCTTTCTGATGGGCGCGGACGACGACGAAATCTGGCGCGCCGATGGCGAAGATCCCGTCCGGGAGATCCGCCTGGAGCCCTTTTATATCGACCGCAGCTGCGTCACCAACCGGGAATTCGAAGACTTCGTGGAAGACTCCGGATACATCACCGAAGCGGAGCGCTTCGGCTGGTCCTTCGTGTTTCACAACCAGATTCCCAAGGCGCACCGCAAGAAACTTCAATACGAGACCGTGCAGGGCATCTCCTGGTGGGCCAAGGTGGAGAAAGCCGACTGGCGCCGGCCCGGAGGTCCCGGCACCAATATCCGCAAACGCATGGATCATCCCGTGGTCCACGTTTCCTGGCACGACGCCGCAGCCTTTTCCCTTTGGGCCGGCAAACGCCTCCCGCGCGAAGCGGAATGGGAGTGCGCGGCGCGTGGCGGACTCCGCGGAAAGCGTTACCCCTGGGGTGACGAACTAACCCCCGGCGGAAAACACCGCTGTAACATCTGGCAGGGCCGGTTCCCCCAAGAGGATACCGCGGATGACGGATACGATTCCACCGCGCCTGCGCGCTCTTTCAAGCCGAACGGATTCGGCCTCTACAATGTATCCGGAAATGTCTGGGAATGGAGCGCCGACTGGTTCAGTCCCGACTACCACAAGCGCAACGGCAACGGAGAAGCCAACCCCGCCGGACCGCCACAGGGTGTCGCCAAGGTCATTCGCGGCGGTTCGTTTCTGTGTCACGCGTCTTACTGCAATCGTTACCGCGTCTCCGCCCGTTCCTCCAACACCCCAGACAGCGCCACTTGCCACACCGGTTTTCGCTGCGCCATGGATGCGCCCTAAGCCTCCCCAACTGACCTCCCCGGGCCCGAGAAATCCTTTGCTTTTCACGGAAATCAACCGATATTTACCTCTTGCATTTGAAGAAACATGAACTCGTCAAGCCTCCTGAAATTCCCCTTTCTTTCGGCCCTCGCCGGAGCCTGTCTTCTCTTCTTTTCGCCCGGCGCCGCGGCCATTGACAAATCCGCCGTAAAGCCCGCGCCGGCTGCGGAGAAGCAAGAAAACGCCCAGGCGAAACCCGACGCCCGAAACCCGGAGCGCGACAAGAAGAACTCCCGCAAGAATCAGCCCGGGCAGGCCGGTCAGGCAATACCAAAGGCCGGCCCCAAAGCATCTCCCGCCGGCAAAACACCGGAGGGTTCCGGCACCGTCATCACCGTCTCCGGCAAAGCGCAGGACGAGAAAGTTTCCCGCGAAAAGGCCGCAAGCCGCGACGAGGAATACTTGAAGCGCCTCAGCGCCGAAGTCGCCCGGATCACGCTGGAACGCGACAAGATCGTCGCCGAGAATATCATCGCCAAGGAAAAGATCATCAAGGAACTCGCGGCGCGCGAAGCCGAGACCGAGCGCAAGGACATGGAAATTGATGAAGCCGAAACCGAGCTCAAGCGCATCACCGCGGTCCAGAAAGCCGGCCTGGAAAAGGAATTGACCGAAATGCGGGCCGAGAAAGAGCGTCTCGTCCTTCAGAGCGAAATCGCCAAGGCCAAGACCGAGGCCGAGCTGAGCAAACTGAAACTCTTAGAAGAAGAGAGAAAGTCCCGGCTCTCGGAGTTGAACTCCGCGATCGAACAGAAGGAGAAAGAGTTCAAAGCCAACCAGTACGCCGAGCGCAAGCCCGTTTACCTGGAAAAACCGCTGCAGGGGAAACAAATCGTCGTCAGCGATCGTCGAATCGCGCTCAACGGCCCCATTCACAGTGAAACCGCGGATTACATTTCCGAGCGAATCAATTACTTCAACAACAAGGATCAGAAACTGCCCATCTTCATCGTCATCGATTACTCTCCGGGCGGCTCGGTGATGTCGGGATATAAGATTCTCAAGGCCATGGAAGGCAGCGAAGCGCCGATTCATGTCATCGTGAAATCTTTCGCCGCCAGCATGGCAGCCTGCATCACGACCCTGGCGGACACGTCCTACGCCTATCCCAACGCACTTGTCCTGCACCACCAGATCAGCGGTTTTGCCTACGGAAACCTGACGCAGCAGCGCGAGTTCGTGGAGGAAGCGGAAGAATGGTGGCGGCGCCTCGCCGGACCGGTCGCCAAAAAAATGGGCATCGGCCTCGAGGAATTTATCGAGCAAATGTATTCTAATTCTTCCTCCGGAGACTGGACCGAATTCGCAGATAAAGCACGGAACCTCAAGTGGGTGGACCATATCATTGAGGAAGTGCGCGAAACTTCCCTGATCAAGCATCCCGACGCCGAATCGGACGAGAGGCAGACCGAATCTTCCACCTATCATTATGGGCTGCAGGAACTCAGGGATAAAGACGGCGATCCTTACGTGGTGCTTCCCCGCCTGGCGCCCTTCGATTACTACTGGCTCTACAATCCGGACAGCTATTACCGGATGAAGTGAGTCGCGTCGCGCCGTCGGCTTCCCCCAACAACATCCCCGCACCGCTAACGCGAAGCGGGTAGGGCGACGCGTCCCGCGAAGCCGCCGACTCCCCCCAGACATCCCCGCTTCTTCTATTTTGTCATCCCGAGCGGAGTCGAGGGATCTCCCTCCCACGCCTCTCCAGCCCTAAGACCCTCTCCTCCTCCCGCTCTCTCGCCCACCTCCCCCCCACGACGTTCCCATCAACCCAGCCCGAAGCGGGTAGGGCGACGCGGCTGTCCCGCCGACTTGTCCGTCGAAGCCTCGGCGAAGACGAAGACGGAAGCTTTGGCGAAGGAGGATCCAGCGGAGCCGCCGCCTCACTCCACATCATCCCCCCTTGTGTGAAGTGTTTGGGCTCGACAATCATTGTCCGGCAAGGAAGGGCGAGAATCTTGGACGAATAGCAAAAGTGGAGTTGGCGAAAGCCCGGAATGGAAAGAGGGATCCCTCGACTCCGCTCGGGATGACAAAGGGGGTAAAACGGGACGACAAATAACGAGCAACGATTAACTACTTACTACTTACCAGTCACTACTCACTACTCACTACTCACTAATAACCAATAACCAATAACGGCGGCGAAAGCGCCTCACCCCTTCCTCGTCTCCACCCTGCGCCGCCGTTTCGGAAAAAGCGCCCGGCAAATTTCGCATCGCGTCCCGTCGCAGCCCCGGGCGGTGCAATGTTCTCTCCCGTAAAAAATGATCTGCAGATGCAGCTTGTTCCATTTCTCCCGCGGAAACAGTTTCTTTAAGTCCCGCTCCGTCTCGCCCACGTTGCGACCGCTCGTCAGCTTCCAGCGCTGCGCCAGGCGGTGAATGTGTGTGTCCACCGGGAAGGCCGGTTCACCGAACCCCTGGGCCATGACCACCGAGGCCGTCTTGTGGCCCACCCCCGGCAAGCTCTCGAGCGCCTCGAAACTCGCCGGAACCTCGCCGCCGTGCTTTTCGAGGAGTATCCCCGAGAGCTCCCTGATAGCCCGGGATTTCCGCGGAGCCAGCCCGCATGGACGGATAATGGCTTCGATCTCCGAGACCGGCAGAGCCGCCATCTCCGCCGGCGCGCGCGCTTTCGCGAAGAGTTTAGGGGTCACCTGATTGACCCGCTCGTCGGTGCACTGGGCAGAGAGCAATACCGCCAGGAGGAGCGTGAAGGTGTCCTCATGCTGAAGGGGAATCGGAGTCTCCGGATAGAGCGACTCGAGCTTCCGGACGACGTAATCCGCACGTTCGCTCTTGGTCATTGTCGGGCCGGGAACGGATAGAAAAACGCCGCTCCGGCAATACCAGCGCCTGTCCTGATCGCGGAGCCTGCGTGGATCAGATCTTGTCCTCGATACTCCGGACCATGTTGCGGACGTGGGCGGCCTTGCCGGTCCGCGGCTGAAGAATCACCAGACTGCGCTCGTAACATCCCCAGCGCAATATCTCGATATCCACATGACGCACGCCCCAGGCCCGCATGGAAGTCATGTTCGGCTTGTAAATGTCAATGGTTTCGGTGCCCACAAGCGCACTGCCGTAATCGTCAACCTCGTAAATGTGTGGCTGTCCCACGATGCGGAACAAGGTGCCCACCGGGTAAACCGACCAATCTGCGGCGGCACTCCGGACAGTCCCGTATTTGAGCCGGTCGCCGGTGGCGGACTTCATGCCATACTTCCAGCTGTCGCGTTCCTGGTGCGTGTAAGCGGTGGTCCGGACAGTCTGAATGGAACGCTTGTGACCATCGGGTACGACGCGTCCCCACCGGAACATCGATTCTTTGCTCACAGCGTGCGAGGTGGAACGGCCGACGTTCTGGGTGGTCGAACAACTGACCGCTCCCAGAGCGATACAAACGAGAGCGAAGAGGGCAGCACTGCGAGACATCATCCTTAAAGCTATCTTAATAATCCGGAGTAAAAAAGCAATTATAGCGAGAGCTGACAAAATTTCTAGAAGAAACTTGGTGAATCTAATAAACCTTAAAAACCGGCTCTCCGTCAAGACTAAAATTGAGAATGCTTTCAATTACGAAACGCATTTGGTATAAAACTCATATCGCTGGCCTCTTTTACCGCCAATCCGATCTGAAACTCCATCACTTCCCGCGGCACCGGGTTCTGGTATTCCCGCAAACATTCCCCCAGCGCCTCCACCGCCCCCAGGTCCCGCGTCCTGCTCGCCCGGTAAACCTTCACCGCCAACGACTCCGCCGCCCCCGGCGTGACCCATTCCGGAATCATCCCCGCGATCTCCTCCCCCGCGTCCACCGGCAAATCCACCTTGAGCTTGCGACAGAGGGCCCGGATCAAGGCGTAACCCTCCTCCGCCGTGGTGGCGGGAAAGAGGGGAATCTTCACGTCCACCCGGCCCGGCCTTTTCAAATCGACCTCAATCAGGTCCGGCCGGCTCGAGGCCAGGATCCACAAAACTCGGCCCCGGTTGGCCGTGTCGCTCATCTCCTTGGCCATCATCGAGTAGACCCGGCCCGAGACGCCGGAATCACCGCTCCCAACATCGCGACTCCCCAGGGCCTGATCCGCCTCGTCGATGAAGACCACGCACCGTCCCAGCGCCTCGAGTAAACGAAAAATCTTTTCCAGGTTGCCCTCCGTGCTGCCGACCCAGCGGTCCCGAAAATTCTTGAACTTCACCACCGGCACCGCAGCCTCGCCCGCCAGGCACTCGACCAGGTAAGTCTTGCCAGTCCCCACGGGGCCGCAGAGAAGATACCCCATCGGCATGGCGCGAAGATCGTTCTGTCGCCACAAGGCGATGTCCTGCCGAAACCACTCCTTGACGGCCTCGTGCCCCACCACGTCATCGAGCGATCGATGCGACTCGATGAACTCGATCAGCCCCTGGCAGTCTTTCTCCACGAGGTCTTTCTTCAATTCCGCCAAGTCTTCGTGCGACAGTGATTCCCCCGAAAACTCATTGGTCTTGAGGAGACCTTCGACCGAGCTGAGGGTCGCCCCCGCCAGTTGGCCCGCCGGCTTCTCGAGGGCACCGTCGAATCCCGACAGCGCCGCCGGATACCGCGCCGCCAGATGCTCCAGGGCCGGCTCGAGGTGGGCGGCAGAGGGCACCGGCACCCGCACCTGACCGACCCGGGGATTGTTCACGATGAGCGGGTGCAGATCATTGAGGTTTTCCGTGATCAGAAATGTCGTCAGGTTGTGCTCAAGGAAATGCGTTTCCGTGGCCCAGGAACGCACTACCGAGGCCATGGCATTAAGTTCGTAATTCAAACCGCCGCGCACGGCCGGCAGCACCAGGTGCGCCGCGCGGACGATAACCGCCACCCCCACGCGCCGGTGAGTTTCGTCTTCGTCCGCTCCCTCTTCCTCCGCTCCGCCGGCTCCGGTGGTCCGGCCCAGGTTGCAACAATACCGCAGGTAATGGCTGATATAGGCGATGGCTTCCTGAGGCTGGCGAGGCATCGCACTTCCCGAGCGAGAGGAAGGCCACTGGGAAAAAATCTTTTCCCCCGCCGCATTCACCCGGAGTCCTTCACCGAGATCGTACGTAAGAATGACATCGAATTTTTCGAGCTGCTCCTCCCGGAGATAATCCAGGAGGCTGCCGAGCCGCGCCTCATCGCCTTTCCTCCAGAAGAGGCGGTCGTTGACGTTCCCGCTGAGGATGAACTGATTGGCGGCGCCACTCAGATACAACGTCCGGATTTCCTCCGACCACTCCGGCACTACCGCGGAACTCATGGGGATTCAGGAGGGCACCACCCTCCGGGGAAACCGGCTCGCTCTACATGGTCTTGACCGGGCCCTCGTCCGCGACGTCCTCCTCGCCGCCTCCACCGCCCTCGGAGTCGAGCATGAGGCCTTCTTCAGCCGCAAAATCCGCCAAGGCCAGGTCTTCCATGGCCTTCTGCTCGGCTTCCATCTCCGAAATTTCCCCCATGTCCAGGGTATCGCGCGCCACCCGGGCGCGGCCTGCGGCTTTCTCGCGCTCCGATTCCACCATTTCCTCCAGCCGGTGCAAGGTGTCTCCGGAACCGCCGATCTCGGTGATCATGCCCGCGGCCATTTCGTTGAGCTCGGCCAGGGCGCTCTTCACTTTCATGTCCTGAATATTCCGCCGGAGCGCTTCCATCTTTTCGCGCGCCGCGGTCACGCTGACGTCGCGCGCCTTGAGCAATTCCTTGTAAGTGGTTTCCGCCTCCCCAAGCTGCTTGGCATTCTCCGAGTGCTCGCGCTTGATGGTCTGAAGCCGCAACGCATATCTGCCCGCGGCCTCGCGGTTGCCGGCCTTGAGGTGGGCCGCGGCCTTGGCGCGCAGTTCCCGCTCTTCTCCTTCGAGCTTCTTGACCTGCGACATCAGTCGCTCGCAAAGCCCGGCGTGTGCCGCCAGCCCCTTGTTGTATTCGGATATCTGCTTGCGCAGGTTTTCGCGCTCCACCTCCAGAAGCGCCTCGGGATTTTTCTTTTCCAGCCCGGACACAAACAGACCAAAAAACCCCCGAATCAAATTCCCTAATCGCTTGAACATATTGCTTGGATCTTTCTTCCAGTTTGACTCCTCCACAGGAAATGTGAACGAAAAGGACGGGGAGCGCGACCCTAAACTTGAAACTCCGCGCCCCCTCCAAAGGACACCAGGAGGGCCGGACACGATCAGATTCCAGCGGTGTGCAGAAAGGCGTTGCCCCAGGGAACGACTCCCGTTTATATAGATCCCGGAATGTCACCATCCGCCGTCGCCGGCCTCAGGGCGCTGAAATCTCATCTCCTCGAACTTCAGGCCAAGGGCCGGACGCACATTCAGTTCAGCGAGGAGACAAGACTTACCCTGGCTTCCTTACCGGGCCGCGCAAAGACCGCGCCCGCCCGTCCCGCCGCCGTGGTCGCGGAAACCACACCGGTCCGCCCAGCGCCCGCGACCGCTTCGCCGCCCGCACAACATGCCAGCCCCGGCGGCATCGTCCCCGAGGGCGCAACCAAGACTGAAAAGCTCGATTACCTCCGAAACCTGGTCGCCCACTGCGAGCGCAGCGGCGCACTCGAATCCCTGCGCGACACCATGGTCTTCGCGGTGGGCAATCCGGACGCCGATCTCATGTTCGTCGGGGAAGCACCCGGCGCCGACGAAGAAGCTCAGGGCGAGCCCTTCGTGGGTAAAGCAGGTCAATTACTCACAAAGATCATTCAGGCAATGGGATTGAAACGCGAGGATGTCTATATCTCAAACATCGTCAAATACCGGCCCGCCATGCCCGACCAGGGATACGGAAACCGGAAACCAACCTCCCCGGAAATGGAGGCCTGCCTGCCTTATGTGCTCGCCGAAATCGACGTGGTCCAACCGAAAGCCGTCGTCGCCCTGGGCGCCACCGCCGCCGAAGGCCTCCTCGGATTGACGGAATCCGTCGGCCGGATGCGCGCCCATTTCCACGAGCTCGCAGGCATCCCGGTCATGGTGACCTACCACCCCTCTTACCTGCTTCGCAACGGCGCCATCAGTGAGAAACGCAAGGTCTGGGAAGATATGCTCCTGGTGATGGAGAAGCTCGGCATCCCGATTTCAGAGAAGCAACAGGCCTTCTTCTTGAAGAAGTAGCCTCCGAGAGGGCGTCGCGGCCCGTGCTCCAGGCTGTCCGGCGGGTTGCCACCCCCCCCTACCATTACGCAGATAATCCCCGCTTCGTGAGTAAACCCGACGCTCCGCGGCGGGCTTTCTGGGGCTAACCCCGTCGAGGAGCGCCGGGACTACTTCCTACTCGCGGTCTCTCAGGAAAGTCGGCACATCGAGATCCTCGCCATCGATAATGGTGGGTTCGCTTTTCTCAAAGCGCCCGCGCGCCCCGGGATTGAGCTTGAGCTCCTGCTGAGAAGCCTTCCGCTTGGCAGCTGCGGCCACCGCGACGGCTTCTTCTTCCGTTGGCTCCACGTCCACGACAACTTCCTCACTCGGCGAATCAGCCGCTTCCTTCAAAACCGGAAGCGACACCGGCTCCTGCGCTTGCTCGGCGTCTTCGACCGTGACCGGTGCTTCGACTTCAATCTGTTCTTCCGGCGGCGGCGCGGCGACACGGGCGGGAGCCACTTCCTCCTCCTGCGCATCGGCGGCCGGCACGGATGCAGACGCGGCGGCTGCAGTCGGCTCCGCGTCGGATTCTTCGGCCTCCTCTTCCTCCAGCCGTCTCATCGCCATGCGCGGCAGCGAAGTAATCAGCGTGATGCCGATGTCATCGCCCATGGTGGTATCCGTGGAAGTGCCGAAGAAAATCTGGGCGTCGTCACGCAGCGTTTTTCCGAGCTCTTTCATGAGCAGCTCCACTTCGAAAAGAGTGAGCGTTTCTCCGCCGCAAATATGAACCAGGACGTTGGATGCCTGGGCAAGTTGCCCGCGATCGAGGAGCGGGCTCTTGAGAGCGTCCCGGATGGCGGCCTGGGCGCGGTTATCACCCTTGGCGCGGCCGTATCCGAAGAGGCAGCGTGAATCGGTGTTGCGCAGGGCGCTGATCAAGTCATCGAGGCCGATGTGGATCAATCCCGTCTTGGTCACCAGTTGGGTCACCGCGCGCACGCTCTGGCTGATAATTTTGTCCGCGGCAGCAAATGCTTTCTGAATGCCCTCCTTCGCGAGGATAAGTTCACCCATACGGTCATTTTCAAAGATAATCGTCGCGTTGGCGGAGGTGCCCAGTTGCTCCAGCGCGGTTTGCGCCTGCTCGAGCCTGCGCCGCCCCTCGAAGGAAAACGGAAAGGTCGCAAAGACAACCACGAAAGCGCCTTCCTGCTCGGCGATGCGCGCCACCACCGGAGCGGCGCCGCTGCCGGTCCCACCGCCCAAACCCACGCAAATAAATATCATCGACTGCCCTTTGACAGCCTCCCGGATCTCGTCGGCAGCTTCCATGGCCGCTTCTCGTCCCAGTTCCGGATCGCCCCCGGCGCCCAGACCTTTGGTTAACTCTCTGCCCAGCTGAACCTTCTTACTGGAGACCGAAGTGGAGAGAGCCCGGACATCCGTGTTCATGGAAAGGAGATCCGCTTCTTCCATGCCTTCCAGGGCGATGCGGTCCAGCGAATTGGCGCCGGCCCCTCCGATTCCAAAAACACGCACGGAAAATTCACTTCCGTTCGCCAGATCTTTCTGCGTTGAGGTCTTGTATTCAATCATCTCTGAGTTCCTATTATGTTTGGTCTGTCGATTGGATTTTGTTTCCGGGCAAATAAAATGGGGGGAGACCGCTTCAGCGGGCGGGCGAACCGGGGTAATCCAGTGGAAATACCGGTGGCCGCCTCCAGCCCGCAGGCATCGGTGCGTCGCCTATTCGATCAGAAGATTGCGCGGGATACACCAAAAAACTCCGTGAATTTTCGGCCAATTCGCCCGAGCACCGGGCCGGAAGGACGCTCGGTTTCGAGAACTTGCGCATACCGGATCAATCCGATGGGAGTGGCATACTGAGGGTTCTCGAAGGTCGCAGTCAGCCCGCTGATGGGGGTGGAATTGGCTCGGTGGACAGGCATCCCGTAAACCTCTTCCGCCAGCCGGTCGAATCCATTGAGCAAGCTGCAGCCACCGGTCAGAAAGATACCGGCTCCGACCTGATCCAGGTTCCCCGCATCGTCCAATTTATTCTTCACCAACTCCAGGATCTCCCGCGCACGCACGTTGATGATTTCATTGAGCAGGGCCCGCTCGATGGGCTTCCCGACAAATCGGGTATCGTCAGAGAGATCAATGGTCTCGCCGGGCTCCGCTTCCCCGATCATGGCGTTACCCTCTTCAATTTTCAGCTTCTCCGCTTTAGCCAGGGGAATCTTGAGCACGATGGAAAGATCATTGGTGATGTGATCGCCACCGACTCCGATACAACCTGAGGCGGTCACGGCCCCGTCATTGTAAAGCACGTAATCCGCTGTGCCTCCGCCGACGTCGATAACTACGGCGCCGCGTTTCTTGGCTTCCTGGTTGAGCACGACCTGGGCCGACGCTATCGCGCTGACGACGACATCCTCCACCTCCAGCGGAATCTCGCGAACACACCGGATCGTATTCTGAATCCGTGTCCGGATCCCGTGGATGATATGATAGTCCGCTTCAAGTTTTCGTCCGAGCATGCCCACGGGATCGAGCACCTTTTCCTGGCCGTCGACGTAATAATGCTGAATGATGCTGTGAAGAAACGCGTTCTGTTGAGGAATGGAGACATCCCGCGCGATTTCTTTTACCTCCTCCAGATCCTCTTCCGTGATCTCATTCTGGTCGTCTGGAATCCGGATACACCCGCGGTTATTCACGCTCTCGATATGCGCTCCGGTGATGCTCAGGAAAACATTGCGCACCATGACGTCGCTGCGATCCTCCGCCCGCACCAGCGCATCGTGCAAACAAGTTTGTGCCGTCCCGAAGTCGACAATCTCCCCCTTGCGCACGCCCCGCGACGGCGCCTGACCCACACCCAGGATTTTAATGGCGCCGTCGCCTTTGACCTCCCCCACGACGACGCAGATTTTCGAAGTTCCTATTTCCAGGCCAACGTAAATATTCGATCGTGACATACTGCGTCGTTACTCAAATCGTGAACAAATAACTTCTGCCGCCGGTCTCATCCTCGACTCAAAATACTTCGAATAGCATCAAGGTGTCGCTCCGCCTCGCCGCTTCCAGGGTCGGTCGAAGCAGGCTGCCGGTACACCGGCTGGGCCTCCTGGCGCAGAGATTCTACGCCATCAGCCGGAAAATTGAAATACGTAATCGGGATATTCTTGCGCGCCATCAGGTTGAGAGTCGCCATCTGGCGATTCTGGGCAAGGGTGTGGGCCATGATCAACTTCAAATCCTGGAGCTGCGCCCCGATATCCTGCATCCCGAAGGTCACCTCCGCGTCGCTGTTGTAAGTCGCTTTCATGGAATACTCATTGCGCAATTCCACCTCCACGATCTCCAATTGCTCCTCAAAGAAGATCTCGTTGCTCCGCCCAATCAGGTCCAGCGCGCGAATCACCTGCTCTGACTCAATGCGCGCGCCGGGCTTGACACGCGCCAGGCTGCGCACCCGGACCACCGGCAGCGCGAGGTATCGGCGCAGCAGCGCCTCGCAAGGCAACACCGCTCCATCGATATCCAGAAGAAATCCCCGATGCGATGTCTGTGAGCGAATCCCCAGCGCCGGACATTCGAGCCATGCCATCGGGAACCGCTCGAAGATCCGGATCTTGAGCTGGTTCGGCAACTGTCTCGTGACTTCCACCGACTCCACCTGCGCCAGGTTCCCAAGACGCGCCCGGACATCCTCGATATCAATGCTCAGCAGGTTCATGCCTTCCGTGATACCCGCTTCCCCCACGATGCGCTGGTAATCCAGTCCCCCGTTGCTCTCGACCTGGAGATCAGTTAAGGAGAACTCGACGTTTTCGTAAAATGTCTTTTCATAAATCCATCGCGCGCAAATCCCCAACGCGATCACTGATGCCGCCACCAGCACGGACTTGAACACCCAGCGTACCACCGCCACCCGCCGCAACCTGGTCTCGGCCTTCGAACGCATCCTCACGTCCAACTGTTGAAGCTTCTTGTTGCGGGCAGGCTGATGCTGGACGCGGTGATTCGGGTTCCGCCGTTTCGTATTCGAGCTGTTTTTCATGTCTTTCTTTTCCCTCTCTTAAGCGCGCGCCGGAGCGCGCAACGCAAACGAAAGCTCCGCAATCCGCAGGCAGAGCGCTGCAAAATCAATCCCGGCCTCTTTGGCCGCCTTCGGCAGAAGACTGCTCTCCGTCATACCCGGGATCGTGTTCACTTCCAGGACCCACGGCTCGCCCTCCCCATCGAGGAGAAGATCCACCCGGGAATAAATCTCCACTCCCAGCGCCCGATGCGCCGCAAGCGCTGCCCCTTGAACCTTTTCCGTCCTCCCCTCCCCTAGCTGCGCCGGACAAAAGTAATCCGTCCCGCCCTCTTCCAGGAGCCAGGGATACTTGTTCTTCATGTCATAAAATCCCGAGCGCGGCTGGATATGCACCACCGGCAGGGTTTCCCCGTCCAGGATCCCCACCGTCAACTCCTTGCCGTCAATCAACTTTTCAATTAACAGGCGCTTTCCGAACCGGGAGGCGTCTTCCAGAGCCGCCGCCCACCCGGATTCCTCCCGCACGAGGTGCACCCCGACACTCGATCCTTCGCAAGCCGGCTTCACCACGAGGGGAAATTCCATCTCCGGCCGATCCCGCTCGTCCAAATCCAAAACTTCGTGTGCCGGCGTCGGCACCCCGTGACTGCTAAACCGCTCTTTACTCAAGAATTTGTCGAACGCCAGACGACTGCTCTCCACCCCCGCCCCGGTGTACGCAATCCCTCTCTTTTCAAGAAGCTCCTGGAAATCACCGTCCTCCCCGAAGGTCCCGTGAATCAGGTTGTATACCAGGTCCACACCTTCCGGCACCTCAAAGTCCGGTCCCCGCACATCCATCTGCACCAAGTCGAGCCCGCAGGATTCCAGCGCGCCCCGCACCGCCTCCGCCGAAGCCAGAGAGATTTCTCTCTCCGAACCCGGGCCGCCGCCGGCTATCGCAATTCTCTTATTTTCCAGCATCATCTCCTCGAAAATCTCCGCTCTATGTGTACTTGCCCGAGGTAAATAAGTCTTCTTCCCCGAGAATCTGCACTTCCGTCTCCAGTTCGATATTCCGTTCCTCTCGCGCCGCCGACTTGATCTGATCGATAATCGATAAGACCTCTGCCGCCGAGGCCTCTCCCTCATTGACGATAAAATTGCCGTGCACCTCCGAAACCCGCGCCGCACCCACCCGCAAATCTTTCAATCCCAACTCTTCCACCAACCGGCCGGCGGGACATTCTTCGGGATTCTTGAATATACAGCCCGCGCTGGCGGCCACCGGCTGCGAGTCGCGCCGCTTGCGCATGGACTCTTCCATACGCGCGTCGATCTGCGCCGCTTCCGTGGGCCGGCCCCGGAACACCGCCGAAACCGCGTAGTTATCCCGCAGCTCGGGAACAT
This sequence comes from Verrucomicrobiales bacterium, assembly GCA_024638765.1. Lineage (GTDB taxonomy): Bacteria > Verrucomicrobiota > Verrucomicrobiia > Verrucomicrobiales > DEV007 > JAHEJT01. Next base: position 34,922 of record JAHEJT010000008.1, read on the forward strand.
TCCGGTAATAACTTACAATTTCATCGGCCGATTTCTCCTCCAGACTCCCTCCACCATCAAGATAGCGGACGCTGACGACCTGATCGAAAGTGGCGCTCCCCATAGCGCCCGCATTCATGCGCAGTCCGCCGCCCACGTTCCCCGGGATTCCCTCCATCCACTCGAATCCTCCCAGGCCTGCGTTTTTCGCGGCGGCGGCCACCTGCTTGAAGCGCGCGCCCACTCCGGCCACGATGCAATCCCCCTCCACCCGCACCTCGGAGAATTCCCCCTTGGAAGGATGCGCAACCACCCCGGCGATGCCCCCGTCCCGCACCAGCAGGTTCGAGCCGCGGCCGATAACCCTCAGGGGAATACTTCGCTCCCGGCAGAAGCGCACCAGCCGCGCAAAGCCCTCCACGCTGCGGGTCTCCACCCAGAATTGCGCGGGCCCGCCAACCCGCAAGGTCGTGTGGCGGCTCATCGGCTCGTAAAGCCTGAACACGGCTTCTTCCTCCTGCACGCATTCCCGCATTGCATCCAGCACCGCCATGTCTGCTGCAATCCGCGTGGCTGCTTCGTGCACGTTACCGGCCCCGAGACTGAGAAAGAAATCGCCTTCCCTCAAATAATTACCGACCCGAAGATGGGCGCGATCGAGCTCGGGAGTATAAAATGCCTCCACCCCCCGGCCCTGCTTCAGGATCTCGTCGACGACGGTCTGTCCGCTGATCCCGGGAATCGGCGGTTCGCTGGCCGGATAAACGTCCGTCACAAAGACGGCGTCCACCCCCTCGAAAGCGCTCCCGAACTCCGCGGCCAGCGATCGCGTGCGCGTGTAACGATGGGGCTGGAATAAACACACCAGCCTCTTCGCCTGCAAGGTGCGCGCCGTGGCAAGCGTAACCGCAATCTCTGTAGGATGATGCCCATAATCATCCACGATCGAAATTGTTCCAGTCTTGTATTTCCATTCGAACCGTCGCCGGGCCCCGCGAAATGTCCCCAATGCTTTTGTGATGGCCTCGAATTCCACGCCCAGCTCGGACGCCAGCGCGATCACACTTAAAGAATTCAGCACGTTGTGTCGCCCCGGTATCCCCAAGGTCGCTTCGCCGAGACTCGCGCCCCCGCGACAGACCTCGAATACCATGCTCTCCCCCTGCTCCTGCACGGCGCGGGCCGAGTAATCCAGGCCCCTCTCCCAACCGTATGAAATCGATGCTTGCCGCTCCGCGGCCAGCGAAACGGCCCCGCCGTCTTCGGCGCAGTAAATAATCTTTCCCGATGTCTGATCGAGAAATTGCGCAAACACCTTCCGGATCGCGGCGACGTCCTCGTAAAAATCGAGATGTTCCGCCTCGACATTGAGCAATATCGCGTGCTCGGGATGAAAGAGCACCAGTGTCCCGTCGCTTTCATCGCCTTCCGCGACCATGTAATCCCCAGCCTTCTCCCAGTGCGCGTTGGTTCCCAATACCGGGATCTCCGCGCCCACGTAATGCGAACACCTGACCCCCGCCTGCCGAAGCACGTGCGCCGCCATCGCGGAGGTGGTCGTCTTCCCGTGAGTCCCCGCAACCAGAATTCCCCGCTTCCCTTCCATGATCGCGGCCAGGGCTTCCGCCCGGCGCACCAGTGTAATCCCAAGTTTCATGGCCGTGTCGAAGGCGACGTTGCCTTTCTTTACCGCCGAAGAATAAATCACCAACTCGGCGTCCTCGACTGCTTCCGCGGTGTGAGGACAGGAAAAATCGAGCCCCACGCGCTGCAACCGTTCCGTCTCCACGGTGGTCACCTTGTCGGAACCGCTGACCCGGTGCCCAAGCCCGAGCAACAGCGACGCCAGGCCGCTCATGCCCGAACCGGCCACACCGATGAGGTGGATCCTCATCGGGCGTCTCTGCCCTTGATGCAGGGCCTGGGTCCATGATTTTTTCATGCAGGTGCTTCTTCGATGGCGCGTGCAATTTCTTCGGCGGCGTCCCCCGCTCCCAGCTGCGACGCCTTCTCGGAAAGCGCGGCCAGCCGGGGAGCGTCCCGGCACAACTCGCGGAGCATCTCCGAGAGAACTTCGCCGGTCAGTTCCTTTTCATCCGCCATTACGGCGGCCCCCGCGCGGACAAAGACCTCGGCATTGCGCCTCTGGTGGTCCTCCGCGGCGTGTGGGTAAGGAATCAAAATAGACGGAACCCCGAAAAATGCCAGCTCCGCCAGGCTCGATCCTCCCGCCCGCGAAATCGCCAGGTCCGCCACCGTATACGCCATTTGCATCTCGTGACAGAATGGCAGGATCTTTGTGCGGATCTTGAGGCCGCGACAGGCCTCGGTCACCTCCCCGTGATCGCCCGGCCCGGTCAGATGGATCACCTGCAAAGCTACGCCTGCGCCGTCAAGGACTCGCAGCGCTTCGCAGACCAGCCGGTTGACCCTCCGCGCCCCCTGGCTGCCTCCCATCACCAGCAGTGTCTTGACCCCCTCCTCCAATCCAAAAAGGTCCAGCGCACGCCCCCGGGGCACCGGCTCGCGAAACCCGGCACGCACCGGGGTCCCCACCACCCGGGTCTTGCTCTTGGGAAAATAATTTGCGGCTTCTGCGACCCCCAGTAACACCACGTCACAGAAACGCGCTGTCAAGCGGTTGGCTTTCCCGGGAATCGCGTTGGAATCGTGCACCAGTGTGCGGCACCCCTTGCGCTTGCCCGCCACGATCGGCGGAGTCGAAGTGAACCCTCCCATCCCCAGGACCGTGTCCGCTCTGAACTCGTCCACCAGCCCGCGGCAGACACCATAAGCTTTCCAGGATTGCGTTAAGAAATTCACGGTCTTTAATGAAAATACTCTCCCTAGTCCGATCGCCGGTAACTTGCGAAACTCGAAGTCCCCATGCCCCTCGCTCGCCAGCCGGTCGATCTCTTTTTCAGAAATCAAAATCAACACCTCGTGACCACGCCGCCGCAGGCAGTCGGCCACCGCGATACCAGGAAAAAGATGCCCGCCGGTTCCACCGCATGCAATGATGACGCGTCGTTGCCCATCCTTACTCACGTTCGAATAATGTTTGCTGCCGCCGGCCTTTCCCGGTGACGTTCCCCGCGAAATGCGGGCGCCCCGTCCCAAGTCAAACTCGCGGCGTCAGTTTCGTCCGCAGGATCTTTGGATAGTTCTCAACCTCACTCTGATTTCCCTGCCGAAAAATATTCAGGAGGATTCCCACCCCAACCATGCAAAAAAGAATGTTCGATCCCCCATAACTCACGAAGGGAAGCGGTAAACCCGTGTTCGGCAGCACAGCCGTGGTTACGCCGATATTCAAAAGAGCCTGGATCGCGATACAGCAGACGATGCCCATCCCCAACAACTTTCCAAACCGGTCGGGGGCATGCGAAGCAATCAGCATTCCAAAGATAATGATGAAGACAAAACCGAGCACAACTGCCAGAGTGAAAAATAGCCCCAGCTCCTCGCCGATCATCGGAAAAATGAAATCCGTGTGCGCAAAAGGCATATAGAGCATCTTGAGCCTGCCGTTCCCGAGGCCCAGGCCCTCCGTGCCTCCCGATCCGAACGCCAGCGTGGCGTAATGCTGCTGGAGTCCCGCGTCCATTTTGTGCTTCTCCAGATCGAATAGGGCCGTAATGCGCACCATGCGGTTCGGAATCGCGTAAACCATCGCCCCCAGACCCGCCATCCCCACGATGCAGGTCGCTCCCAGGTATTTCCAGTTACTCCCTGCGAGGAACATCACTGTGAAAGCGGATGCCCCCAGGATCACGGCGCTGCCCATGTCGACTTCCGCGAGAATCAGCATCATCAGGGTCCCCACAATCGCCATGGGAATCGCGAACCCTCGCACGAATGTTCTTTCCTCGGATGAATGCCGGGAAAACCATGCCGCCAGCCCGATGATCGCAGCCAGTTTTGCCAACTCTGAAGGCTGAAAGCGGAGACCCGCCAGTCCCAGGGCTTTCGCACTGATCCAGCGATACTCACCGTTAATTTTCATGCCGATTCCCGGAACAAAACAGAACAGCAGGACGACCACCGCCACCGCATACCAGATCCGGGCCGTCCGCTGCCACCAGTGATAATCCAAGACTGCAAGTAACACGCAAGCCGTGGCTCCCAACAGCACCCAGATGAACTGGCGCTTGACGTCGTAATAGATGTCGTCTTCCGGAGTGCCGGCATCGAAAACGCTGGTGCTGCAGAGCATTGTAATCCCCAATGCCAGCAGCAAGAGCACAGTGACCACTAGTATTTGCGCGCTGCGATGAGACATAATGCTCTGCAGATCACCAGCTGCATTGTTTTCGATTTAACCGTGACACGAAACTTCCTCGCACGGGGAAATTGCCCGGAAATCTCCGGATTATTTCCCCGCGGACAATTTTCCTAACGCTGCTCTGGAATATTAATCACCAATCCCACGCGAAGACTGCGCGCGTCGGTGATCTTATTCGCCCGCATCAGCTCCTGGTAATCGATGCCGAATCGCCGTGCGATTCCGTAAGGCGTATCACCGGAGACCACCGTGTAAGTGCGGGCTCCCGAAGCGGCAGGTGCGGGTGTCGTCACGGGCGCGAGCGTGGGCGCGGGAGCCGGCCTGACGACCGGAGCCGGAGCCGGTTCGAGTTTCGCCGCGGCGACTTCGCGCGGCGCATCCAGGGTCTCGGCCCGGACCGCCTTGGACGCAGGTGTCGCAGGCACAGGCGCCTCGGCCGCAGCCACGGGCTTCACCACCGCGGTCGGCGTCCCCGGCACCGGATTCTCCGCGATGTCCGCCTTCACGACCGCGGTCGGAACCGGTTCTCCCAGCAGTCTCTGAATGTCTTCCGGCTGGACTGCGCTGATACGCCGGTTCGGCACCAGCAGCACCATACCCGGGTAAACGCTCTTGCCTTCATCCAGCTTGTTCAATTCTTCCAACTCCGAAACGCTGACGCCCAACTTGCGGGCCACTGCCAGCAAATTGTCTCCGGAGCGCACCCGGTAATGCTTCATCCCAAGACGGGACGGATCGTCGACAACGATGTTCGGCTCGTCTTTCACGATCTCCTGCCGCGGCATGGTCCGTTCCCGGACCTCCGGGGTCACGGGCGCAACCGCGGTCTCCTTCTTGATCTCCGGAGCCGCCCGCACCGTGGTGGTATCGAGATCATCCGATGTCCTCTCGATCATTTTGAAAGCGAGGATTCCGCCAACCGCAACGATGTGCAGAATCAATACGATCCCGAACACGCGCGCCAGCTTTACGTTGGGCACTTCGGTTTGCCACTCTTGTTCTTCGGTTACGTGCGCGGAGAATCGGTGCGGCTTCGCCCAGAGGGTTTGCAGCCGCAGTTTTCCCCGTTTCACGCCCTTCCGGCTTATGGATGTCTTATCATTCATTGGTTGTGGTCACTGCAGTTTATTTACAATATCGCGAAACATATCTCCGCGTGCTTCATATCCCCGAAACATGTCGAAAGACGACGTCCCGGGAGAAAATAGTATCGTCTGGTCCGCCGTGGCAGCGGCCGTCGCCGCCCTTACGGCTTCTTCCAGACTCTCGGCCGCTTCGCATGGCACCGAGCCGGACCACGCTTCGACGAGGGAATCGCGAATTTCCCCGATCGCCACCACGTGACTGACCTTGCTCTTGACGGTTTCCTTCAATCTCTCAAAGGGCAACCCCTTGTCCTTCCCACCGGCGATCAGCACCACGGACTCCCCCTGAGAGCGCAGCGATTGCTCGAGCGCGTGCAGGTTGGTCGCCTTGGAATCGTTGATGTATTCGTGCCCCGACACCGTCCCCACCAGCTCGCAGCGATGCGGCGGCGGCGCGTACCCCGCAATCGCCTTTTCCATCGTGGCAAAGGGAATTCCGCGAATGTGTCCCACCGCCAGCGCCGCCATGAGGTTTTCCGCGTTGTGCTCCCCCCGCAAACGGGTCCCCGACGCCCAATCGCAAACTGCCTCGCCCTCAAACCATATCTGTCCGTTCTCCAGGTGGTAATTCGCTGACGTATCCTCGGCGCTGAAGGTCACCGTCCGGGAACGCAGCGTCCCCACATCGCTGCAGGAGTTGACGACGGCATAGTCTTCGCCGGTCTGATTCTTGAAAATCCGGTGCTTGGCCTCGTAATATTCCTCCACCCCGGCATAACGATCCAGATGATCAGGGGCGAAATTCAACCACACGCTGACGTCGGGACGAAAATCAATGATGGCTTCCAACTGAAATGAGCTCACCTCAAGGGTCACCACCTCCACCGATTCAAAATCGGACGCCAGGACCAGGTCGGAGTAAGCTCTTCCGTAATTACCGGCCGCCACGCTTCGTTGTCCGCCCGCCGTCAAAAGCAGCTCGACCATCTCGGTCGTCGTCGTCTTCCCGTTGGTGCCCGTGATCGCAATCACCGGCTTGGCATGACAGCAGTCCGCAAATTCAATCTCCGCCATCACCGGCACGTCGGCGTCGAGAAAAACCCGCGCCAGGGGCGACTTCAGGTCGATCCCCGGGCTCACCACCGCCAGCTGACTCAGCGCCGCCCCGTCGAGGGCGGATGCACCCTCGCGGAAGGCGATCCCTTCCTCCTCGAGGACTCGGCGGGTCTCCCCCGCCACGCCTCCGGGACCGTCATCGCGCACCGTAACCTCCGCGCCTTCGCGGCGTGCCAGCCTGGCGGCCGCCAGACCGCTACGACCCGCGCCCAACACGGAGATGTCTTTTCCCTGGTATCGCACTTTTTTTCGTCTATCTCAGTTTCAAGGTCGCAAGTCCCGCCAGCGCGAGAATGATGGAGAGGATCCAAAATCGAGTGATCACTTTGTTTTCGTGCCATCCCTTCAATTCAAAGTGGTGATGAATCGGAGCCATCGCGAAGATCCGCTTCTTGCGGATCTTGAAACTCGCCACTTGCAGTATCACCGAGGTCGCCTCGATCACGAAGACACCTCCCACCAGCACGAGCAAAAATTCCTGCTTACAACAAATCGCCACCGTTCCTAACATGCCTCCGATAGCTAGCGACCCTGTATCGCCCATGAACAGCGCGGCCGGGTGACAGTTAAACCAGAGAAAACCCAGACCGGCCCCGACCAACGCCACCATGAATACCGCCAGTTCTCCTGCCTGAGGATGGTAAGGAAGAAAGAGGTAGGTCTCCGCGATCTTCTGGTTGCCTGCGATGTACGAAAATATCGCGTAACTCACTCCAACCGTAATCGTGCACCCGATAGCCAGACCGTCCAATCCGTCAGTCAGGTTGACCGCGTTGGAGCACCCCACAATCACCAACACGAAAAAGCCGATACTCAGCCATCCCATGTCCTGAATCAATGGTTCCTTCAGGAACGGCACGTAGAGCTTGCGGATGTATTCGCCGGTTTCCGGACGCAACAGAAGATATAAGCCCACGGCCACCGCGATCCCCACCTGGCCGAAAAGCTTTACCCGCGCACTGATCCCGGCCGAACTCTTGTGCCGCACCTTCAGATAGTCGTCGACGAAACCCAGCCCTCCCATGCTCACCAGGATCACCACCATCGCCTGCACAAACGGGTTCGTCGGCCGGGCGCAGAGAATCGTCGCGATCAAGACCGACCCCAGCAGAAGAACGCCTCCCATCGTCGGAGTGCCCCCTTTGCTGTTGTGCAGCTCGGAGAGCTTGTGCACTTCTTCCGCCGACCGGATCGGCTGACCCAACTTCAAAGCCGTCAACTCCCGGATGACGCGCTCACCGAAAACCACGCACAACAGAAACGACAAAATACCGGCGCTCGCGGCGCGAAACGTAATGTACTTGAATACATTGAGGACCTTGAAGTCCTCGCTGAAGTTCTGGAGGTAATAAATCATCCCCCCATCACCTCCTCCAATACCGCTTCCATTCGCGATGTCCGGCTCCCCTTCGCCAGCACCAGGTCGCCCGCGACTGCCTCCCGTCGAAGCATCTCCGCCGCCTCCTTGTGGTCCCTGCAATCGTGGGTCGTCAGCGAACCCCTCTCGGCGGCCCCGGCGCCGATCTCTGCAGCCTGTGCCCCCACCGTGATCAAGACATCGATGCCCTCCTTCGCAAGCTGCGCGCCGATCGCGCGGTGTTCCTCATCGGCCGCGTCCCCCAGCTCCGCCATGGCTCCCAGCACCGCGATTCGTTTTCCCTCGCAGGACAGTGCTCCCAGCGTTTCCAAGGCCGCGCGCATGGAATCGGGATTCGCGTTGTAAGTGTCGTCGAGATAGGTGATCCCCGCGTACTCTTTTCTCTGCAGCCGGCCTCCGGCCAGTTCGGTCCGGCGCAGGCCTTCCACGATATCACCACTGGAAACGCCGAGCCGCATCCCCACCGCCGCCGCCAAGACCGCGTTTTGTACCATGTGACGGCCGGTTACCGGAATGAAGGCGTCCTCCGATTCGTCGCCCAGGCGCAGACGAAAACGGCATCCCTCTCCGTCGCACTGAATCTCCTCGGCGCACACGTCTCCCGAGTCCAGGCCCGCGGTAAGCACCTGCGCCGCCGTCCGGCCGCGAATACTCTCCGTGTATTCATCTTCGGCGCTCAGAATCACACATCCTTCTGCGCCCACGGCTTCGGCTAACATGCCCTTTTCCCGGGCGATGGCATCGCGCGTTTTCATGAATTCGACGTGCGCGTGACCAATATTGGTGATCACCCCCACTTCGGGCGCCGCGAGCTCGGCCAACACCTCGATCTCCCCCGGGTGGTTCATACCCAGTTCCCAGACACCGCACTCGTGGGCGCTCTCGCTCTCGAGCATCGTCAAGGGCAGCCCAATGTGATTGTTCAAATTTCCGCGGGTCGCGTTGACCGCGTAACGCATTCCCAACACCGCACCGATGAAATCTTTGGTCGACGTCTTTCCACTGCTCCCGGTGATCGCCACCACTTTGAGATCCAATTCGTCGCGATAGCGCTTGGCCAACTGCTGCAGAGCTTTCAGCGTGTCCCCGACACGAATGATTGCGCAGCGTAATTCTTCGGAGGCTGCAGGCAGCTTGCTCACTACCACCGCCGCCGCCCCGGCCGCTTCCGCTTCGGCGAGAAAATCGTGCGCGTCGTAATTCTCGCCCTTCAATGCCACGAAGAGAGCTCCCTCGCCGAGCGTACGCGTATCGGTCGAAACCCGGTCCACGGTCGCTTGCGGAATCCCCTGGATCAGGCTGCCGCCGCAGTGTGCCGCCACGGTGCTGAGCTTCAATTCATCCATCGCGGTGCTTGTTATCTGTTGCGTCGCGGCTCCCATTCCCTCATGAATTCCCGTGCCGTTTCCACATCGTTAAACGGCCGTTTCTCGCCGCCGATTTCCTGGTAAGTTTCATGCCCCTTGCCGGCAATCACCACGATATCGCGGGGACCCGCCGCGAAAATGGCCTCGCCGATGGCTTCGCGACGATCCTCAATCACCGTGTGCCGTCCCGCGGTCATGCCCTTGACGATATCTTCAATGATCGCGCCGGGATCCTCGCTCCGCGGGTTGTCGGAGGTGACCACCACCGCATCGCTGAGTTGCTCGGCGGCGCGCCCCATCAGGGGACGCTTGGCCCGATCGCGATCCCCACCGCATCCGCACACCGTTATCAACCGGCGCGGCGACAAATCCCGGACCACCCGCAACACGTTTTCGAGCGCGTCGGGCGTGTGCGCGTAATCGACGAACACCTTGAAAGGCCGCTTTTCATTGATGCTTTCGAGCCGGCCCGGCACCTGGGGCGCATCCGCGAGATTTGCCACCGATTCCCGAAGGTTGATTCCCAGCGCGGAACCCGCTGCCAGGGCCGCAAGGGCGTTGCTGACATTGTATCGGCCCACCAGCGGCAGCCGCACCAGGGTGGAACGATTCTTTGCCTCCAACTGAAAAACCGTGCCGTCAAAATCCACTCGCACATCGCGGGCCCGGAAATCGGCCTGCATGCCCATGCCGTATCGGATCATGCCGGCCTTACCGGAATATTTCCTGATCAATCGCTGCCCGTAGGCATCGTCCGCGTTCAGGACCATGGAGACTCCCTCCCCCCCGCGTTTTTCCAAAACCATGTCAAAGAGCCTCTCCTTGGCCTGGTAATAGCTCTCCATGTCGCCGTGATAATCGAGATGCTCCTGGGTCAGGTTGGTGAAAACTGCGACATCGAAATCCACGCCACGCACCCGGTCCTGCGCCAGGCCGTGCGAAGAAACTTCCATCACTGCGCCTCGGCTTCCGGCATCCCGGATGCGGGAGAAAAATTCCTGCAGATCAAGAGATTCGGGAGTGGTTCGTTCCGCCGGAATTTCTTCGTCCCCGGTATCATAACGCACCGTCCCGATGAGACCGCACCGTTTCCATGTGGCCTTCAAGAGATGGTGAAGAAGGAATGCCGTCGTGGTTTTTCCGTTGGTGCCCGTGATCCCTGCCACCGCCATTGACCGGGAGGGATCCTCAAAATACGCGCACGCGGCATCGGCCATCGCGCTGCGGGAGTTGGCGACCTCCACCCAAGTAGTCCCGCCGCGCGCGCCGGCGGGCTCCTCCGCGACAACCGCCGTGGCTTGGTTTTCGATCGCTTGAGGAATATAGCGATGCCCGTCCACCATCGCTCCCCGCAATGCGAAAAACATCGATCCCTCTTTCACCCGCCGGGAATCATAGCAGAGCGAACCGATCTCCACTTCCGTCGAACCGGTGATCGCTTTATGTCTGAAATTGCGAATCAGCATGCTCAATTGCATAGACGCGTTCTCGTTCCGGATGACTCACTCCGTCGGATATCTCCCCGCGTAATCCGGGCGCGCAAAATTCGGATCCAGGTCCAGGTAAGCCGCCGCCTCGGTCGCAATTCGCGAGAAGATGGGAGCCGCGATGGTCCCCCCATATCGCAGCAGGGAGCCCGTCTGGGGGTCATCCACCATCACGATCCCCAGCAACTGGGGATTCTCCGCCGGGAGAAACCCCATGAATGAAACCACGTATCTTCCATCGAGATAGCGATGGTGCGCCGGACTGTATTTGCGGGCCGTCCCCGTTTTTCCCGCCACCGTGAATCCCTTGACTGCCCCCTTCTCTCCAGTCCCATCGGAACTCACCACCTTGATCAGCATCTTACGCACCTCCGAAGCCGCGCGCTCACTGATGACCCTTCTCACCTCCTCCGTTGTATACTGGCGAATGACTCTTCCTTTCTCGTCAAGAATTGCGTCGAGAATCCGGGGCTTCAAGAGCTGCCCGCCGTTCGCGATCACCGCGAGCGCGTTCGCCATCTGCACCGGCGTCACCGCCACTTCGTATCCAATCGACATCCTCGAGAAAGAGGGCAGGCTCCACACCTTGGGATTGTAAACCCGCCCCGGACTTTCCCCGGTCAACTCCAGACCCGTGTAGGAGCCGAAACCGAATTTAAGCATGTACTCGTGAAAACTTTTCTTACCCAACTGCATCGCCAGCTTGTAAGTGCCGATGTTGCTGGATTTCGCAAGGACTTCTTCGACGGTGAGCTGACCGTAAGGATGGTGATCGGACACCCGAAGCGCCCCATCCTGATAGGAGCCGAGATGACAATAAATCGGGGTCTTTCGATTAACCAGTTGCCGGTCCAACACCGCCGCAAGCGTGACGATCTTAAAAGTGGAACCCGGCTCGTAATTGTCGCTCAGGGCCCGGTTGCGCAGCTCTCCCTCGCGGGAAGAAAGATCAAAGTGCGGCCGGTTGGCCAGCGCCAGGATCTCTCCCGTGTTGGGGTTCATGAAAACCGCCGAGATCTTCTCGGGCATGAATTCATACCACGCGTCTGTTAGAGCAGCCTCCACGATGTTCTGCAACCCCATGTCAACGGTCAGCCGCACGTGGTGACCATGGCGCGGTTGCTTGGTCTCGCCCCGGTAAGCGGTGATCTCACGGCCGCGGCGATCGGATTCCGTGTTGCGATAACCAATCTCCCCGCGCAAGACGTCTTCCATCGCCTTTTCCACTCCCTCTTTCCCCCTGATCCTGGTGATCTCCTGGCGCGACAAGATCCTCGCAGTCTGCCGGTCACCGACGATCTCGTCGATCTCTGCCTCGGTCATGCCATCGTAATTCACGTGACCGAGGACGTGCGTCAGCGTCCTCGGACTGGGATAGAACCGGCGCGTCGTCTGCTCGAAATAGATCCCGCCCAAACGCTCCCGAGAGATCAATTCCTTCAGTGCGCAATACTGCTCTTCATCGATGTTGCGCCGGAGTATGATGGTTTGCTGGGCCGGGTTATCCAGCTTCTGCCTCAGCTCCCAGCCGTGGTATTCCAGCGGATGCGCCAGCACCCGCACCACCCGGGTCCGGTACCGTGCCACGATCTCGCCGCGGTCGTACTTGCGCCGCACCTCCTGGCTGCCGATGCTTTCCGCCACCGCGAGGCCGCGGCATGCGATATCAAAATTGCAGAGGTGATGCTTGTCGGCGATGACGTTGTAGACCGTCTGGTTCCGCGCCAACAATTCACCGTTGCGGTCCAGGATGTTACCCCGGCGCGAGTAAAGCACCTCTTTCCGAGTGTGCTTGGCGAGGGCCTCGGCGGCGTACTTTTCGTGCATCACCACCTGGAGATAAACCAGCCGGACCGACAACAGGCTGAAACCCGTGACCAGTCCGGCGCACAACAGCACCGCACGTTTTTGAAAAGCGCGCTCCGACATCCTTGTTTCTGTAACTTCCTCTGGTCTGGGCTTGCCTCCGGTTCCATCGATCCCCCCGGACCGAAGCTCCGGCCTCCCCCGGGCTTAGTTGTCGGGATTTATTTCCCACGCGTACTGTGCCGACTGGTCGGTTTGCTCGATATGTTCCACCACATGTGGATCGATCTTGCTCAGCTCGCTGCCCGCAAACTGAAGCGCCCGATGAATATTCGGACGATCCATCCTCGAGGCCAGCTTCAGTTCAATGGTCTCAATTTCCCGCTCCAGCTGCTTGATCTCCTCTTCGAAATTCTTCTTCCGGTCACTCTTGGAGACGTGCTGGTTCTTTATATACACGTACGAGGTCGCCATGATCCCCAGCAACGCAACGAGTGATACCCATCGCACCAACGCGGAAAGGTTCAGACTGTTCTTGTACCGGTTCCTTTTTCTACGCATGGTTCAACCTTTCAGCGACCCGCATTTTGGCGCTGCGGGCACGCGGATTGCGGGCCACTTCTTCCGGGGAGGGACGCAGCGCCCTCTTGACGACGAGACTGAAATGGTAATCGGGGTTCGGCTTGGGTTCCGGCCACTCCGGCCGGTCTAGCCACATCTGGCTGTGCCTCCTCATGAACCGTTTCACAATCCGGTCTTCGAGAGAATGAAAGGAAATCACGACCAGCCGTCCGCCGGGGTTCAACCAGGAGACCGCGCCCTGCAACGCCAACTCCAAGGCATGCAGTTCATCGTTAACCGCGATTCTTAAGGCTTGGAATACGCGCGTGGCGGGGTGCCGGCGCTTGCCGCGCCGCGGAACCACCTTCTCCACCAAATCTGCGAGTTGCCGGGCCGATGTAATAGGATGCTCCGCCCGCTCTCTCCCGATCGCTTTCGCAATGCGACCGGCTTTCGGCTCTTCGCCGTACTCGATAAAGATCCGCGCCAACTCCGAGACGTCGCTGTGATTCACCAGGTATTCCGCGGTCAGCTCGCTGTCGGGGTTCATTCGCATGTCTAAAGGCCCCTCTCCCGAAAAAGAAAAGCCGCGGCTCGCGTCCTCGAGCTGCCGGGATGATACCCCGAGATCGAGCAGGATTCCGTCGAGCTTGCCGATCCCAACCGTCTCCAGAATATCCGGATAGTCCGCGAAGTTGGCGCGGATCAAATGGCAGTGCGATGCGAATCCTGCCAAGCGCGCTTCCGCCACCTCCATGGCTTCCGGATCCTGGTCCAGGCCGATCACCTCCGACCCCTCACGCAAAATCCGCAAGGCGTGTCCGCCGCCTCCCAGAGTTCCATCCAGAAATCGCTTGCCGCGAGTCGGCTGCAGATACTGCGCCGCCTCCTCCAGCATGACCGGCTCATGATAAAAATCCAGTTCCGCTCCGGATGAGTCTCCTGCTTCGCCCGGCATTACCGGCCCCCCTCTCCCATGACTGCGCTTGAGGCGGACCCCACCGAAAAACTTTGGACCCACGGCGGGATCAAACGGATCCAGCCATCCGCCCAACTGGAAATAATGCATTCCCCAGTTGCCGGCACCGGAAATATTAGTTGCCGAACACAGTTCATTCTTCATTGGTTGCAAGAGGTTCTCCATAGATTCAAATCAAAGTCCCAGCGAATGCGCGCCCTGGATGAAGGCGTCCTTCTCGCTCTCGCAAAGTTCGTCCCAAGCTTCGGGACTGCGGATCTCGATGCGCGTCCCTGTTCCCGAAAGCACCACTTCGCCGCGTAGAGAAAAGCGCTCGCAAAACTCCGGCGGCAAAACCAGGCGCCCCTGCTTGTCCGCAGGACAAGGAAAGGCGTGCGCAAAAAGCTGGCGCGTAAAGGCCCGCTTCTGCGCCACGGAAAGATCGCCCAATTCTTCGATAGACCGGCTCATTCGACGCAATTCCTCCGCAGGCACCAACAGGACCACCGGTTTGCGGGGGTCGGCGACCGCGTGGAATTCGCCCCGATCGTCCTGACGCCAGCGCGACGGAATCGTCACGCGGTTCTTGGCATCGAGAGCGTGACGGACCGTGCCCGCAAAAATCTGAAAGGGTTGGCCTTCGGGATCCATGAATCGAAGCGTGATTCAGGGCATTTTTCCCCCATAATCCGCCATTTTGGCCCACTCTGTCCCACTTTAGATTTTTGGTCAATTTAAATTCACCCGATATTTTGTATTTATTTACAGAAAATATAAAACATTCCTGCCAAATTTGACGTTTTGGAGCACTAGTAGCTCTTATTTTTTGGAATTTTTGTCAGTTTAACAAATTATTTAGTATGTGATAAATATACAATACTATTAAAAATACGAAAATATTAAATTAGGCTAATCGTCCCTTCTTTTCCGTCCCACGGCCCCCCCATCCAGTCCCAGGACCCGTCCGGTCTCCCCCTCTGCCCTCGCCCTCCCCCACGGCTCCCGCCGCTTCGCAAGCCAAAGCCAGGTCCACGCGACGCTCCCCCGCCACCATCGCCCCCGGCCGCCCCACCCGGCACCGGATGCGGGCCCTTACTCGGAACCCCGCATCGCCGCGGACCGTCCGTGCGCGTCCAGTCCCTCCACGGCCGCGAATCGCTCTATCGCCGGCACGGATCTTCGGAGGGACCCCGCGTCAAACTTCACCACGCTGGTCCTCCGCTGAAACTGATCCGCCGTGAGTCCGGGAAAACTCTTCCCCGCGCCCCCAGTCGGAAGTTCGTGACTCGGCCCCGCCAGAAAATCACCGGCCGCCACCGGCGAATAATTCCCCAGGAAAACGGCACCGGCGGTAGTGATCGCCGGCAACAACGATTCCTCGCGCTCGGAGATGAGTGTCAGATGCTCGGGCGCGAACGCATTGACCACGCGCACCCCTTCCTCGAGATCGGGCACGAGGACCAGGGAACATCCCGAATCGAGAACCTTCTGAATCGGTTCCTGCCGGGAAAGCGTTTTCGCCTGCTCTTCAACTTCTCTGCGGACCGCCTCCAATAACTCTTCGGAGTCCGTGATTAAACCGACCAGGCTATCCCCGCCGTGCTCGGCTTGCGCCAGAAGGTCGGATGCAATCCAAGCAGGTTCTCCGGTGGCGTCGGCCAGCACCAGGATTTCGCTGGGCCCCGGCAACAGATCCACGCCCACCAAGCCGAACACTTGTCGCTTGGCTTCGACCACGTAAGAGTTTCCCGGGCCGAAGACCTTTACCACCGGCCGTATCGACGGCGTCCCGACGGCCATGGCCGCGATCGCCTGCGAACCTCCAAGCTTGTATACCTCCGTCGCGCCCGCCGCCGCCAGGGCATGCAGCAACACCGGATTGACGAGGCCCTCGGCGTCACAGGGCGTGCACACCACGATTTCAGGCACCCCGGCCGCCGCCGCCACCGCCACCGTCATGTTGGAAGTGGATACCAGGGGAGCGGTGCCACCCGGCACATAAATCCCCACCCGGACAAAGGGCTGGTAAATCTCACCCACTTCGGCCCCCTCGGCGTTGCGTGCCGACCAGTCGCGCCGCAAGCTTTGCCGCGCGAATGCCGTTACGTTTTCGCGCGATTCTGCAATCGCCGCCCGCGTCTTTTCGTCGACCGCGTCCTCTGCCTCCATGAATTCCTGCTCGCTGACGCGCAACTGTGTTGCGGAGGAAAACTCCGCGCCGTCGAATTTCCTGGCCAGCTCCAGGAGCGCGTCGTCGCCCCGGGCGCGAATTTCACTCACCACCTCCGCAACGACCTTGGCCACTTCCTCGAGAGGTTCCGCCCGTCGTTCGAATCGCGCGATCTTGTCCGCGTAATCCGCGTCCCGGTGGCTGATGAATTGCATGGCCCTCAAGCAAGCTCAATCCAGTAGGACTTCAAGTATTTTTCATCCCGGTATTCCGGAGGCATCGGCCGCGCCGCCATCTCATTTAGGCCACGCCCGCTCTCCCCGATACCAGACCGCAGCATGCGGCGGAGGGCTCCTTCATCAAGCGCACGGCAATTGGTGCAGCACAACATCCATCCCCCAGGAGCCACCACCCGCGCTGCCAGGGCTGCCAGCGATCCGTAATCTTTCTCCACCCGGAAGACTTTACCCTTCTGGTTCCGCGAAAACGTCGGTGGATCCAGAATCACTCCATCGAATTGTCTCTCTTTCCGGGCGAAGCGACGCAACCACTCAAAAGAATCCCCCCGGCAAAAGGAGTGCGCCGCGTCATCAAGCGCGTTGGCTTGAAAATTGAGCCGCCCCCATTCCAGCCAGCGTTTCGATAAATCAACGCTGGTCGTCTCCGCGCCGGCGCCGGCCGCCGCAACGGAAAAGCCGCAAGTGTAAGCGAAACAGTTCAACAATGCCCCCCCGGCCTTGACGCGGCGCGCGGTTTCCGCGCGATTGAGACGTTGATCGAGGAACAGCCCTTGTGAATATCCCACCGAAAAATCGATGAGAAAACGCAACCCGTTTTCCCGCACCGGAAAGGGTTGCTCAGGACGTTGGCCCCACTTCCACTCGGGCGAGTGCTTCTTTTCAGGATCCAGGTTCTTCCACCACAGCGAGCGGCAGGCGGGGTCCGGCTCCCGGCACAATGCCTCGGGAAACTCCACCTCCCGCGTCTGCACGAGCCAGTGGCCCGCGAAGTCGTCGATAAAAACCCCCGGCATTCCATCGGCCCCGCCGTCGAATAGCCGGTATGCATCGGTGTTTTCCCCGATCATGCCCCGGCGACGATGCCTTGCCTTTTCAATTAAATCCTGCATAGATGCCCCCCCCGATATCGCATCGACCTCAGCCGTATTCATTCTCAAAAGCAACATGGAAGACTTAAAAGAAAAACTTCAGGGCCCCGTGTCCAAAAATCTTCTCCTCCCCTCCAGCGCGGACAATATCGCAGAACTTCTCGAGGGCAGTGAAAATCCCGTCGCCCTTGATAGCGTCGCGGAACTGGTCGAGAGCGAAAACTGGCAGGAGCTCAACGATCGTTTTTTCCGTAAACTTGCCTTCGGCACCGGTGGCCTGCGCAGCCGCACCATCGGCAAGACGGTCACCAAAGCGGAAACGGGCACTCCGACGGACCTCGGCCGCCCGGAGTTTCCCTGCGTGGGCACCAACGCCATGAATTATTACAACCTGAGCCGCGCCACCCAGGGGCTCATCCGTTACCTCAAATCCTGGCTCGCGGAAAAAGGAGAGACCGGCAAACCCGCGATCGCATTTGCCCACGACTCGCGCCATTTTGCCCGCGACTTCGTGAACTTCTGCGCCAAGGTCGCCACCGAAAACGGATGCAACGTCTACCTCTTTAAAGACGCCCGCTCCACCCCCGAGCTTTCGTTTGCGGTCCGCCACCTGGGCGCCCAGGGCGGCGTCGTCCTCACTGCCAGCCACAATCCGCCCCACGACAACGGATACAAGGTATACTTCGCCGACGGCGCGCAAATCGTCGAACCCCATGCCGGCGGCATCATCCGCGAAGTGAACGCCATCGCTGGTGACGGATACCAGCCACTCCCTAAGGATCAACAGGGTTCCGTTACCGAGATCGGAGAGGAGATCGACGCCGCTTACATGGAACGGCTCGAGTCCCTTCTCCTCGATCCCGAACTCGTTAAGAACCAGAGTGCTCTTAAAATCGTTTACACCAATCTCCACGGCACGGGAGGCAAAATCATTCCGCAAATGCTCGCGCGCCTCGGATTCCAATGCCTCACGGTGCCGGAGCAGGACGCGCCGGACGGGCGCTTTCCCACCGTGGATTCTCCCAACCCGGAAAACGCGCCCGCCCTGGCCATGGCTATCGCCCTGGCGGAACAAGAAAACGCCGATATCGCCATCGGCACCGATCCCGACTGCGACCGCATGGGGGTGGTGGTCCGCGACCCCGAGGGCAAAATGACTCTCCTCAACGGCAATATGATCGGTTCATTGATGGGGTGGTATCGGATAAAGACCTTCTTCGAACGAGGGATTCTCAACGACGCCAACAAGGCCAATGCAGTCTTGATCAAAACCTTCGTCACTACAAATCTGCAGGCCGCCATCGCGGAACAATTCGGCATCCGCTGCGTGGAAACACTCACCGGGTTCAAATATATCGGCCAGAAGCTCGCCAAGTACGAGTCGCAGATCCCCGAGTCGGTGTGCTCCGATTACCTCGCCTTATCCGATCAAGAGGCGCGCAATCTCCTCCTCGAGCATTCCTCCTTCTTCGTGTTCGGGGGAGAAGAAAGTTACGGTTACCTGGGCAGCGATATGGTCCGGGACAAAGACGGCAATGGCGCCGTCGTCATGTTCGCCGAACTCGCGGCTTACAGCAAATCGCAGGGACTCAGCCTCCCCGAACTGCTGGATCGCGTTTACTGTGAATTCGGTTACTACAAGGAGGCGCTGCATTCCATTGTATTCGAGGGTGCCGAGGGCGCTGCGAAAATTCAGCAGCTTGCCGAGTCTTACAGCGCCAACCCGCCCACGGAAGTGGACGGCGCCGCCGTCAGCCGGGTGCGCGATTTCGCCACCGAGAATTTCACGGATGTCGAAGGCGATCCCATTCCCCGGGAAAACATGCTCTTCGTCGACATGGACGATGGCCGTGCTTTCGCCGTGCGTCCTTCCGGCACCGAGCCCAAAATCAAATATTATCTTTACGCCAAGCGCACTCCCCCCGCGGGCGCCGGCTTCAGCGCCGGGGAACTCCCCGGAATACAGAGAGAAACCGACGACTCCGTGGCACGACTATGGAAGTGGCTGGAAAAAGATGTCTCGCAGCGCCTGGCGTGAGAGAGTCCCGGTGAACCCGCCGGAGGCGGACCCGACCGCTCCATGCAAGCAGCACGGATAATCACGTCTTATGCCGGCGCCGTGATCAGCGGCGTGCTCCTGAGTTTCGCTTACCCCGATTGGAACATCGAAGGCTTCGCATGGGTTTGGATGATTCCGCTGCTGGCCTCAATCTGGTACGGCGGAAACCCGATGTCCTTCGCGTCCCCCGTGCGGCGTGCCTTCTTTGGCGGCCTGCTAGGCTTCCTGGCGGGCGCCGCCTTTTTTCTCATTAATCTCAGCTGGATCCATACCGTCAGTTCGCTCGGCGCCATCGTGCTGCCCCTTTATCTGGCTCTCTATTTTGCGCTCTGGGGCGCCTTCGCCGCCACCATCGGACGCCCGCGGCGAGAGGATCTCGTTCCGCCACGCCGCGCCGCCGCCGCACCCCGACGGACCGGCCTCTTCACCTCATCCCTGCAGGGCTTGAAGTTTGCCTTTTACAACGCCGCCGCCTGGACCGCCCTCGAGTGGCTGCGCGGCCGGCTCTTTACCGGCTTTGGCTGGAATGGTCTCGGGGTCACCCTCCACGAAAATCTGATGCTGATTCAAATCGCAGACACTGTCGGCGTCACCGGTCTCTCATTTATGCTCATGTTCTGCGGCTGCATCGCCACCAGCACCATTTTCCGTGTCATTTTTGAATTCGGCGGCCGCTGCGTCCGTCCCCATCTCGATTTTGCCGTCACCATTATCGGCGTGATCCTGGTTTTCTTTTACGGCTTGGGAAAAGTTGCCTCCGACCCGGGAGAAACGCTTCCGGTGCGCGCGCTCATTGTCCAAATGAATATTCCCGTGGACATCAAGTGGGATCAGGAACACGCCGCCGATATTTACCGAAGTTACGATGAGTTTACCTCGCTCTACGTGGAAACCGGAGACTTCGATCTGGTGCTCTGGCCGGAAACCGCGCTTCCCCGCCAGTTTTACCACCCGCATACCCAGTCTTACCTCGATCACATTCTGGAGAAGGGCGATTTCCACCTGGTCCTCGGCATCGAGGAGGGCTCTTCCCCGGACGCCTTTTACAATTCTGTCGCGCTTCTCCGGGGAAACGTGGAAAATGTCCAGCTCTACCGGAAGATTCACCTCGTGCCCTTCGGTGAATACATACCACTGCGAAAATCGTTCCCGCTCTTCGACTGGGTGGCCGGAGATCTTGTGCCCCTGGATTTCAATTCAGGCCGTGAATTCACCACCATGCTAACCGCTGAACCCGAGTTCGAGATTATCCCGCTGGTCTGCTTCGAAGATACCCTCGGTCGGCTGGTGCGGCGCTTTGTTTCCGATCGCAGACCCCAACTTATCGTAAACGTCACTAACGACGGCTGGTTTCTCGAATCCGCGGCCGCGGCCCAACATCTCGCCAACGCCCGCTTCCGCTGTGTCGAGTTGCGGCGGCCGATGGCGCGCGCCGCCAACACCGGGGTCAGCGGAATTATCGACAGCGTGGGCAGCCTCTACGATCGCACCGGCTCGGACGGACGCCCTCGCACCGTGCATGACGACGAAACGGGAAGCCACTTCATCGCCGGCTGTCTCCCGGAGACTATCCGCATCCCACGGCAGCCTCCGCTGACCTTTTACGCGCGCTTTGGAGATCTCTTCTCCCTGGGCATGACCGCGTGGACCGCGCTGCTCGTCCCCTGGAAGTTACTCCGAGCTAAACGGGCGGCGTCGGCCGCCGATTAGACCGGATCTTAAATCTTGATTTCGTCCCCGGTGTTCGCGTCCGAAATAAGAACCTGCTCGCGATGGAAGGTGGGATCGGTGCGGAATGTCAGGCGGATTTCGTGACGCCGCTCCAATTGGACGAGAATCTGATCGTCCTCGGTGCGCAGCCGGTGCATCACATCCGGATGCACCACCACGACCACCTCGCGGATACGCTCTCCGTACTTATACATGATGGCGTTGATTTTGCGCTGAAGCTCCACGCTCATGGTCAGGGCGGACTTGATGACCCCACGGCCATGGCAGTAGGGACATTTCTCGGAAAATGATTCACTGAGACTTTCGTTAAGCCTCTGGCGAGTCATCTCCATAAGCCCGAGCTGCGAAATCTGCAGCACCTGGGTCTTGGCCCGGTCGTGCCGCAGGCGTTCCCGGATGATCCGGTAAACGGCCTGCTGATCCTTCCGGCTGCGCATGTCGATGAAGTCGACCACGATGAGGCCGCCAATATTCCGCAAGCGCAACTGGCGGGCGACTTCCTGGGCCGCTTCGAGATTTGTTTCCAGGATCATCTTATCGACGTTCTTACCTCCCTTGTTCCGCCCGGTATTGACGTCAATCGCGATCATGGCTTCGGTTTCGTCAATCACCAGGTATCCCCCGCACTCCAGCCAGACCTGCCGGTAAAAAGCATCTTCAATCTGTCTTTCGATTCCGAAGAAATCAAAAATCGGTTCCGGTTTGTCGTAATGCTGAATCTGGGTCCTCGCCCGCCGCGAGATTTGCCCCACCAGATCTCTCATGCCTTCCACTGTCTCCGCGTCATCGCAGATCACTTCCTGGAAATCGTCCGTGAGGAAATCGCGCACGGTGCGATCCACAAGTCCCGGCTCCTGAAAAGTGCACACCGGGGCGGGTTTGGAATCGCGCACTTCCTCGATACTATCCCATTGGTCGAGCAGAATGCTCAGATCCCTCACGAAATACCGCGCCTTCTTCCCCTGGCAGACCGTCCGCAAAATCAAGCCCATGCCCTCCGGGACACTGAGCCGTTCCACGATCTTGCGCAGCCGGGCCCGTTCCTTGGGATCGTCGATCTTGCGTGAGATCCCGAACTGCTCGTTGAGCGGCATCAAAACCAGGTAACGTCCGGCCAGGGATATATTGGTCGTAATCCGAGGTCCCTTGGTGCCGATGGCCCCCTTGGTGACCTGCACCATGACTTCGGACCCCACCGGGTAAATCTTGGGAATGTCCTTGGAGGTAACGCGCTTCTGCTTCTTCTTGGTCCGGCGAATTTCTTCCAATCCGCTGTCGAGGGCCGCCGGAATGGCGTCCCAGAAGTGCAGGAAGGCGTTCTTCTCAAAGCCGATGTCGACAAACATCGCCTTGAGACCAGGCTCGATGTTCTTAACCCGGCCCTTGTATATGGAACCTACAAGATTGTCGTCGCCTGCGCGCTCGACACTGTATTCTTCCAGCGACCCATCCTCGAGGAGAGCCACTCGATTTTCGAGCTTCTCACAATTAATGACAATTTTGTTCCCTTCGAGCAGCGTCGCACGCCGCCCGAAGGCTTTCTTAATCCTTTTAAGCATTTCTTCGGTCTTTGTTCGAATGTTTCTGTCATTTGAACTCCCGAGGCCTGGTCATCCGGCATTGACGTCCCTAAAGCGTCATCGCCTGAATAGGGGGAATCCGCGCTTCTTTCTCGGAGATGTCTCCGATGAATTGGGCTCATCCGGATCGGAGTCCCTTTTCTTCCACGGATTGAAAAATTTTCTGGCCTTGGGAATCATGGAACCTTCTGCATCGGCTTCTGGCTCGATAGACGGGGCCGCGGGGATCACCTGGGGGGCTCTCTCCTTGGGCTTGAGGGCAACCGGCATGAAATCCGCCACTTGCGCACCCGTATCCGCGTCTTCGAAGGTTGATTCAACCTGTTCATTGGGGTCGAAAGTTACATATTCGTAATACTCAAAATTGCCGCCGGCTTCCGTGATCTCCTGCAAAGGGATTTCATACCCGTGCTCCACGGCCAGCGTCTCCTCGATGATCTTTTTTGCGATCGGAGCGCCGACGCCTCCCCCCGATTTTCCGTTCTGCACCATCACGCATACCGCCAGTTTCGGCTCGTCGTAAGGCGCAAACCCGAGAAACCAGGCGGTGTTGTCTTTTGTCCGGTCGGGAAGATATGCCTGTGCCGTCCCCGTCTTTCCCGAAATCACCGTTTTCTTCGAGCGCGCCCGGCCCGCGGTGCCGCCCAGCTCGTTGACCACTTTCCACATCCCCTGGCGCACCAACTCAATATCGCGCTTGGAAAACCCCTCCCGGGTCAGGTCATGCCTCATCACGGGCTCGCTGTGAAACACAATCTCCCCGTTCTTCTCCACCACTTGGTCTACCAGCCGCGGCTGGTAACACTTACCGCCGTTAGCCACCGCCGCCACTACCATCGCCATCTGCAAGGGACTGGCCTCGGTCGCGCCCTGGCCGATACTCACCAGCGCCGTCAAGGCACTGGTCCAGCGATGGCCGGGCTGATTCATCATCAACCAGCGCGGACCGGGCAGAATCCCCGGCGATACCCCGGCGAGCGGCAGATCATATTTCTCCCCCAGGGAGAACAACTTGCCCACCGCCTGGATGTTGCTGATGCCCGCTTCGTTGCCGTATTGGTAAAAGAAAGCGTTGCAGGATCGCTTAATGGCTTCATCCAGTCCCAGCCACCCGTGAGCGCCACCTTTTTCGTGAATCCAGCAATGCATTACCCGGTTCCCAAAAGGCACCCCTCCGGTGCACTGGAAATGCTGCCGATTTGTCCCGGCAAGAATTCCTGCGAAAGCGATCGGAATCTTGTAAGTCGATCCGGGCGCAAAACTCTGGATCGCCCGGTTGGTCAGCGGATTGGTCGGGTTGCCAATGTATTCCTTCCAATCGTTGGCCGCGATCGCGGGAATGAATTTATTGGGATCGAAGGAGGGCACTGATGCCATCGCCAGGATGGCGCCGTCGGAGGGATCAATGACCACCGCCGCTCCTCGCCCGATCTGCCGCAGCGCTTCCTCCGCCACATACTGAATGTGCGCATTGATCGTCAGGTGCACATCGGCTCCCGCCACCGGGGGCTCGAACGAGGTCTCCCCCACGATCCTCCCCTTTTCATTGCGTAAAATGATGCGTCTCCCGGGCTTGCCCTGCAGATACTGGTCCATCGATTTCTCGATTCCCGAAATCCCGAAATCGTCGCCCACGTAAAAATTGAACTGCTGCCGGACCTCCGCCGGCACCTGTTGCACATCCGGAAGCCTCACATAACCCAGCAGGTGCGAAGCCAGAGAATCATAAAGATAATGACGCACCGGGCGCGCCGCCACGGATACCCCGGCCAAGTCCAGGTTGTGTTCCGCAAAGCGCGCAAATTCTTCAAAACTCAAATCTCGGCGGTAGGTGTAGGGCACCACCCCGCTGTTGGTGCGGTAATGCACCCGTAACCGATCCGCGCTGACGGGCCTGGCCAAGCCCAGTTCCTCAAGACGGGAAATCACCGAATCATTGACAATCTTGAAGATATCGACTTCTTCGACCTCCTTGGGCATGCCCCTTACCCGGCCCAAATATTTGTACTTGGGGATGTTCTGATGCTGCTTGCGGTAAGCTGCGTAAATCTCCTTGAGATTAAAGATAACCTCGTAGTTCGATTTGTTGGTCGCCAACACCTCGCCGTCGCGGTCCTTGATCTCACCGCGCACCCCCGGCACACGCACCGTCAACTCGGAGGTTCCCGGCACCAGCGACCGGTAATAGTCGTTCCGGTCGACCTGAATACTCCACAATCGAACCAGCAGGCCGGCAAAACCAGCCATCGTCAAAAGCGAAAGCAAATAGAGACGAAAACGAAACCTAACGACCATGACTGCGTAGTCGCGCCAGACCATCGTATCGTATCTGATATCCCGTCCTCGCCGCCAGGCGATACAAAAGGAGAAAGATGAACGGAGCAATCAAAACCGAGAACAGCGCGCTTGATGAAGTTTTATGCCATACTTCCACCGGAAAGTAAAAATCTCCCCGCCGGAAATTAATAAACAAGTATTCGAAAACCAACATAAGGAGCGTGGCAATGCCAATCATTATCGAAGGCAATTCCCACCGCCCCCGACGAAATAAGGGCCGGATCCCCTGCATCAGGGATCCGAGAAGCCAGTAAAGGAATATAGTGTACCCAAAGGGTAATTCAACCACCACCCCCGCCGGGACTTCACCTTCGGAAACCGCACTCACAACGGCCTCTGCGTCTTCCACGAATACCACGTTTCTCGCATCCCAGAGAAAACCGGCCGTCAGGGCCAGCAGCAGCATCACCGGATAGGAGACCGTCACCGAGGAGGCCAGGAAAACCACCGGCACCAGCAGCAACCTCCCATGATGCACCACCTCCATACTCGGGATGAATTCCTGCAAAATCATCGCCAGGCATATCAAAATAAAGAGTAGCGCGGTAAAAATCATCGGATCCCGGAAATCACAAACACGTGCTCAAGCGAACCAAAATCCACCGCGGGCTCAATCGTCGACTCCCCATAAACGTCGCCGGACGTGAAGTCCTTTACCGTCCCAAGCAGAATGTTGCTGGGAAACAGCCCTCCCAGCCCCGAGCTGTATACCCGCGCGCCCGGACGCAGGTTGGCTTCGCGCGTCAGAAATTTAAGCTTCAAATAGGGCGTGCTCTCGGTGTCTCCACGCTCCCCCATACAGATTCCCTGCTCACGGCTTCCTTCCACTTTGGCCGCCACCTGGCACTTCTCGTCGGTCAACAGGATCACCACCGATTGGTTGCGATAAACCCGCGTGGTCTTGCCCACCAGGCCTGCATCGGTCAATACCGGACTGTCCGGACCAATCTCCTGATCATACCCCTTGTCAATGACCAGCGTGCTGAACCACGTGGAGGTATCCCGGCTGATAACCGGCGCCGAGATCAGATCAAATAATGAAGTCTGCTGCAGGCGGAGCGCACGGCGAAATTCTTCGTTTTCAGCCTTCAATCTCTCAAGCTGCTGGTTTTCCGCCCGCAGCACGCTCACCTCCTTCTTGAGCTTTCCGTGCTCTCTGGCCAGCTCCGCCCGCGACAAACGCGGACCGGACATGTCATCCACCAGCTCCTGGGTGCCCGTACTCGCTTTCATGAAGGGACTCAACATCCGCATTGCTCCCCCTTGAATCCGGTCGATCGCCTCTTTATCGAATGTGAGTATCCAGACGAGAATTCCGAGGAAGACAAGCAACGCTATCAGGTTTATCCGCCTCATGCCGCCCCTTTCCTGGAGTCATGAGCACCCCATCTTCCCTCCCGGTCGCGCGACTTCCGTGTGCCGGTCTCAGGCATCGGTGCTGGTTACCTTACGCAGAAACGCCAACTCGGACAAAACCTTACCGGCGCCTTCGGCAACCGCGCTCAGGGGATCCTCCGCAATATGAACCGGCAAACCTGTCTCTTCCATCAGCAGCTTGTCCAACCCCCGCAACAATGCCCCCCCGCCCGCCAGCACCAGCCCGCGATCCACCAGGTCCGCCGAAAGCTCCGGCGGACAACGCTCCAATGTTACCCGTACCGAATCTATAATCGTGTTCAAGGCATCCAGAATAGCCTCACGCACTTCCTGGGACGTCACCGTTATCGTCTTCGGAAGCCCCGCCACCAGGTCGCGGCCCTTGACCTCGATGGAACTTTCTTTCCCCGTCGGATACGCCGACCCTATGCGGATCTTAATGTCCTCCGCAGTGCGCTCCCCGATCATGAGATTGTAAGCGCGCTTCATGTATTGTTCGATGGCCTCATCCAGCTCGTCCCCCGCCACCCGCACGCTCCGGCTGTATACAATCCCCGATAAGGATATCAAGGCCACCTCCGTCGTCCCTCCCCCGATGTCCACAATCATGTTGCCCGAAGCATCCTGCACCGGCAGCCCCACCCCGATCGCCGCCGCCATCGGCTCTTCAATCAGGTAAACCTCCCGGGCCCCGGCCTGCTGGGCCGATTCCTTGACCGCCCGCTTCTCCACCTCCGTGATCCCCGAGGGCACCGCGATCACCACCCGCGGTCGCACCATCCCGCGCCGGTTGTGCGCCTTGCGAATAAAGTGACGCAGCATCGCTTCAGTCACCTCGAAATCCGCGATCACCCCGTCTTTCAATGGCCGGATCGCAACGATGTTCCCCGGAGTCCGCCCGAGCATCCGCTTGGCGTCATCCCCCACCGCGAGCACCTCATTGGTCCCCACTCGTACCGCAACCACGGACGGCTCCCGAAGCACGATGCCGTGATCCTTTACGTATACCAGGGTATTCGCCGTTCCCAGATCAATTCCGATGTCACTGGCAAAAAACCCGAAAAGTTTTCCAAACATGAAAATTTCAATTAAAGAAAGCCCGCGAAGATGCGCAATACCGCGCGAGATTAGCCTGCTTTCGCTTTTGTGCAACGAGCGTGTGTGGAGCGCCGTCCCGACCCCTGCGCTTGGTCAAATATCGAGGATGCTTGCAGGCCACCGTGTCTCTAAAGCCGAGGATATTAGGTTCGCCCTCACACCGCGTCAAGGCAAACCCCCGGGCGCGCACGCCGCACGTGTCCGGCGCAGGCAGGGCCTCCGCTCCCATCCCGACACACGACCGGGAGGCCGGCCTCATCCAGTGCTCTGCGGCATCTTCCCGCGTCGTCAACGGTCGATCACGCTGGCGCCTTGCTCTTAAGGCGCGGCGCGAAATCATCCGCCACGAACGCCGCCACCGCCTCTTCCCATCCCCGGGGGCGCGTGCCTGTCAATTTGGTATATCGCTCCGTCGACATCGCCGTGTGCCGTGGCCGCACGGCCACAAAGCGCTCTAAGTCCTCCATGGCAATTCCCTCCACCTCCCGCGCCTTCAGGGGAAAACCCAATCCAGCTGCACAATCGAGCGCCACCTGGCCATATTCCCGCCAGGAACACCGGCCCCGGTTGCTCAGATGTAAGATTCCGCCCGCGGACCCCGCCCCAAGCAACGGGCGCAGCAATTCAGCGAATTCCGGCGCGTAGGTCGGCGTGGACCACTTGTCCTCGATGGCTTCTACCCGCTCCTTCTCCAGCGCCGATTCCAGGATGTAATCGATGAAAGAGGGACGGTCGGGCCCGAAGACCCACGAGGTCCGCACCACCAGGATTTCTCCGCTGACCCCGAGCACAGCTTCTTCTCCCGCCAGCTTGGAGCGGCCGTAAACGCCCAGCGGATTCGGCGGGTCCGACTCCCGCCGAGGTCCCTCGTCCCGCCCGTCGAAAACATAGTCCGTGCTGATGTGTATCATCCGGGCAGCCTTCTCCCGGCAAATTTCCGCCAGCAGACCCGGGGCCTGTGCGTTAACCGCGAAGGCCTCCGCTTCGTGATCCTCACAGTAATCGACGTTGGTCAATGCCGCCGGATTCAGGAGCACCTCGAACTCCTCCCCGCCCAACCGGCGCCGGATCTCCTCCCCATCCGCCAGATCCAGGTCGGCGTGATTCAAGCCCAGCACCTCGTGATCCAGGGCGGCGTATCTCCGGGCCAACGCGGCACCCAGCCGTCCACCGCTTCCTACTACTACGATCTTCATATCTTCCACTCTTCGATGATTCACCCCGCAATGACCAGCATATGTTGGGACCTTTTCCTCATTGATGGAACTGCCGCAATTTCACTAAATGCCGGCATCGCGTCCGCCGACACATCCAATGCCGGGATTCCAGCCAAGGTTTATTACCAATGCCAGCGCTGCGCAAATTGCTGCCGCTGGCCCGGAGAAGTGATCCTGGGGCCGGAGGACATTCCCGCCATCGCTCGTCACCTCGAAATCCCCGAAGAGGATTTTATCAAGCACTTCACGCGCTTGCGCCGAAATCGCACGGGGCTTTGCCTTGAAGAAAAATCCAACGGCGAGTGCATCTTCCTCGAGGGGATTGACTGCATCGTTAACCAGGTCAAACCTGGTCAATGCCGCGGTTTCCCTAACAAGTGGAATTTCCCCGGCTGGCGACAAGTCTGCGAAGCCATCCCGATCCCTCCCAAGGCCAAGCCCGCGCCCTGACCCCCTCCCTCGCGAACACCCCCCTCCCTCGCGAACTCCCCCCTCCG
>JAHEJT010000085.1 GCA_024638765.1 Verrucomicrobiales bacterium
TTTCGATTTTCCCTGCGTCCGGCTTGAGCAGCTCCAAGGCCAGGCGCAGAATCGTGGTTTTGCCGCCTCCATTAGGGCCGATCATGCAGAGCGATTCACCCTGACGCACCTCGAAGGAAGCTTTCGAGAGCACGGGGGTGCCGTTGTAACTGAAGTCGACGTCGCTGAAGCGAATGAGAGCATCTTCCGGCATGCGTGTGGGTCCGCTTCAGGGCCCGGACATGGCGTCGTGAATGGCGCGGGCGATGGTTTCGAGATTGGAGAGCACGTCTTCGGCGAGCGGATCGATCGGCACGACGCGTCCTTCGATCGCAGCGGCAACGCTTTGGGCGCTGGACGGATCGAATTGGGGTTGCACGAAGATAATCTTGGCGCCGTCTTCACGAGCCTGCGTGATGAGCCGCATGAGCTGTTTGGGAGTCGGGCTCTTCCCGCCGGTCTCGATGGCTTCCTGGCGGAGGGAGTAGGTCTCCGCGAAGTGTCCGAAAGCGGGATGATAGACATAGAAGGCCTGGCCTTCCAAAGGGGCGAGAAGCTTCCGAATGCGGGCGTGCAGGGCATCGATGTCCACGAGGAACGCCTGGAGATTTTCGGAGTAGGCCGCCGCATTAGCCGGATCGACGCGGGCCAACGCGTTCTGAATCTCCGCCGCCTGGATCTTGATGAGGGGAGGGGAGAGCCAGTAGTGGAAATCCGTTTCGTGATCGTGGTCATGATCGCCGTCCTCCTGGTGCTTCTCCGGGTGGGACTTTTCCTCACGGTGTGCAGCGTGGTCGTGACCGGTGGGGTCTTCCGCATTCGCCCAGGCGGCAATGGCGCGCGCGGTGTCCACGATCTCGAGACCGGGGGCGGAGTCCACAATCTTCGAGACGAGGACTTCTTCAAAGGGCATGCCGGTGGTGAAGAAGAGTCGTGAGTTTCCGAGGGCGAGGACGTCCCCGGGAGTGGGACTGAAGTGATGCGGATCCTGGGCGGCGGAGACGAAGGTATGAACCTCGAGGTGGTCGCCGCCAATGCGGCGGAGAATCTCGGCCTGCGGGGGGATGCTGACCGAGACTTGGAGTCGGCCCTGCGTGGAAGGGTTTGAGGAGGCGGGTTCTCGGGAATTACCGCATGCCGGGAGGCAGCAGAGGAGGGCGGCAAATGCAAGAGCTGCGATTGGGTTCATGGTGTGCGCGGAAAGAGCGGGCCTGGAAGGGAATGGGGGATCGGGACTTCTTGTGATATCCGAGACCGACGACTGTGATTCGAGAGGGAGGGGCGGGCTCACGGCGCCGCGATTTATTGCAACTATATTGCGATTGGCGAGAGGTTGCAAGCGCGAACCCATCCCGCGCGAGGCCTGCCCTCCGAACCGGGTTGCGACGGTGCCCGGTCCGGCGCGCCGCGGTTCCACACTTTCCTTGACCGCGTAAGCGGAAGCTCTAAGGTGTGTCATCCCCGCTTCTCCTGAAGCTCCATCCTGACACCTAGAAAGGCTCTCGTTCGATGCGTTCTGTTTTTTGCTCCTTCCACTCATATTTACTGGTCTCCCTTGCGTTGGCAGGATTGCCGGGCGGCGCTTCGGCCCAGGACGCGGCGGCCGGGGCGGACATGGCGGATAAAGTGAGTTATGTGATTGGGACGAACATCGGGCGTAATCTCCAAAGAGACGGGATTGAGATTCAGATGGAACAACTGATGGCCGGTCTGAAAGACGCGTTCGAGGGCAATGAACTGAAATTGAGCGAAGAAGAGATGCAGCAAGTGATGGCTGCGTTCCAACAGAAGCTGCAGCAGAAAGCATCAGAGGCGGGCGTGAAAAATATGGAAGACGGAAAAACATTCCTGGAAACGAACGGGAAGAAGGAAGGCGTGGTCACCACGGATAGCGGATTGCAGTATCTTGTTTTGACAAAGGGCGAGGGGGCGCTCCCAAAAACGACCGACACGATTAAGGCCCATTACCATGGAACCCTGATCGACGGAACCGTATTCGACAGTTCCGTGCAGCGCGGGGAGCCGGCAACCTTTCCCGTCGGCGGAGTGATTCCTGGCTGGACGGAAGCCCTGCAGTTGATGCCTTTGGGCTCGAAGTGGAGACTGTTTATTCCCTCTAGTCTCGCTTACGGCGAACGCGGCGCGGGTGCGCAGATCGGACCGCACTCCACCTTGATCTTCGACGTGGAACTGCTGGGGATCGAGTAAGACCCCAGGATCCATTCCTTTTCAGAGGGATGCTGATCGAGACAATCGTTTCGGGAGGACAGACAGGAGCGGATCGTGCGGCCCTGGATTGGGCTTTGGAGCATGGTGTGGCGCACGAAGGATGGTGTCCGGCGGGTCGCCGGGCCGAGGACGGGCCGATTTCCGGTCATTACCGGCTGCGCGAAACCGAAGAAGAGGGATACCTCTCGCGGACGGAGTGCAATGTGCGCGACAGCGATGGGACGGTGATTCTCACTTTGAAGGCCGAGCTGTCGGGCGGCTCTCTGGCGACGGCGCGCTTCGCGAAATCCATGTCCAAGCCATGGGTCCATATTTCGCGCGCCGACCAGCCGGATCCCGGGGGAACCTTACGCCGGTTTGTCCGCGAGCACGGCGTGCGCGTGCTCAACGTGGCGGGACCGCGGGCTTCGGGGGAGCCGGGGGTGGGGCACTTTGTCGTGGAGGTCTTGAGTGCGGCGTTTGAAGAGGATGCCGGGCGAAGTGAAATGCCGACAAAATCGGGAGGAGAGCCGGGAGTCTTGGAACGAGGGAGTGGTGGAGGGGAAGGCGGATGAAGGGAGATAGTCGGCGATGCGCGATGTCGAAAGCGCCGGGATTGGTGGTTTGGGCCCTGCTTGTGGCCGGGTGCATGGGGGAGCGGCGGGCGGAGTTCTGGGTCGATCTGGCGCTGGGGGAGCCGATTACACAGGAAGAATTGCTGGAAGACCTGGTGGAGGCGGACGTGGTATACCTTGGGGAGACCCACCGGCTGGAGCGGCATCACCGTCTGCAGCGGGAGATCCTGGAGGGATTGCTCGCGAGCGGGCGTCCGGTGGTCCTGGGACTCGAGCAGGTGGAATCGCGGTACCAGTCCGATCTCGACCGTTTTAACGACGGCGAAATATCGTTTCAAGAGCTTGCGGAAGCGATCGAGTGGGAAAAGCAGTGGACCAATTACTTGGATTACCGTGCGATGGTGGAGCGCGCGAAGGCCGGCGGCGCCCGGGTGGTGGGTTTAAATGGGCCGCACGGCATCATCCGCCAAGTGGGGCGCGGTGGAATTGCGAGTCTGGAGGCGGGGGATCGCGCACAATTGCCGGGTGAAGTATTTCTGGAGGATCCGGTTTATGAACAGCTGATGAATAAAATCCTGCAGGTTCACGCGACCATGGACCCCGAATTTCTGCGCAACGTCTTCGAGGCGCAAGCCGCGCGCGACGACAGCATGGCCGCGGCCCTGGTGGAGGCGCTGCGATCTGCAGGAGGCGGCGATGGCGGAAAATCTTTGGGGGTGGTGATCTGCGGGGCCGGGCACGTGCAGTTCGGGCTGGGCACACCCGACCGGGTGCGGAGACGGTTGCCGGAAGCATCCCAGCGTATCGTATTGATGAGCGAGAGCGGGGATCTGGAATTGACGGAGGCCGAGGAGGCGATGCGCCGGGAGATCGAGATTGCACACGGGGACCTCGAGTTCATCGAAAGGCCGCTGGCGGACTATCTGCATGTCAAGGCACAGGCGCCGGAGAAGGAGTAGGGTCTCCACGGCTGCGGCATTCCATCAACCCCGGCGGGACGCGGGCCGGGGTCCTGGCCATTACCGTCTGCCGATGCGTGTGGACAGGCCCGGACCCGCCGGCCAACCACCAGGCTTTTGAGGAGCGAGGACAGCAGTGTGCAGATTGACAAGGAAGGATACGTCGGCGATTTTGTTGATGTATGCCGGGACTTCAAGACCTCTTCATCATTCGGGCGATGAAAGCGGGAACCAGTGCCATGCATGTATTGCTTGATCGCCGTCCGAATCTTGCGATGGCGGGGGGGAGGGCACCAAACTTCTTTCTGGATCAGGCGCTCCGTGAGGCGGGGCGCGATGCCTGCCTCGACCATTTTGATGAGAGCGCGGAGACGCAGGTTCTCGGCGAGGTCCGAGGGCTTCGGGCCGCACTGGTTCATCAACCCCTGCCTGCCCGGCTGGGGGTTCTGCCGGGAGTTATTCCCTCAACGCGTGGCACTCCATGTCGAAGGTAGTCAGAAACATCGCATCGGGACTCCTGGGCAAGGGGGCTGCGTCCATCGCGACCTTAATCTTCCTGCCTCTCTATCGTCCGTTGCTCGGGAATGAGGCGTTCGGACTGATCGGTTTCTCGGTGGGGATAGGAATGGTATTCACCTTCCTCGTGACTGCCCTTGAGCCCGTGATCGTGCGCGAGGTCGCGCGTCGGAAGGCAAGAGGAGAGGGCATCTGGGAGGTGCTGCGTGGTCAGGAGTATCTTTGCGGCGGTATAATGCTGGCCCTGGTTGCGTTCAGCGGGCTGCTGGCCCGGGCTGGGGTGGGCTCTCTCACCATCGAGGAACTCGATCCCGGCATCGCGGTTCGTGCAATCCAGCTCGTGCTGGTGGGATTGGCACTGGAGATCGGCGGGCGGGCGCACTTTGTGGTCCTTTACGGCCGGCAGGAGCATCACCTCTGTGCGATTCTCACCGCAGCGCGCTCCTGGGGGGAGGCGCTCGGGGGTTACCTGGTCCTTCTGTTCACTGGCGACGTCCTCGGGTTCTTCTGGTGCCTCGTCATCGTGCGGGCGATCCTCACGATGGCGACCGCGCTAATGGTCTGGCGACCGATGCGGGAGTGTTTCTGGCGCTTCCGCGTGGGCTTGGCCGCTTACCGAGGGCTAGGTGGATTCGCCCTCCTGAATCTCCTGGCCGCGGCGCTCTCTGCAGGGATTGTGCTTACGACACAGATGATCGTCGGCGCCACCCTGAGCCTCGGGCTTCTCGGGATATACAACATCGCCCTGATCCCTTCCGCCGCGGCGGCGAATCTCGCCGGCCAGGTGGGATACTCTCTCTTGCCGAGGCTCTGCGAGTTGCAGGAGGGGGGAAGCCCGGCTGCCTCTCTCGGCTCGCTCCTCAAGGGGGTGTCGCTTCACTCCTTGCTTGCAACCCCCTTGCTGACCTGCATCGCGCTGTTCGCCGGACCCCTGTTTCTCCTCTGGCAACGCGATGCCGGGATCATGTCCGACCTCGTGCCCATCGGTGCGCTGGTCGCTGCGGCAACCATTTTCAATTGCGCGAAGGATATGATCCTCCGCCTGGAATTCATGCACGGGCGCATGCGCTACGCGATCCTCGGGCGCGCGCTCCACCTGGCGATTGCGATTCCGGCGGCCTGGTGGGCTGCGGCACATTTCGGTTTGCCCGGACTCGGTGTCGCCTTCCTCGCCTTCTCGGTGGTGGAGTGCTTCGGCCTGGGCTTTCTCTGCCTTCGTGCCCACGGAAAGTCCATCCGGTTCACGAAATGGGCGGTGGCGGGAATTGGCCTGCCCGTCGTGATCTGCGGCCTCGTCTCTCTGGCCGTCTGGGGCCTGGGGCCGGGTTTTCGCCACGGAATCCCCGGCGCCGTCCTGATGCTGGCGATTTCCCCGCCCCTCGTCCTGCTCGCGAGTCCCGTGCTGCGCGCGAGTTTTCTGGATCTCTATCGGAGCGCGCCGCTCTTGCGAAGAGTCCGGAGAGGGACGCAGACATAGCAGGGAATCACGGCTGGGAGGCGCGTGGACTCGTTGCGCGGCAGGTCCCGGTTGCCGCCCTCAGGCCGGATCGATTGTTCGAATGAGCGACCCGGTGCGCAGGACGAGCGCGATCCGACGGGCCTTGATCCAGATGCGGCGGAGGGCGTAAGCGAGGAATGGCAACAGCCGGGGCTTGAGCTTTTCGTTTTCCGCGAGATAGGGGTTGTCACTGGCAGAGGCAGATTGCCCCGAGAGGCTGGGGCTCACCTCGGCAAGCACGATTCCGGCGAGGTGAGACTCCCGGATGTGGTAGTCCGCCGGCCGGTCGAACCGGTCCAGCCAGCGGGCGAGCTTGGCGGCACCGGCCCGGGTGTAGAGGTAGCAGTTTGCATTGAGGCTCATCGGCTGGGGCATGAGGATTTTCCACCGCCCCAGGTCGAGGGCGACCCTTTCGATCCTCCTGTCGCCGTTCTCCTGGTAGTGATTGCGAAGCTGGATGCCATCCCATCCGGTGGTCCGGCGACAGGCCTCCCTGACGAAATCCAGAAAGCCATCCTCGACGGTGCAGTCGTCTTCGAAAACGACACCGAAGTCGTATTCGCTTTTCGACAGGGCAAGGAGCGCCCGCCGTTGTGCGAGCGCACAGCCGACCTGCCCGCCGCTGAGATCCCCGACGTGATAGTGGAGCCTCCTCTCGCGGTCGTACTCCGGCACGGCGCCTAGATCGAGGTCCTTTCCCACGACGCCATCGACGAACTCGATCTCAATGCCCAGCGCGTCCGCCAGTTCCTCAATGTGCCGCCTCCTGTCCGTGCGGGCGGGAAGGTTGATGCAGAAGAAACCAATACTGGGGTCGTTCACGGAGCTTTCGGATACCTTTTCACCGCAGATCCTGGTTCCGCACGATCAGAGATTTCTCCTCGATGCGCTGCTTTTGGCGCTCGGACACCTGTAGCAAGGAAAATACGCACCGTCACTTTTTCGAGGTCAAAAATTTCCGGCCTTGTTAGCACGGCTTCGTCGCCATGCGCCCCGTCCCATCCACTCGAAAGAGAAGCAGATGGATATTATGCTTGGCCAAGTACTCATCCACCGCCTTGCGCGCCCCTTCCCAGAATCCGTAGTCATCGATGATGATGACCCCCCCGGGCTGGAGCCGCGGCCATAACGCCTCCAACTCGCACTTCGTACTTTCATACCAGTCGGTATCGAGCCGCAAAATCGCAATCTTCTCCGGCGCATTCTCCGGCAGCGTATCTTCCACTTTCCCGCGCACATAATGCACCTTGTCCGGCGGATAACCCACCGTCCCCACATTCGCCTTCACCTCATCAAGCCCCGCGTAGCACATGATGTCCACCTCTTCGGTATTCTCTTTCCAGTTATCGTATTCCTGGCTCGCATTAACGCCGTAATGATTGATGTCCAACTTCGTCGGCTCGGACATTCCCTCGAAAGTATCGAACAAATAGATCTCACGATCCGTATCGCCCAAGGCACGAAGCTGCCGCATCGCAGCCATGCAACTCCCCCCTTTCCAGACCCCGCACTCCACGACAGATCCCTCGACCCCCGAACCGTGCACATAATCGACCGCGGAGATAAACGACGACAACCGCAGCGGCGACGTCATCGTGTACGGTTCCACGCTCCGAATGATCTCCGCATGATGAGAAGGCAAATCCGCTGGAATCAATTTCTCAATTCCATAGCCCATCTTCTTCGCCGTCCGGCGCAGTCCCATCTTGGCGTGATGAAAAATTCTGTCTCTAACGTTATTCATGGGTCTTGCTGCTAGATGACATATATTTTCAGGCGGGGGAGGGATGGACTAAGCTGACAACCCTGACAACAAGAACTTGATGCGATTCTACTGAAACTTTGAAATCGTTCAAGCCCGGCATAGTTGGCCGCGCCAAGTGGCATTGGTGCGGCCTGCCGGGTGGCACCGGCGACTCGGCAGCCGGGGCGGAAGATGACCCTGCCGGGGCGCTGCGATATGTCGTCAGGCGCGCGCCCCCCGGCTCCTCAAATTGCGCAACGAGTTCGAATTCTCGGGCAGGCCCGTTTCCAGGGGATGTTTGCGGCACGCCACCAAAGCCGGGACATGGGAAAGTATAATTCCGAATCCTTCAAGACTTCCGGAAGAGACATGCAATCCCATAAGGTTGTTGGGCGAACATTTCTTTTTGGCTGAGGCCTTTTTCGCGGTCGGCCCAGCCGATGGGGAAGAACTTTCCGAACCACCCCAGCTCGCCGGCAGCCATGAGGCGCCGCAGGGTCGGGAGAGTAAAGAAGTAACGATGATCGATGTATTTTAAGCCCTTGTCTTCGAAGAGGGCGCGCATTTCCTCGACTGTATAGCCAGGACGCAGGTGCCCGTCATTGGGAAAGATCTCGGGCGGGTGCGGGGTACTGATGATGGCGTATCCCCCGGGCTTGAGGACGCGAGCAACCTCGGAAGCAGCAGTCTGGTCGTCCTCGACATGCTCGAAGACCTGGGTGGACATAACGCCATCCACGGAAGCGTCATCGAGAGGCAGACGATCCAAACCTCCCTGGTGGACGGGATGGTTGGATGACCCATAATTTGATTGCAGCAGCTTGAAAAGCGCGGGGTCGGGCTCTACTCCCACCAATCCGCCGCAGAGCCCAAGTTTTTTCACCCGCATCGACATTTCTCCGGAACCCGCTCCCGCGTCCAAGACCAGGTCCCCCAAGCTTTTTCCCGGGAGCGTATTGATCAGCTCCGCCAGGATCCGCACTTCAATCCGATAACGTATGGTGTTAGGGGTTAGAACAAGATTTCGGGCAATTTTTCTGAGCATAATGAACAAAATGAAAGCTGAGAGTCCGTGGTTTCGAGCAACCGCATCGCAGGGGAATCGGCTTGCTCCGGGAGATCACCTGGGCGTGATAATACTTAAGACCAAAGCGCAGATTTCCGGGAATTCGCTTTTCCGACCCATGCAACCATTCTCCGGTAAGCTCCCGGCTCCGCCAAGGCTTCGGCGCGCAAGGCAGGGCAGGCTCGCGACCGGCGGGCCGGGGTGGAGGCGCTGCCGGGGAACGAGGGGTGACTCCCGCTCATGAGGGCTGATTTGAACGCCAATCCCGCGTCACGTCAAGTGTGACTCCGTTCCGGAGCCGAATGGGGGTCGGTTTCCGGGCAACGGCATGGCAGCGCGGACACAGCGGTGGAGGTATGCCGGAGATCTTCGCCTTTCGGAGGACCTGCGCAATGGTCTTCTCATCGTCCCCGCTGTCCGAAATCCGGATAATTTTCTCGGTTGAATTTCTCTTTTTCTTCAGGCTTGATTCCCGGCTGTTCCGCGCAGAATCTCGCGTTCTCCATGGCCCGGTTTCCGGCAGCCGAATCACGGCGGTCATCACCGCCCGGAGATTCCAATCCCTGGGCAAATAAGATGAAGGAACTCATAAGAGAATTAACGCCAGGCCCGATGCGGTCGTTTCTTGCCCGCCTTGGCCGGTTCTATGGCAAGACCGGCAAGCTTTCCGACATCCATTTTCCCTCTCAAGAGGGAGCCTTTCTCACTCTCAAATCGCTAGGCTGGAAACCGAGCGCCTGCATAGATGTCGGAGCTTATCGTGGAGACTGGGCAAAGATGTTCCACTCCATTTTCCCCGAATCCAAGGTTCTGATGATTGAGGCTCAGGAGGCAAAGAAAGATGCGTTGAAAGAAGCTGTTTCGGCGTCGGCCAAAGACCTCAGCTACGAAATCGCCTTGCTTGGCGCCAACGATGAAGAGGAAGTCGAGTTCGTAGAGATGGAAACCGGCAGCTCGGTATTCGAAGAATCGAGCCCCTATCCCAGAAGCAAGGTTTTGAAGAAGTTGACCACGTTGGATACGCTTGTAAAGCGGCATCCTCCATTCGAGCAAGCCCAGGCTCTCAAACTGGACACTCAAGGTTACGAACTGGAAGTATTAAAAGGCGCGCCCAACCTGCTCAAGCGCGTAGAGGTAATACTTCTTGAAGTGTCCCTCATCCCCATAAATGAAAAGGCGCCGCTTTTCTCTGAGGTAGAGTCATTCATGACCGCGCATGATTTCAAAGTGTTCGATTTCTGCAGTCAGATAAGAAGGAAGGACGGTGTCCTGTGGCAAACTGATTTGATGTTCATTCGCAATGGCGCAGGGATCAGGATCGAACCGCGTTTGACCAGAGAGAACTGGGTCTGACAAGACTAATTGAGAAAGCAGCGAGGCCGCCCCTGCGGCCTGATGACCGCACTGCCCGCAAAGATAAAAACATTCACTCTTTCCACTGTTGGACTTGATCCTGGGGAACTACGGCACGCGATCTGCGTGATTGATTGGAGGGATCAGCCCGGCGACGCAAATTACAGACGATGAAAACGGTTATTTTGGCCCCTGCACTAGGCTACCCGGTGGAGCAATTGGAAGATTTCATTTCTGGTGTGTGTGCACAGCTTGATGATTTTGAACTTGTGATTTTTACTGACAGAATCACCAAACAGGATTTACAGAAACTTGCATATCCGGACAGAATAACCCTGGTAAAGAAAAAATTCGGGTTTGCCCCCTTACGGGTGCTCTATGGGAAACGCAAGATATCGAAGTTGTGCGCGCTTATATTATATCCGATTCTTCGCTTG
This sequence comes from Verrucomicrobiales bacterium, assembly GCA_024638765.1. Lineage (GTDB taxonomy): Bacteria > Verrucomicrobiota > Verrucomicrobiia > Verrucomicrobiales > DEV007 > JAHEJT01. The sequence continues at coordinate 10,336 of JAHEJT010000085.1, forward strand.
ATTCGATTTGTCTCGCACTCTGCATTCAAAACGATTGCGGATGCATTACTATTCCCCAGCGTGTGTCGTTACCTTTGGTTTGCCGAGTATATCAAGGGTGTCGATGATGATGCCTGGGTGATCATGAGTGATACGAAGGATGTGATCTTTCAAGGAGACCCGACCAATGGCTGTGACCCGACCCGGTTGCATACCGGCGTAGAGGAACAGTTATTTCGGGATTGTGTGACGAATACCAGCTGGTTGAAATACGTGTATCCGAAATCCGCCGGTGACCTGAGTGCTTCCCGGGTTATTTGCTCCGGTTTTTCATTCGGGAAAAGCCGCGTCGTAGAGGAATACCTGGAGAAGATGGTAGGTGAGATACTCAGGCTTGCGCCCAAAATTGTGTTTCAACACGGCTACGATCAAGCGATCCACAACCATTTGCTAAGATTCGTTTTTCCTCCGGAATTCGCCCGGTTACACTCCTGTTTCGAGGGAGGGATAGCCACCTTGGGGACCTTTGGCTTTATCGATGAGGCCCCTTATTCCATCAACAATGAGGGTGTATTTCTGTTCTCCGATAATCAACCCGGAGTGCTCCACATGTTCGACAGGCTGGAAGCCAGGAAGAATTATTCATTCGATAAGGTGAGGGAGCGCAATTCGGCTCTTGTGCAGGCTCGCGTCACCTCTTCGTAACTTGCGGGAGTCGGCCGTGGGCAGGGTTTGCCATTGAAGGGCACGTTGGGCGTCTCCATTAGCTGCGCCGCGTGGACTGAACCGGCTGTAAGGAGAGTTTCCGACGACGTCATCCGGGAATCACTGCGATCAACCCGGCGCGCGTTCGGGGTCTTTTCTCAGGACCAGGCGCTCCTCTTTATCGAGAGCTTGGAAGGATGACAGGGGGAACGGATCTCCGGATATCAGTTGCGCCGAATAAGGCAGCTCACGGAAAAAATCCTCCAGAGAGGAAGTGGAATCTCCCTCCGCCGCGATTCTCTTGGGGTGGACTTCGAGAAAAATCAATGGGGCATGCTCCTCGATGGTTTTCGCAAGTCCCTTGAGGACTTTAACTTCATGACCTTCGACATCAATCTTTATGACATCAGGTTGAAAATTTTCCGAGCGACATAGCGCATCCCCTGTGGTCATCGGCACGTTGATTGTATTGGCTTGATTGTCGATCCTGGCTGCGATTGCGTGTTCCCATTCGTAGTGCATGCTCAGATTCCCGATCTCATCGGAGACGGCAGATTCGACCGGCTTGATATTTGGTAAATTATTCTTACCAATATTGTAAGTCAGGCGAGTAAACGCGATTGGAGACGCATCCAAAGCCAATACTTCGCGCTGTGGATCTTCCATCGCAAAAACCAGGGAGAAAATTCCATGAAAGGCGCCAATATCGAGCAGCCTCTCTTTTCCTTGCGTGGCTTCTATAAAACAATTCATCTCGTCGACCATTTCCAGTGATCGATAGCAAAAGAATTCGAAGCCGACGCGGCTGTCGGGATGGATCCGAATCGAAAGTCCCGGGCGGAACTGCAGGGAATCTACACCAAGTCCGGCATTATTCTTGCGAAATTCAGTCTTGAGGCATGCGCGTCTTTCACCGACAGCGACAAGTAATTGATCACGGGTTCGCTCGATGATATCCCAAAGTATCGGGGGCGTTATCTGTTTGAGTAATCTTCTCATAACACTTCCGGGCGGTTTATGGATCGACGAGGTCCCCGGGTCCGCGGGGTGGAAGCTTCCGCATCCACCAGGAGTGGGGAGGATAGGCACCCGGGAGGCCGGCGAGGGGACAGGCCTCGACAAATGCCTCATGGTGCGTGCGATTGAGCCAGTAGAGCGCCCCGATGATTTCAAACTCACGGTTTCCACTGAGAAAAGCTTCCAGGAGATATTGCTCGTTCCAAAACCGGTTCTCGTGGACCACCCATTCTTCCGGGTAGTCGAACGGCGTAAAGATGTCGTGGATCTGGACGATAACGCCGGGATTAAGCTTCGGGAGGAGTTCGAGAAATTCGTAAAGGACGTCACCCTGCGGGCGGATCATATGGCTGGAATCGATAAAGAGAATGTCGTTCTCAGCCATGTTTTCGAAGGGCGCAGTGCCCACGTTTTCCACCCTCGACTCGATTAATTCAAGGCGGGGGTGGCGGAACCACGGGGAGGGCTCAATGGCGACGATTTCGGTTTCAAAATCGGCCCCGGCTTGCCGTTCATTCGCCTGCGCCGCCATCAGGGCGACCTTGGTCGAGTTGCCCGAGCCGATTTCGACGATTCTTTTCGGGCGAAAGTGCCGAATAACGTTGTAATAAAAGCTGACATCCCCATGCATGAAGTTCCCGTTATCTATTGTGAACGATCCATTGCCGATCGGGATGGGGTCTTGCGACGCACCCAAGGCTTGAATCTCATCCTGAAATGAAAACTCGGCCAGCAGCTTGAGTTGTCCTTCCGCATTCAAGTCGATTCCTGGAAGGGGACGGACCTGGTCGAGCGGCCCACGCAGGTCACCGGGGTGAAACAGGGGCTCGTAGTAATGACGCTGGAGAGGATAGATTCCTATGCGCAGGAACGATTTCTTGACCAATTTGAATTGGTAGATCCCGTATCGTTGCAGGAACCGCATGAAAGCGCCCGCAAGCCAGGCGCAGGGCAGGAACAGCAGATCCAGAATGGAGAAGAGACTCCTCTTGAGTTCGTTACTCAGACCGAGCGAGCGCATGTTATTGCGGGGGAGTCGTGGGCATCGAGGAGTTCAGTGGATTATCTTTGCCGCTGCGCGATAAGCAAGATCTTTGCGGTCCGCGGACCAAGACATCGGGAGGGTGCGCCGCCGGATGCAAGCCCGATGGGTTGCCCTTCCGCGCGGGAAAAGAAGCGACGGCCCCGGGACCTGATGCTCTGCCAGGCGCCGGGCGTTCAATCCCGGCTCATGAAGATCTGGAGCACGTACCAGAAAAGGAGGGCGACACCCGCGAACAGACCGAGGGAAGCGGCCACGTGTTGATCGGGCCGGTATTGGTGGATGATCTGAGAAGTGGTGTAGAGGATGGAGCCGGAGGCAAAGAGGACCATGGCGCCGGCGAACCAGGTGCCGAGGTTGAATCCGAAAAGGATACCCACCACGATAATTCCCAGGGCGACCATGCCGCCGATGGCGAGGCCGGTGCGGAGAAACGAAAAGTCCTTTCGCGTAATGAACGCGACCGCGGTGAGGGCGGCGAAGAGAAAGCCGGTGACGATGGCGGCCTTGGGGAGGGCGTCGGCAGCGCCGACTCCGGGCGAGGTTGCCATCAGGATGAGTGGCAGAAAGATGAGCGCCTCCGCGACGACGAAGAGTCCGAGCCCGGCATATTGTTTGCCGCGGGAGCCGCCGGAGAGGGCCCAGCGGTTGGCGACCCAGGAGACCGCCATGAACGCGCCGAGGACGAGCAGCCAGCTGACGCCGATCATTTTGCCGGCGAGCGCGACCGCCCAGGGGGCGTGGACGAGGTAATACTCCACGCCGACGAATGCCAGGATGGCGAAGGCGAGGTGGAGGTAAGTGTTGCGAATAAAGATCGCGCGTTCCGTCGGTTGGGCCGCGGCGACGGTGTAAGGGTTGGCGTATCCGATTTCCATGGGTGATGCTTCTTAAGACTGGTTGTTGCGCCAATATACAGTGGAAAAGGTGAAGATCAAGGCGCCTTGGGGGCCGTCCGGCGTTGCCGGACCGCTTCGAAGAGGCAGACCCCGGCGGCCACGGAGACATTGAGACATTCCACGCTGCCGTGCATGGGGATTCGGGCGAGAAAATCGCAATTCTCCGTGGTAAGGCGCCGCATTCCTTTTCCTTCGGCGCCGAGGACGATACCGACTGGACCGGAGAGATCGGTTTCGTAGAGCAGCTGGTCGGCTTCGTCCGCGGTGCCCACCAGCCAGAGCCCCGCGTCTTTGAGTTTGCGCATGCTGCGGGCGAGGTTGGTGACTTGGACGAAGGGCACGGATTCCGCGCCGCCGCAGGCGATGCGGCGGACGGTTTCGGTCATGGAGGCGGCGTGATGTTTGGGCGCGATCACGGCGTGGGCGCCGGCTGCGTCCGCGGAACGGAGGCAGGCGCCGAGGTTGTGGGGGTCTTCGATGCCGTCGAGAATGAGCACGAGGGGAGCAAGCAGCGCGGGGAGGCGGGCATAGAGTTCCTCCTCCGAGACGCGGGGCACTTCCCCGGAAAGGTCCGCGTGTTTGTTGTCGCGGGCGGCGGGTTTTCGGCGTGAAGACGATCGAGGACGGGGCATGGGATCGGAAGCTTGGGCGGGGCGAGTCAAGGAAGCGCGGGCCTGCGGTGCTTCTTGTGTTCCTAGGTCCGCCCAGCCGGGGTGTCAACGGTTTGTGAAACCCTTCTTATCATGGATGTGAGGGTTTCGAAACGAGGGGCGGGGGGATGCGGTCGTGTCAGCCGTTCTGGTGCGTGCCGGCGACGGGTGGGGTCGAACCGCCTGCGACCCGGCCCGCCTCCGGCGGTGACGGGGTTGGTTGAAAATGCATAATCCTGGTATACTCTACGAGTATTGATGAATCTCAGGCGGTCACTGGCAGCGTCCAAGCGCGCGTTCAAGTCGAGACTACGCAGATTCGGATTCGATGTGGTGAAGGTGCCTGGCTCTGACTATCCGCGCATCGACTTGATGAATTTGTTTGCCGACCGGCTCAACCAATCGGGAGGATCCGTGCAGGTGCTGCAGGTAGGGGCGAACGACGGGGTGGAGAGCGACTCGCTCCGGGAGTTGGTGCTTAAAAACCCCCACTGGTCTGCGATCCTCGTAGAGCCGCAGAAGCGTCTTTTGGATTCTCTGGCCGCAAATTACGCGGAGGCTAAAGAGAGGATCACATTGGAGAATGTCGCGGTCGCACCTGGGCCGGGCGAGATTTCCTTCTATTTCATCGATCATCCGACCGACCTCAGCCTCTCGGTATACTCATCCACGAATCGGAATCACGTTTCCAAATCCAATCCTTACGCCGATCGGTACATCAAGGAAGTCCGGGTGCCGTGCATGGGTATCAGCGATATCCTGGAGCGGAATCATGTAAAAGCGCTGGATTTCCTGGTGGTTGACACCGAGGGCTACGATTGGGAGGTGCTGAAGACAGTCGATTTCAATCGCCATCGCCCCACGATCATCCAGTTTGAGTCCGGGCACCTCAGCTTGCGAGACCGGCGCGAGGCCTTTGAGACACTCAGCGGCCTCGGTTACTCGATGCACTGGAATGGGGCCGATTCTTACGCACTGCTCGAAGAGGCCTAGGCCGGGAGTCGTCCGCAGCCTCTCCTTCAATAGAACCACTTTCGTTTGATTGCTCCCTCTGCTTTCCGTTATGCAGCACCGCTTTCTCATCGGACTGGCAGGTTTGGGAAGGAGCAACTCATTGGCGGCCATATACGAGGCCTTGGAGCAGGCCTGTGAAATGGGGATCACTCATTTCGATGTCGCACCCTGCTACATCCAGGGGAACGCGGAGGCGATTCTAGGGAATTTCTTACGCAATCGAAATATCGATGAGGTTGCCATCACGACGAAGGTCGGCCTGTTGCCCTTAAGGAGAGTTTTTGGGAGATGGACGGCCCGCCGGTCTTCACTCTACTTTCTCAACAAGATTCAGGCGTCCCTTCAGAATAAGATCTTCGGCTTGGAGAGGATCGACGGGGCGGATGTCCGTGCCGCTGTCGCCATCGCCGAGAAGAGTCTTCAGCGGTCGCTGAAGGAACTTGGCAGGGAGCAGGTTGACACCCTCCTGGCGCACGAATTGCCGTGTCAGCTCCTTGAAACCGAAGAGTTCCAAACCTGGATATCGTCAGGAATCCAACGCGGACTCTTTCTCCGATGGGGCGTGGGTGGATACCTGAAACAGTATGCGGGAAAGGCGCTCTCGCAGCTTGGGGGGGAGCTCTGCAAGGTGATCCAGATGGAATACCCCCCGGGTCCACTGGGCGGGTGGCGCGATGATGTCGAGTACCGGTTCCATGGAGTCGTCCCCCTGCTCGACCCGGCCCATCCCAGAGATCCGACCATTCCCGGCACTGCCCGCTATGTGGTGTCGTCACGCACCCGGGAACACCTCGCGCAACTCATCGACATGCTGGCACCGGGGTCATGATGTTTTCCGATCTCTCAGAGCTTCCCGAAGAGGAGGATTGGGATTTCTGCGTCGTTGGTTCGGGGGTGATGGGGCTGGCCATGGCGAGATACTTCGAAGGGCGAGCGGAAAAGGTCTTGCTGATCGAAGCAGGGGGAGACGAGGTGACCGAGGCCTCGCAAGACTACTATCGCGTGGAGGCCGTCCCCGGAGTTTACAAAGGTTGGGAGTCGGGGAGATTCCGGGTCTACGGAGGTTCCACCGAGCGTTGGGGGGGGCAGGCAATGCGGTTTGACGGCTGTGAATTTTCTCCGAGAGACTGGGTGCTTCCGGCGGGCTGGCCCATCGACAGAGACGCGCTCATCGCCCATTACGAGAGCGCAGAACAGTTTTTAAAAGTCGATGACGGCGGTGGCTATCGTTTTGAGGATAACGCCACTATCCGGAAGCTGTTTGGGGGACGCTGCGCGATAGGGGAAGACCGGGAACTGGAGGTGCACTTCTCGAAGTTCACAAGTCAACCACGGCTGCGCCTCGACCATCATCGAATGCTTCAGCGATCGGAGAACATAAGCACGGTGCTCCACGCCCGAGCGGTCAGGCTCGACCAGGATCAGGACAGCGGTGTGATCAAGTCCGTCGTGGTAAGGGGCGCGGGCGGGTATGAGCGGAAGATTTACTGCCGGAATCTCGTTTGTGCAATGGGTGCCATCGAGTGCTGCCGCTTTCTCCTGATCCAGCGCGACGTGTTTAGCCTCAGATTTGCCAGTGACCTGATCGGGGAGAGATTCCAGGAGCACCCGGGGACCTATGTGGGGACGCTGCGGGGACCCAACATGGGACCTCTATCCAGTCTCTTTCGTTACCGGCGTCATGGCAATATCGCCTATAAGGCCCGACTCTCGCACCGGGATTCACATCGCCATGACAAGCGGATCCTCGGAGTCACGGGCACCGTGCTCTTTTCCCGGCAGCCTCACCCACTGCACCCTCACGCCGGGAATCGCGTCCGTCGCATGGTCGGACGGCTGCCGACATTGGGCGACTTGCGCCCTGTCCTCCGCGGCCTGGCACGGGGGAAGATCTATTCGCCCTTGCATTACGCTTACCTCGCAGTCGGCGCTGAAGATGCGCGGTCACGATCCAATTTCATCCGGTTATCCGAATCCGAAGAGGATGCCGATGGCCTCCCCCGCGCGCTGATTCATTACTCTCCGGATGAATCGGTCGTCGTGGCAATCCAGTCTTATATCGAGTCTGTCGGGCGGCTGCTGCATGACCAGGGCATCGGCCATCTCGATCTGTTTCCGGAAATCGTGAAGGAAGGAGGTATTGCCCGCTCCCTGAGAGACGTTAACCATCATATCGGTGGTCTGCCGATGGCAAGATCCCCCGAGGAGGGTGTCACCGATACCATGGGCCGGGTCTTTGGAGTGCCGAACCTGTATGTGCTCGGGACCGCAATTCTGCCGACCGGAGGATTTGCCAATCCCACATTGACGGCGCTTGCGCTCGCCTATCGGACGTTCGCGAAGATGGTTTCGCAGGTTTAGTGATTGCGCGCGTGGGCAGGATCGGGGCTTCTTGTCTTCCTGGCCCCGGGCGTTTAGGGTGTCAGCGGTTCGTGAGGCCGGCATGGAGTTGGAACAGAAGGGATTCTCAGCATTCGACGCCCAGCATGTCTGCGTCCTGCTCGTGACTTTGGGATTGATGCTGGGAATGAGCTGGGTGGCGCGCTGCGGCGCTTTCCCGCGATGGACCCGGGTGCAGACGGTCGTCCTGGCGGCGCTGCTACTGCTGGTGTATCCGCTTTCCATGATGGCGGCGCGCGCCTCGGGGATCGCGCTTAGTTTGGGAAACATCTTGCCGATGCATCTATGCGACTGGGCGGCGGGGATTCTTTGCGTGGCATTACTGTGCAAGCGACCGTTGCTGGCGGAGCTCGGGTATTTCTGGGGGTTGTGTGCCACCCTTCAGGGATTATTGACCCCGGACCTCGATTTCGGATGGCCCCACTCGGTGTTCCTGATTTTCTTTTTGCATCACGCGGGCGTGGTGCTGGCTGCGGTTTACCTGGTCGCAGGGCTGGGCCGGGTGCCGCGGGCTGGCGCGGTATGGCGCGTCTTCCTGTGGACGCAGGGTTACGTGGTGACGGCGTCTATCTTGAACGTGATTTTGAAAACCAATTACGGTTTTCTGTGCGCGAAGCCGGGCCGGGGTTCGCTGCTGGATTACATGGGTCCCTGGCCGTATTACATTCTCTCGATGGAAGGCCTGTGCCTGCTCTTCCTCCTAATCTTTAACGCGCCATTCTTTTTTGCGCGCAAAATTTCCGCAAGGAAGATTGCGTCCTGAAGAGAGCGGCCGATGCGAAAAAAGGCTAGCGCGATTCGGCGATGGGTTCCCGGCTGCTGCGGCGGAGCTGGTAATCGCGAAAGATTGCGTCGGTTACCTTCTCTGTTAAGTCCTCTCGGATCTTGTCGGATTCGATTTGATAGGAGGCTTCCGTGATTTCCCCGGCGTCGCGTTGTTGTTGCAACTCGGCAATTTCCGCTTCCGCCCGGCGTTCGTATGCCTGGTAATAGGCATGGAAAGTCTCTTCGTCCGGTAGAGTGGAGCAACCCGTCAGCACCAAGACCAACAGGAAAAAGAGGGCCCGGACCCAGTCGGCAGGGCACGGGGCGGAGGGCGTTTCTAAGGGAGCTGGCATCATGAGATTTGCGGCGCACCGGAACCGGCGCACCGGAGCCGCGGGTGGGTTCCGCTCACAGGAGAGTGTGCCCTTCCGGGGGCGCCGGGCGGTCGAGATTATGGATTTGGACGGGGGACTTCAAAGAAATATCGCTTCTCTTTTGGGACAAGTTAAGCGAGGGTAACGCGGACGCGACGCCGGCCAGTCCGGACACCGGATTACCAGGGCAGCATCGCGACCCCCCTTATGAAGGATAAGAAAGAAAAATGCGTCGAGCTGGAAGGGACGATTCACACCGTTTTGCCCGGAACCATGTTTCGCGTGGAATTGGAAAACGGACACCTGGTGCTGGCGCATATCTCCGGAAAAATGCGTAAGCGGTTCATCCGCTTGGTGGCCGGAGACCGTGTCAAGCTGGAGATGTCGCCTTATGACACCGAGAAGGCGCGCATCGTATACCGCCTGCGCTGACGCGTCAGACTGAGGGGGTGAGGGCGCCGGAAGGCCGCATCTCGATCGCGCTGACAAGATAAGCGTCTTTCTTCTCCGCACTCAGGTGCCCGGGCATTTGCCTTTGCGAAACACCGCGAGGTGTTTGTCCACCGATTTCCCTGGCGTGGGGAGCTTACGGCCGTCGAGGTTTTCGAGACTGGTAACAAGTTCGCCGCCCAGATTCGCAATCGCCTCAAGCGCGAGCTCGTGTTCGCGGTCGAAGTAAGAGGTGAGGATGAGCACTCCGTCGGATGAAAGCTTTTCAAAACCCTGCGCAAAGATTTTTTTCCAGAGGTCGGGTCCGTCGTAATAATTCTGGTGGCGCATGAAGACGATATCGAAATGGTCCGGAAGCTGCCGGTGCGAGGTCACGCGGGTGGCATCAGCGGCCAGGAATTCAAAGGGGTTTTCACGGATGGGTTCCGAATTCCCGGGGAGTGGACTGGAGGCCCTGGACTCTGCGGGGAGTCCGCTTTTCTGACGCTCGCGGAGGTAAGCGCGGCAGCGGGCCTCGGCCTCGGCGATTTCCCGGGCACGAATGTCGACCCCGACGAGGCGGGCTTGTGGGGCGGGCGAGCAAGCGTCTGCAGCCGGGGTCCCCGGTTGGGAGAAGAGGTTTACGAGGAGTTCGGCTTCGGTGCAGGCGCCGCAGGCGAGATCGAGGAGGTGAATATCGGATTTCGGGGGTGGGGAGGAGGAAGGGGAAAGGTCCAGTGCCCGGGTGAGGAGGCGCCGGAGGCGGGCCAAATCCTGGCGGGTGCGG
>JAHEJT010000255.1 GCA_024638765.1 Verrucomicrobiales bacterium
AGTGCTCGAAGGCCGGCGCCCGACACTCTCCATTCCCGTGGCCGATATCATGGAGGATTTCATGGGGCTCGGCGCGTACATGCACATCGACACTCTCAACCGCGCTATGAAAGAGGGCCGCACGGTGTCCGGCGCGTTTCTCAGTGTCGATTCCGCGGCTCTCGACCGCCTTTACCCCATCCTCAAGACCATGCCCGGCGTCGCCGGAGTCAACATCACCACTGCCGCGCTCAAGAGCTTCGAGGAAACGCTGGCGGAGAACCTGCTCATCATGCGCTTTTTCAACATCCTCTTCGGCAGCATCATTGCCTTCGGGGTGGTTTACAACAGCGCCCGGATTTCCCTCTCAGAACGGGGACGGGAGCTGGCCACCCTCCGCGTCATCGGCTTCACTCGGGCGGAGATTTCCATGCTCTTTCTCGGGGAACTCGCCATCCTTACGCTGCTCGCGATACCTTTCGGGCTGGCCCTGGGATATCTTTTTGCATTCCTGACCAACCCGTTTTACGACACTGAGCTCTACCGGTTCCCGCTCATCATCAAGTCGCCCACCTATGCCTTTGCCGCCACCACCATTCTCATCGCCGCCATCCTCTCCGGCCTCATCGTCCGACACCGCCTCGATCACCTCGACCTCACCGCGGTTTTAAAATCAGGGGACTAGACTCTAATCAGAAAAGGCAACAAAACAGCAGATTCGACGCTGCATGACAAAAAACCCGTCCTAAATGACGAATTAAGAATGACGAAATACCCAAGGAAACCCTAATGTCGAAGCCCGAAAGCAAAGCGGCAGCAACGATTCGTGAAAGCGATCTTCGACACTCGGATTTCGTCATTCTTTCGTCATTGGGTATTTAGATACTTAGTCATTTTACGGCCTCCGGCCGGTGCCCCATGAAACTCACCAAGAACAAAATCTTCCTCATCCTCCTCGCCCTCGCGATCGTCGCGGCGCTGGTGGTTGCCTTTCAGCCGGACCCCATCCAGGTCGATACCGCGCCCGCCACGCGCGGACCGCTCCAGGTCACCGTCGACGAAGACGGCCGCACCCGGATCCAGGAACTCTATGTCGTCTCCGCCCCGCTCGCCGGGCGCCTGCTGCGCATCGAACTGGAACCAGGTGACCCGGTGACTGCCGGCAAGACGCTGGTCGCTTCCCTCAATCCCGGGGACCCCAGCCTGCTCGATCCGCGGGCGCGCGCCCAGGCCCAGGCCATCGCCAGCGCCGCCCAGGCCGCCTTCGAGCGCGCCAAGATCGACCTGACACGGACTGCCGACGCCCGCGAAGTCGCCGACCGCGAGCTGGAACGTAAGACCGTGGTCTGGGACAAAGGTTTTCTCACCGAAAGCGAATACGATGCCGTCGAGCTGGCGGCGAAAACCGCGGCCCAGGATTCTCAAGCCGCGCAATCCGCCCTCCAGATCGCCCGCTTCGAGTTGGAGCAGGCCGAGGCCGCCCTGCTGCACACGCGCGGGGGCTCGGAGAATTCGCCCGCAGAATGGCGCTTCGACATCCAGTCCCCCATCGATGGCCGCGTCCTGCGCATCTTTGAAGAAAGCAGCACCGTCGTCACCGCCGGGACACCCCTGGTGGAACTCGGCGATCCCACCGATCTCGAGGTGGTCATCGACGTCCTCTCGCGGGACGCAGTCCGCGTCCGTCCCGGCGCCAGTGTTTTCCTGGAACACTGGGGAGGCGAAAATCCGTTGTCGGGCCGCGTCCGCCTCGTGGAACCTGCGGCGTTCACAAAAATTTCCGCCCTGGGCGTGGAGGAACAGCGCGTCAATGTCCTCGTCGATTTCGAAGCGCCGCCGGAGGCGCGCCCCTCGTTGGGTGACGCCTTTCGTGTGGAAGCGCGCATCGTGACCTGGGAAGGTGCAGACGTCTTGAAAGTCCCCGCGGGAGCCCTCTTTCGCCACGGCGAAGAGTGGGCGGTGTTTGCCGCCAAGAACGACCGGGCGCACCTTGCGGTGATTCAAGCCGGACACAACAACGGTCTCGAAGCCGAGGTGATCTCGGGTCTGGAGGAAGGTGCGGAGGTGATTCTCCATCCCAGCGACCGGATTGAGGATGGGTCGAAGATCGTGCAGAGATGAGTTAATCGTTAAACGAGGACCCATTCGTGCGCGCAAATCCGCGTGGAGGGCAATGCTTTGTCATTGCCGCCGCGGTTGCGACAAAGCGCAACCCTCCATGGTTTGCCGCCCGATAACCAATAACTGATAACCAATACCCAATGTAACGGCGCTTGCGCCGTCACATTTTCCCGTGCCGCAGAATCGTAATCAGCAGCCAGAAGCCGAGCACGCCCGCGAGCAGGAAACCCCCCAGCCCGATCACCGGGATCTCCATGAATTTCGGCGGGACTCCGGAAAGCACGATCAGCGATGAGCCCACGATTAAGGAAGCCAGGACAATGGCGTAAGCCACGCGATTGCTGACCCGGTCCTGTGTCTGGCGCATCTCGGCGAGGCCGTGGTGTTCAAATTGAATTTTGACGCGTCCCTCGCGCAACCGGCGAATCAGTTGCAGCGCTTCGCCTGGGATATCCGTCGCTTCCGTGAGCAGTTCGAACCCGGACTCGAAGAGTTCCTCCGCGCGAGTCCGCGGATTGAGACGTTCCATTTTCGCCCGCCACACGAAGGGTTCGGCCTCCGTGATGATCTTGAATTTCGGGTCCAGCAGGCGGCCCAGAGAATCCGCCAGCGCCACCGCCCGCATCATGAGGTAAGCGTCCGACTTGAGACGCAACTGGTGCTTGGAGACGAGAATCAGCAATTGCTTAAGCACCTCGCCCAGGTCCAATTGCTCCAGGGAACGGTAAAGATGTTGATCCAGAAATTCGATCAGATCCCGCTCCAGGTCGGTAAGGTCCGGCTCCCCTTCCACGTCCACCAGCCGGAGGAGGCCATCGACCAGTCGCTGATCCTGGCGGTTGACGACGCGCGCCAGCAGTTCGATAAAACTTTGGCGGTCTTTGGGTCGCACCCGCCCCACCATCCCGAAGTCCAGGACCCCGACGACGTTGTCCGGCAGGATGAGAATATTTCCCGGGTGCGGATCGGCGTGAAAGAACCCGTGCTCGAACACCATCTTCAAGAGCATGCGCGCCCCGCGTTTCGCCAGTAGCTCGGGATCGTATCCTGCGGCGCGCAGCGCCTCGGAATCGGAAGGTCCCATGCCCTCGATGAACTCCATCGTCAGGACCCGCGAGGTCGTCGCGTGGTGATGCACCCTCGGGATGTGGACCGTGCGATCGCCCTCGAACTGCTCGCGAAAGCGTTCCATGTGCGAGGCCTCCGATAGATAATCCAGTTCGCGGGAAATGCTGCGGGCAAATTCCTCCACCACCCGCACCGGCCGAAACGCCTGCACCTCCTCGACGTGACGCTCGCTCAAAGTCGCGATGTGATGCAGGATCTCGAGATCAGTCTCGATGGTCTTCTGGATGTCGGGCCGCTGCACTTTGACGGCCACTCGCTCGCCGTTGTCTTGCAAGACCGCATCATGGACCTGGCCCAGGGATGCCGCCGCGATCGGGGTCTCATCGAACCGGGAATATATCTCATCGACAGGCTTCCCGGTTTCGCTTTCCACGATCTGGCGCACCTCGTCGAACGCGAAGGGCGTGACCTGGCTTTGCAAGGCGCTGAGAGCCTCCGCGTATTCCGCCGGGATCAGGTCGGCGCGCGTGGAGAGAATCTGTCCCATCTTGATGAAGGTGGGGCCCAGTTCCTCCAGGGCCATGCGCACCCGCTGAGGCCGTGGCATCGCTTCGATGCCCTTGCGCTGCTTGCTGCGGATGGTTTGGAGACCTTTCTCGAAGTAATGCTCGAAGGGCATCAACTCGATGAGATCACCGAACCCGTACTTGAAAAGCACCCGCAGAATCTGGTGATAGCGGCCCACGTGCCGGTAAGTCCGGGCAAAGGCATCGATCTTGCGCAGGCTGTACATTGTCGGGCCTCGCCCTCCCGCGGGCGGTCGCCCCTAACATCGTGCGCGTCCGCCCGCGACGCTAGGAAAATATGGGGAAATCGATCCAAAGCAGATGAGAAACCGCACTGCCATGGCGCGATAGCGCATTGCAGAGGTGAAGCCTGACAGCAGAGCCCGCGGAGCGGGATAAATAGACGCTAATTCTTAGAGTGGGTCCTTTTCGAAACTTTGGAGTGCGCCGGCTGGACGGCGCTTTGGATGTGCTACGCCGCACCTTCACATCCTCGCATCCACAGATGCATCGCGCTCTTCATCTGGCGGGTGCAACCACTCGCCGACTTCCCGCAGGATGCCTTTGAGGTGGAAGCGCGCCTGGCGCCAGTTATTACAGGGGCACAACAGGTGCAGCCAGATTCGCTGTATTTTCGTCTCAGCCATCGGTCTTGCTCCTATACCTAAGACGGCCGGACAGCGCCGATTATTCAAGACAGGTGATCCAGAAAAATAACCACAGAGGACGCAGAGGACACAGAGGACGCAGATTTTTTCTTTTTATCTGCGCTCTCTGTGTCCTCTGTGGTTAAAACATCTGCGTTCCTCTGTGGTTTTAGAACCGTATCTCCCATGGCAGACATTTTTGACATCGACGATTATTCCCCCGCCCAGATTGCCGAGCGCGTCGAGAACGTCGGCGTCAAGAAAGCGCAGCTCACGGCGGTTCCTCTCATCGCGCTCGGTGTCCTCGCGGGCGGGTTCATCGGGCTCGGCGCCCTCTATTACACCGTCGTCGTCTCCGATCCCGGGCTCACTTTCGCCCTGCAGCGCGTCATTGGAGGGCTCACCTTCTCCCTCGGGCTCATTCTCGTCATCATCGCGGGGGCGGAACTCTTCACCGGGAACAACCTCATGGTCATGGCTTGCGTGTCGCGGCGGATCGGCACCCGCGATCTGGTCCGAAACCTGGTCCTGGTTTATTTCGCCAATTTCGTGGGCGCCTTCGGTCTCGCCCTCCTCGTCTACCTCTCGCGGCACTGGACGATGCACGGAGAAGCGGTCGGCCAGAAAGCCGTCCTCATTGCCGCCGGCTAGACGGCCCTGCCGTTCACCGAGGCGCTCTTCAAGGCCATCCTCTGCAACATCCTCGTCTGCCTCGCCGTCTGGCTGGCGATGGGCGCGCGCAATGTCACCGGCAAAGTGCTCGCCATCATCTTTCCGATCTCCGCCTTCGTGGCCGCCGGCTTCGAGCACTGCATCGCGAACATGTATTTCATCCCGCTCGGCATCCTCCTGAAAGAAGCGGTCTACCCCATCGAGACCGGGCTCCCCGAGATGGACACTCTCACCTGGCTGGGATTCCTCAAGAACCTCGTCCCCGTGACGCTGGGCAACTTCATCGGCGGCACCGTGCTGGTGGGCCTGGTGTATTTCGTGATTTACCGCGTGCCCGCAAACCAAAAGACGTAGGCCTCGCGGCAACCGGTAACTGTGCGGCGGGAGGGCTTGAGGAATCCGGGGCGATTCACGGCTTCGTCGCACCGGGACTGCGCACGCAAAAGGCCGTCCCCCGCTGGGAGGACGGCCCCTGTGATTGCTTACAGCAGCAGGCAGATTCGCTTCTGCGCCGGCGGGAACCGGTCC
>JAHEJT010000086.1 GCA_024638765.1 Verrucomicrobiales bacterium
CAGCCGCAAGGACATCGGCAGCATCAGCATCAATCGCGCCGTCGTCGAAGGACGCAAGTCCCCGGTCATCCGCAAGAAACAGGATCGCGACGCGGCTTAGGCGCTTCGCGCCCATTCCAGGCCCCGTTCAGGGTTCAGGGCTTCCCCCAATGTGACACAGGCTTCCGGCCTGTGCTCCAAAAGGAAGCCGCTGCCCCCAGGCAGCGCAATCTCCCCCCTGTTAACCAATAACGATTAACGAATAACGCGCGCTTGCGCGCTATTTCGACTCCATCGCGACCACGCCGTCCCATTCCGCTTCCGGCTCCTCCCGGGCAAACACCTCGCTCCGCTCGAGATACAAACCCGCGAGATAATCTCCCGCGCGCTTCTCCAGCACCTGCCGGAACTTCTCCGCCGCAACCGCGAAATCTCTCCGCCGAAAAGCGGCGATCCCTTCCTCGTATCCGCCGAGCCATTCCCCGGCCTCTTCCTCCGCGCGCGATCCCCGGGTCCCCAGGACGCAGAACACGTCCACCGGCGCGGACTTTCCGACCACCCGCACCCGGTCCACCGTCTGCAGCACGAAATCATCCCGCACCAACTCGGCGACGCTCTCGCTGATGATGATCCCGCAGCGATATTGCTTGGTGAGACCTTCCAGGCGCGACGCCAGGTTGACCGCGTCCCCAATCACCGTCGGATCCATGCGCTCCACCGAACCGATGTTGCCGAATATCGCCACCCCGTGATTCAGCCCCAGGCCGATCTTGAACTCGCGCTTTCCCTCCTCCCGGAATCGCGCGTTGACGGTCGCGGCCCGTTGCTCCATTTCCACCGCGGCCGCGACCGCGCGATGGGCGTCCACTTTAGGCCCGTCGCTGCGCACGCTGCCCCAGACCGCCATCACTGCGTCCCCGATGAATTTGTCCAGGGTGCCGTGGTGACTGAAGACCGCCTCCACCATCCCGCCGAGAAACTCGTTGAGCTGCGGCACCAACTCGGCGCCATCCATCTCTTCGGTGATCGACGTGAATCCCCGAATATCGGAGAATAAAATCGTCATTGGTTTCTTGGTCCCTCCCAATGCCGAAAAATAATCCTCGCGGTTATCGAGGATCTGGTGCGCCAGGTCCCGGGAGACATAGCGCTCAAGAGTCCGGCGCAACCGCAGTTCTTCCTGCAACTTGGAGACAAAATCGTACCCGAAACAGAAGAAGCCGGTGAATCCGTAAGACAACATGGGCCCAACTCCTGTCAAAAGCGTGCCCCACTGGTCGAAATCCCAGACCGCCAAAACGAGATAAAGGACGACCCCGCCTGTAAATATCGCCACCCGCAGCAAGGGCGACTGGACAAAGGCGATGATCAGCCACGCGACGAGGCCCATCCCGCAGATCAACATCACCTCGTGCAGCGTGGTGGCCCTCCGATAACTCTCTCCCGCCAGCATCGCCGCCAGGACATTCATGTGCAGATGCGGACCCAGCATCTGTCCGAAAGCCGTGGGATGCACATCGTGAAACTCCTGCGCGGACGGCCCGACGAAAACGATCTTGTCCTTGAAGAATTCTCCGCCCCCGTAATTGCGCTCCCAGAGACTCGGCCAGAAAATCCCGTATATCGAACGCGGCTTGTAGGTCTCCCGCCCCATCTGTGTATACCTGAAATAATACGGATCCGGCCCGGCCGGAATCAAATCGCCTTTTCCCAATTGCCGCAGTGCGGCCGCCGACAACGATTGATACCACGCCGAGTCCGGACGCGGCTCGTTCCCGGACAACAGGTCCATGCTTGTTTCCAACTGCACGCTGCGGACGCGGTCGTCCATGTCCGGCCAGAAATTCACATACCCCACCCGTGCATCCATCCGTGTGCCCTGTGCGAGGATGCTGTCCGCGGGCAGGCTCAGCGACCATTGCGTGGTGCCCTCGTAATCCGCGGACCAGGGCTCGAGATTGCAACCGATAACCACGCGGTCACGGTAGCGGTCGAGCGCCTCTTTAAGCGCGGCATCCCCCTCTCCCTCCATGAGAAAAAGCAGGTCCAGGATAACCAGCCGGGCGCCCGATTCGCACAAGCGCTCCAGGACCGCCGCCCATACGTCCCGCGGCCAGGGCCAGGGCCCGCGCATTTTGGTGAGCGGCTCGGAAGCCGCCACCACCACCGGATCTTCCTCGTGCAGGGAGCGGGAAGGCTGATCGATCGCCAGGAACACCAGGTCCTCGTTCTCCGGCGTCTTCCGGCCCAACTCCATCATCCGGTCCTGGAACCAGTGCTCCGCGATCACGATTCCGCGCACATAAACGCCTCTCAACGGCAGCACCACTGTCACCACGATCAGGGCAGCCACGCAGAGCGCGCAGATCATCGCGAGCATCATGAGCCGGTGCGTCTTTTGAGACAGCTTTGCCATTTAAAACAGTGAAAAGTTTCCCTTAGCAGACACCTTGCGACAGAATAACGCTCTCACCGGGGAAACGAAAACCAAATTGGTTTGACAGCATTCTGGGAATTTGCTCGCGTTTCCAAGGCTTCGCGCTCCTATTCGGCCCTCTCCTCATGACCACACCACCCTCGATCACGCCGGGATCCCGCCCTTCCTCTCGCTTCCGCGCCCTGGCTTTCGTCTTCCTGGCTCTGAGCTTCTCGATAACACCGCACACCGCGCCCGCCCAGGATGTCCCGGTCTCGCCGGATACCCTCCCCCGCCTGGGCGCCGCCGACGTCGTCCGGCCTGTCACCGGACTCAGTCCCTCGGAAACCATCCTGCTTCCCGAGTTCGCGCCCGCCACTCCCGGAGATGAAGACATCGGCGTCCAACCCATTCTCCGCGGAGTCAAAGTTTACCGCCCTTTCAGCCTCTGGCTCGCCCCCGCGGTTTTTTGGACGGATAACGCCGCGCTCACCGAAACGGACGAAGATGAAGACGTCTATTTCAGTGGATACCTTGGCGGCGCTTACACCCCGCGCCTGCGTCCCGACCTCTATCTTAACCTGAACGCTTCCCACCGCATCTACCGCTACGATGATAGAAGCGACCTCGACTTCGATACCACAGAAGCCGGCGCCGGAATCACGAAAGTCTTTCCGGACCTGGGCAATCTCTCGCTTTACGGGCGCTACAACTATGAAAGGTTCGTCGAACCTCGGGAGTGGACTGAACTCTTCGCGGAACACAGCTTCGTCCTCGGACTGTTTAAATCTTTTGATCTCGCCCGCAGTCATTTGGCTTACGTCAGGATACGCACGCAGTTAAGTCTCGCCACTAATCCCGATATTCTGCGCAGTCACGAATACTCCAGCACCCTCGGTTACCGCTACACCATCGCCGATCCGCTGAATTTTGAGCTTTTTTACCGTGCCCGCTTGAGCGATTATAGAAGATTGGACGGGAATGACCTCAACCACCAGGTCGGGGCCAATCTTTCCTACGCCTTCAATCAATCAGTGAGCCTGATAGCATCGAGTTCCATCGCCGTAAATGATTCCGGCCGCCTGCGGGGTGACTATACCAGCTCCCAGCTCGGCGGTCTGCTTAGCCTGCAATTTAAATTCTAATCTCATCCAGACAGTGAAACCGACAGCATCCGCCCTCTGCGCCCTCCTCGGGGGGATCTCCTTCCTCCTGCTCTCCGAGGCCGCGGCCCTGCCTCCCTCGAAAGCAAAAGTAACGGGCGTCCACCGGAAAGTCTCACTGCTGCGCCCCAGGACCCCCGCCGTCCCCGCCCGTCTCGGAGATAACGTGGTCGCGCCCGCCTCGGTGGATACTGGAGAGAAATCCCGCTCTGAACTCACCTTCCCGGATACCACGCTTCTCCGCCTTGGCGCCAATACCCGCTTTTCTTTCGTCCGCCGCAAGCAAGGCCTGCAACTCACCCGCGGAACCGCCCTCATCAAAACCTCCCCGGGCTCCAAAGCTACCGGCGTCGTCAGCGGCAGCATTACCGCCGCCGTCGGCGGCTGAAAACCTGATCACGCATCCTTACCGAAAATGAAGTCCGTGCCCGCCAGTGTGCTCGCAGTCTTGCTGGCCACGTCGCCCGCTCCGGCGGAAGCACAGACCGATTCCAGCGCCGAAATCAGCGAAGTTTACCGGGAGGTTTCTCTGCTCCGTCCGCAGGCGTCGGCGGCACCGGCCAAACTCGGCGACATCATCTCCGGATCCACCGCGTTACGCACCGGCGTGCAATCCCGCAGCGAACTCACCTTCCCCGACGAAACCCTGCTTCGCCTGGGGGCCAATACCCAGTTCAGTTTTCTGCCAGGCAAACACGAATTTAATCTCAGCCGCGGCACCGCTCTTCTCAAAACTTCCAGAAAAACCGGGGGCGCCCGGATTCAGGCCGGAGGGATCACCGCCGCCATCTCCGGATCGCTCGCCATCTTTAATACTCCTCCCGTCGGCGAAGCGGGCATCGCCAAGCTCCTTCTCTTTTATGGCAAATCTTCGCTCACCGTATGCGGCGTCGAACACAAGCTTAAGCCCTGGCAAATGGCCATCGTTGTCATTAAGGAAGGCGGACAGCCCGATTGCGACAGCGTCCAGGTGATTTATTTCGATGCCGATACCACCGCCAGGACCTCGAAGCTCATCAACCTCAAAGACGAAGCCGTCAGCCGCGGACTTGCCGAAGGCAAAGCCGCCTTCCTCGCCGGGACCTCTTTTACTCCCGTCGATCAGGAACCCTCGGGGGGGTTTCCGGATAATGAGGAGATCAACATTCTCTCACGCATCATGCCGATGCCGGAGCCGCCCCCGCCTCCACCCCCAATCATCCCGGAATCTCCCGAAGAACCCGTCTTCATGCCTCCCCCGCCCCGGCCCCTCTGTCCTCCCGGCGAGGCCTTCGACGAGGATTTCATGAAATGTTTTCCGATTCGCGATACTGTCGATCCCGGATAGAGATAGGTCTGATCTTCCCGGATTTTTCGTGCCCCGTCCCCAGATTACCATGGTGAGCAATTAACTTCGTGCGGGAGACCGTTAGTGTGACTCGCAATCCGGCCGGCACACTATCAGATTGCTCTTCGAACCGCCCGCGTTCCCAGTTTCTTGTTGCCCTGTCCGTGGGTTGGCCTACTATTATTCGTAGTTCCGTCCTCTCGGCATGAGCGTAGAAAAATCCAATCCCGAACTCCCTGCCATCGGCTTTGTCGAAGACCTGGAGGAAGAGGACCGCCGTCTGCTCAGCTCCTATGGTGAGTTCATCCCGGCGCATGAGGGAAGTGTCGTCATTAAGCAAGGCGAACCGCAGAACTCGCTCTTCCTCGTTATCACCGGTCTTTTGCACGTCCAAAGCGAGCACGATGGCAGAACCACTCTCCTTGGCCGACTCCGCACCGGGGACATGATCGGCGAAATCAATATCTTCGATCCGGCCGCCGCCAGTGCCACCGTCGCCGCCGTCGAATTTTCCCAGCTATGGAGGATCGACAAGGAAATGCTCGAGGATTTCCTCAGCGAAAGCCCTGTCACCGCCGCCAACCTCCTCATCCATATCTGCACCCAACTCAGTAAACGGGTCCGGGCCACCAATGAAAAGGTCGCCCTCGCCCAGGAGGCCATATCCCAGTCCTCGCACTGGAAGTGATCCCGCGGCATCAACCGCCTGAACCTTAAAGACCAAAGCGGGCTTTCCCGCGCACCTGCGCACCCGCGATCCTTACGCGCTCGATGAATCTCCCCGTTTTGCTGGCTCACGCACCGTTGCCGATGCCCGCCACCAATTTTCAGGAGTGCGTCCTCCTGCTCTTCGCCCTCGTCATCGTCCATGCCCTCGCCGATTTTCCTCTCCAGGGCGAGTTCCTTTCCAAATACAAGAACCGGCACTGTCCACCGGATCCTGAATGCGGAGCCCTGCCTCCTTCGCTCTGGATCTATTGCCTCACCGCGCACGCCCTCATTCACGCAGGCTTTCTCTGGATCGTGACCGGGAGCGCCTTCCTCGCCGCCGCCGAAGTCGTCATCCATTGGGTCACCGACTTCGCAAAATGCGAAAAGTGGACGAATTTTCACACCGATCAGTTCCTCCACTTCTTTATTCGCATCGTTTACGTCGCGCTGCTCTGGTCTGGAATCGTGACCTGAAAAGAAGGTCCCGGCATTCTCCAAAATCCGCCGACTCGACTTGTATTCTGCCCTCCTTCGGAGAATACTCTTGCGGGAGATAGCCCCCGATCCGGCCCGGCGCCCGCGATAAACCGGGAAGCGCAATCCATCCGCATGAAGAACTCGACCTTTTTGAAATCCCTCTCGCTCAGCCTCATCCTGGCGGCACTGTCCCCGTGCACCGCTGCAGTGGCGCAGGGCGACGAGGAAGATAATGCCCAGAGTTTTGAAGAGGATTCCGGTTACCGGGAAATCGAACTCTTTACCCGGATCCTCGAATTGGTGCGGCAAAATTACGTGGACGAGGAAAAAGTCACTTACGAGGAACTAATCGGCAACGCCCTCGAGGGAATGCTCGCGGGTCTCGATCCCCACAGCCAATTCATGCACAAACCCGTGTTCGAGCAGTTACGCAAGAGCACCGGCAGCACCTATGAAGGGGTCGGAATCACTATTGCGGTCAAAAAGGAAATCCTCACCGTCGTCGCCGTGCGCGAAGACGGTCCAGCCGCCCGCGCCGGCGTCCTCGCCGGCGATCAAATCATCCGCATCAACGAGCTATCCACCCAAAAGGTCGGTCTTGCGGAAGCCGTCGAACTGCTCAAGGGGAAACCGGGCCAGAAACTCAACCTCACGCTGCGCCGGCCCGCCAATAAGGATCTCATCGAAGTCGAAATGGTGCGCGAAGTGTTGCAAAATGACACCGTCCGCGATGCCCATCTTCTGCCCAAGTCCATCACTGGACCCTACAAGATAGGATACGTCCGCCTCCTCCAGTTCAGTGCTTCCACGGCGACCCAACTCGCGGAGCGACTCGATGAACTTGAAGAAAAAGGGATGGAAGCCCTCGTCCTGGACCTGCGCAACAACCCCGGCGGCCTTCTCGGAAGCGCCGTCGATGTCTGTGGCGAATTCCTACCCTCCGAAACCCTGGTCCTCACCACCGAGGGAAGGCCCGAAGTCGCCGACATCATCCCTTATTCCACCCGCGACCATGGGGACAGTAAACGCTCCTATCCCCTCGCCATCCTTATCAATCAAGGCAGCGCCAGCGGCGCGGAAATCGTCTCCGGCGCCCTCCAGGATCTGCGGCGCGCCGTCATCGTCGGAACCACGACCTTTGGCAAAGGCTCCGTCCAATCCATCATGCCCACGGGATCCGGCACCGCCATCCGCCTCACCACGGCCAAGTATTACACCCCCAGCAAACGCACCATCCACGAACACGGCATCACTCCCAACATCATCGTCTCTCTCACACCCCAGGAAGAAAGACAGCTCCACAAATGGCGGCGCCGAACCGAACTCGACGCCCAGGATCGTGAGGAGTTGAAAGGGTTCCGCGACCGCCAACTCTCCCGCGGCGTGGACGCCCTCAAAGGCGCCCTCGTTTACCGCGATCTCGAGAAACCGGCCCCACAGTCTAAATCCGCCCAAGCCGAATAATCACGGTGCCCGGTCTCAGGATTCTCGCCATCGAAACTTCCTGCGACGAAACCGCCGTCGCAATTGTCGAGGATCCGGATGCCGTCCTCGCCGCCCGGATCTCCTCCCAGATTCATCTCCATCAGCCTTACGGAGGAATCGTCCCCGAGGTCGCCTCGCGCAACCATAACCTCGCCCTCCCCCCCCTCCTCCTCGGCGCCCTCGAGGATGCCGGCCTGCGCATCGGTGACATTGATGCCTTCGCCGCCACCGCGGGTCCGGGCCTCGCCAGTTCCCTGCTCATCGGTAACACCACCGCCAAAACCCTGGCCCTGAGTTCCGGCCGGCCCTTCCTCGCAGTCAACCACCTCGAAGGCCATCTCCTCTCTCCTTTTATCGGCCAGCCCGGCGGCATCCGCCCCTGCCTAGCCCTCGTGGTCAGCGGCGGTCACACCCTGCTCCTCCAACTCCGCAGCGCCGAGAATTATATCCTGCTGGGACAAACCCGCGACGATGCCGCCGGCGAAGCCTTCGACAAAGTTGCCAAAATGTTAGGACTCCCATATCCCGGCGGCCCCGAGATTGATCGGCTCGCCCGCGGGGGAAATCCTGCCGCCTACCACTTTCCACGCAGCATGATCGACAGCCAAAATGACGAATTCAGTTTCAGCGGACTTAAAACCGCCATGCTCTACACCCTCAGGAAAATCAACAATCCAAAATCACAAATGGAAAATCTCTGCGCCTCTTTCCAGGAAGCCGTCGTGGAAGTCCTCGTAACCAAGACCCTGCGTGCCACCCGCCGTCTCGAACAGCGCCTGGTCACTTTGAGCGGAGGCGTCAGCTGCAACTCACGCCTCCGCGAAGCCTTTGCCGACGCCTGCCAGCGTGAAAATATTGAACTCCGCATCGCTCCTCCGGAACTCTGCACCGACAACGCCGTCATGATCGCGTTCGCCGCCTCCCAGAAACTCGCGCGCGGCCGGTGTTCTCCTCTCAGCGAAGACATCGATCCCAATCTCGCCCTCGCCTGATAAAAACAGAGTCTGTCTCGTCAGCCGCCTGCAACCCAGGCATTCCTGCCCCTGCAGTTCTTTAGCGTATTTCGCGCATTTTGCGGTTTAATTGTCCTGGCCCATGTCTTTCGAGGAAATCCATAATCCGCAAATCGATCTTGCCCATCCGGTGCCGGCCGGCGCGACCCTGCCCTCCCGCCTTCTTTACGCCACTTCATCGGGCATCGGCGGGATCGGACTCGATTCCAGCGCCATCGAAGGCATCCTCGCTTCCTATCGTCACGGATTTCTCGGGCGCGCCATCGGATACCGCAACCGGCAGGACCGCGTGCCCTCCCGCTTGATCCGCTCCTTGCGTTTTCATCCCGTGCGCCTCGCCTCCTCATTGGAACGCCAGCGTTATTACGGCGCCAAGAAACGTTATGCCGACTGGATCGCGTCGCGCGCCCTGCGCCGCGGTAATTACGATCTTTTCCACGGGTGGTCGGGTGATTCCGAGCGCAGCCTGATCGCCGCGCGCCGCAGAGACATTCCCAGCATGATCGAGATTCCAACCTGGCATCGCGATCGCGGAGAATCGAAACCCTTCGAAACGCTTTCCGACCGCGAACTGCGACTGTCTCGCGGATTGCACGGCGTCCTTGACCGCCTCGCCGTGAATCGCCCCCGTATCCTCTTGGAATACGAACTTGCCGATCTTCTGCTCGTGCAGTCCCGGCGCTCAGCAGAAAGTTTTCTCCAGGTCGGGTGCAATCCGAAGAAAATCTTTTACGTGGCGCGTGGCGTCGATCCCGATCTCTACACCGAAGCTGTCCCCCCACCGCTCTTTCGCCTCATTTTCGTGGGAGCCCTCATCAAGCGCAAGGGAGTGCATCTCATCCTGGAAGCGTGGCATAAACTCAATCTCAAGAACGCTGAACTGGTGCTCGTCGGAAATATCCACGACGAAATGCAACCCTACCTCCGGCAATTCAAAACGGAATCCGTGCGCCTCGAGGGATTCGCCCCCGATGTCCGGAAATTCCTGCGGGAATCTTCAGCCTTCGTCTTTCCTTCCGAGCTGGAAGGCACTGCCAAGGCTACCATCGAAGCTTCGGCCTGCGCACTCCCCCAAATCACCACCCGCGAATCGGGGGACGCCGTGGTTGACGGCATCACGGGGCTCGTCGTCCCCTCCAACGATGCTGACGCTCTCGCCGGCGCGATCAAGCATCTCTATGAACATCCGGAACTGCTGCCGGACATGGCCCGGGCCGCACGCCGGCGCGTCCTGGATCACTTCACCTGGGACCATTACCGCGCCCGGCTCATCCACGCTTACGCATACCTGATGGGCAACTCCTGAATCTCCGGGTCTCGAGTCTTTGACCATTGCCCGGAAACGGCCCCACTGTTATTCCTTTCTGCCATCGCGATGCAGCAGATTCTCGCCCTCCAGCTCAAACGCATCGGCGACCTCATTGTCACCGCTCCCGCCCTCCACCGGCTGCGCGACCGTTTGCCAGGCGCCTCCGTCACTCTCGTCGTGGATTCTAAAACCGCCGGTCTCATTCCAGTCCTCGGAGGGTTCGACCGCCTCCTGGTTTATCACAAAGGTCGCCCGAATTTCTCCGTTTGGAGATCTCTCGTGGCGCATTCGTTCGATGCTTGCGTCGACTTCACGGGAAGCGACCGCTCAGCCCTGATGACCCGGCTCGGCGGATCTTCGAAGAATATTACCTCCGAGAAACTCGCCGGCACTTCTTGGAAGAGGCACATCTATTCGGACTGCGTCGCCGCTTCGGTCCGTGAAATGCATACCATCGATTACTACCAGGCGTTTCTCACGCCGCTTGGGATCGAATGCGGCGGCGGAGACGCGCCACTGAAATTGAACATCCCCGCGGAGACCGACAGCCGGATAAGCGATCTCCTCGTAAAGAACGGTCTTCATTCCTCATTCGCTCTCGTGCACCCGGGCTCGGCGCGTTCCGAAAAATACTGGGATGCCGAACGCTGGGCGCGCCTCATCGACCATCTCAAGAGAGAACGGGGCATGTCCTGCGTGCTCAGTGGCAGCGACGCTCCCGGGGAACAGGCCCATATCGCGGAAATTAAGCGCCAGACAACCGCCGGATCCTGCGTCGATCTCTCCTCCGGTCTGACCCTCCCCGATCTGGCTGCCTTGATCCGGCGGTCATCCCTTGTGCTCGGGGTGGATACCGCAGCCATGCATCTTGCCGGGATGCTCCGGCGCCCCCAGGTAGTGCTATACGGTCCCACCAATCCCTTCCACTGGCGCCCGCGACACGAAAACGCCGTCATCCTGCTCGCCGGTACCGATCACCCGCTCGAGCAACCGGAGTTCGTTCCCCGCCATGCCGCCGCCCCCATGTCTGACCTCCCCCTGGACCTCGTCCTCCGCGCCATTGACGGAATCGGCGGCATCCCCGGGGTAGCCGCCACGCCACGCTGAACGGTGCGTCCCCGGCAGGAATCGAACCTGCATCTAAGCTTTAGGAAAGCCTTGTTCTATCCGTTGAACTACGGGGACTTGGCAATTTGAGCGCACAAGGACTTACCACCATTTCCCCAAGGCCACAAGAGTCTTGGCGCACGACTCCGTCGCGGGAGCTTTAGGACTGCCCTGCCGCGTTAAGCGGCGTCATCATGTCCTCGCGCAGCGCAGCGCAGCCACTCTGCAGAGCGCCGAGCGCAGCGAGGGGATAAACCCATGTTCTATCCGTTGAACTACGGGGACTTGGCAACTTGAGCGCACAAGGACTTACCACCATTTCCGGATTGCCACAAGGGTCTTGCCCTGCCGGGCACACCGCTCCCCCGCTCCCGCATTCCACCACTCCGGTAATCCAATCTCCCCTTCCCCTCACATTCCCCTTCCTTTCGCGGCCCCGCTACGCTATGCATTTTCCGACCTCACACCGATTCCACCCGACTCCACGCGTGATCGAATACCTCAAGATCTGCCGGATTGACCACTGGCTGAAAAACATCTTCATCCTTTTCGGGCACATGGTCGCCATCGTCCTGATGCTGCACATGCAGATCGACTTCGATGTGATCTTGACCGCGGCCCTCTCTCTGATCCCCGCCTGCTTGATCGCTTCCGCCAACTACATCCTCAACGAAATTCTCGACGCTCCGTTCGACGCACTCCATCCCTCAAAGAAGAACCGCGGCATCCCCGCGGGCAAAGTAAAGATCCCCATACTCTGGGCCATCATGGCCGGCCTCGTCGTCGCCGGCTTCGCCCTGGCCTTTCTCTGGTTTAACTGGGCCTACACCTTTGCGCTCTTCCTCCTGCTCTTCAGTGGTTTCGTCTATAACGTCCCCCCAATACGGCTCAAGGACCGCGCTTATCTTGACGTCATTGCCGAGTCATTCAACAACCCCATCCGGCTCTGGCTCGGATATTACGCCCTCGTGAAGCCGACTCAGGCCCTGGCGCCTCTTTCCATCGTGCTGGCCTGGTGGTCTTTCGGCGCTCTCCTCATGACAGGCAAGCGTTACGCGGAATTCCGCTTCATCGATAACGACGAACTCAGCGGCCAATACCGGAAATCTTTCAAGACCTATACCCAGCGGCGGCTGATCATGGCCATGATCACTTATGCCAACCTCTTCTGCTTTTGCACCGGGATCGCCATGGCCAGTTACTCGCGCCTGCAAAATCTGGTGCTGGTTTTTCCCCTCATCCTGGTGGCGGTTATCGTCTATTTCCATTATGCCATGAGTGAACAGGACGCCCGGCTCGAACCCGAACAACTGCTGAAGCATCCCCTGATCATTGTTTCCACCGTGGTGGTCGCGGGCGCCAGCCTCTGGCTCTTGACCACCGAGGTCCAGTTCGTGGAATTGCTCCACCTCCTCAATCCGGAGCGGCTCTAAGGGCACCCCGCTAAGCCGCGCGCCACAGTCCCAGCACCTGGCGTAGGCAGGCAAGAATCCGGCCCGCCTTTCCACCATAGGGACGCGCCGGTTTCAGCTCCGGCCAGCCGCGCCGCTCCCCCTCGGCGCGCAGGCGGGAACTCGGATGCACCATCACCGCGTGCTCCGCCAGCAACAACATGGGCAAATCCGCCGAACTGTCGCTATAAGCATAACTGTCTCCCAGGGATCCGCCTGCGGCCTGGGGTAAAATCTCCCGCATCGCATCAATCTTTGCACCGCCCTTGTTGTTGGGCGCCGGAATCTCAGGAAGAAAAGCCAGGCGCTCTCCTGCGGTCACTCTTGTGCCAAACCAGTGATCGAACCCCAGCCTCCGGGCAATCGCTCCCACGTAGAAATCCGGGCTCGCACTGTTCAAAACCGTGACCCGTCCTTCGCTCCGATGCCGCTCCAGCTCCGCGACCACCTCGGGGTAAAGCATGGGCGAGACCACTTCCTCGACAAACGACTCCGCATACCGCTCCACCCGCGCGCGCGGCATCCGCCAGAGGTAAGAGAGAAAAATTCTCTTCATCTGCCGATCATCCAACAATTTCAGGCCGTAAAGAACTGCGAAAGGCGCGAATACGAAAAGATACAAACGTCTCCAGGGCTCCGCGCGGATGACGTGGTTGCAGAAGAGCAACTGGGTATCGTATGGAACCAGCGTCAGATCGAGATCGAAAAACGCAAACCGTTGCTCGGATGAGTCAGGAGACATGAGCCTTCAGACTAGAGACTCGCGATCCGGGAAAAAAGGACCGAAGCAAGAAATGGCGGGACGACACCGCCTTGAGCCCACATCCCCACTCTCAGGTCTCAGCCCTCAAGTCTCAAGTCTCAGGTCTTTACGAATAGCTCGCCTGGCTGCCCTTCAGATCGCGTTTCTTAATCCACGGCATCGTCGAGCGCAGCCGCGCCCCGACTTTTTCAATCGGATGTTGCGCGCCCGCTTTCAGCAGCCGCTTGAACTTCTTCTGGCCGGTCTTATTCTCGCGGATCCATTCCTTGGCGAACGCCCCCGACTGCACCCGCTTAAGCGCAGCCTTCATATTTTTCTTCACGTGCGAATCGATAATCTTGGGCCCGACGCTGACGTCGCCATATTCCGCCGTTTCGGAAATGGAAAACCGCATCCCGGAAATCCCGGACTCATTGATCAAATCCACGATTAATTTCATCTCGTGCAGGCACTCGAAATAAGCCATCTCCGGCTGGTACCCGGCTTCCACCAGGGTTTCATATCCGGCCGTGATGAGCGCAGTGACCCCGCCGCAAAGCACGGTCTGCTCCCCGAACAGATCGGTTTCCGTTTCCTCTTTGAAGGTAGTCTGGAATACGCCGCCACGGGTGGCACCAATCCCCTTGGCCCAGGCCAGGGCGATCTTCTTGGCGTCGCGTCCGGGATTCTGATGGATCGCGATCAATGCCGGGACGCCTTTGCCTTCCAGGTATTGGCGACGGACAATGTGGCCCGGACCCTTGGGAGCCACCATAATCACGTTGACGTCTTTGGGCGGCACGATGGTCTTGTAATGAATCGCGAACCCGTGGCTGAAAAGCAGGGTCTTCCCCTTCTCCAGGTTGGGCGCGATGTCCTTTTCGTAAACCTCGGGGATCTTGGTGTCCGGCACCGCCACGAAGATCACGTCCGCCCGTTTCACGGCCTCTCCCGTATCATACACCTTGAACTTCATCTTCCGGGCCACCGCACGGGACTTGCTCTTGCCATAGAGACCGATTATCACGTTGACCCCGCTCTCCTTCAGATTGAGCGCATGCGCATGCCCCTGGGAACCGAAACCGATCACCGCGACAGTCAATTTCTTCAGAGGGCGAATATCGGCATCTTTATCTTTGTAAATTTTTGCTGGCATGGGTCCGTTTGGGATTTGTGGTTTGGATTCTTCTAGAGAGAGCTGCGCGTAAAGCGCGTCAACAGAGAAAGAACTTCTATCGGGGGTGCTCCGCAGATTAGCCGCTATTCCACGCGGGGTAGCGCGATCTTTCCGGTGCGAGTCAAATCGGTGATCTCGAATCCTTCCATCAATTGGATGAACTTCCCGATCTTGCCTTCGTTCCCCGTGACCTCAATCGTGATTCTTTCCGGGTTTACATCGATGATCTTGGCCCGGAATATGTCGCATAGCTCGATCACCTCGGCCCGGGTCCCTTTATCGACCTTCACCTGCAGGAGAACCAGCTCACGAAACACGTTTTCACCTTCACGAAAATCGACCACCTCGATCACGTCCACCAGCTTGTCGAGCTGCTTGATGATCAGGTTGAGGGTGTCTTCTTTCTCCCGGACCGTGATCGTCATCCGCGAAATCGTCGGGTCGTGACTCGGCCCCACATTCAACGTGTGAATGTTGTAGCCGCTCCCGCTGAACATCCCGGCGATGCGTGTCAAAACGCCGAACTTGTTCTCCACGAGAACCGATATGGTGTGTCGCGTCATGGGACGTGCGAACCAGCCTTTCCTGGTTCCGAGCGAGCCGATACCCTGTCTCTAAAGCGCCTGTGGGTCAAATCTAAAAATCCCCCCAACGGCAGGGGATTTCTTGCGCCGCAGACATCATGATTCGCGCACGATGACGCGTCCTTTCCGCGCCGGCCGGACGGACCTGATCCTGGACACCGCCCGCCCCAAAATTTCCACCGCGCGATCCGCCTCGTCCTCGGTGTTCTCAAGGGAAAACGAAAACCGCACGCTGCTCTTGGCGCGTTCTTTGGTGAATCCCATTGCCATGATCACTCGCGACGGTTCGAAAACACCCGTGCTGCAGGCCGACCCCGGCGAACAGCAGACACCCTCTTCATCTAGCAGGATCAGCAAACCCTCCGCGTCCACTCCCTCAAAGTAAATATTCGACGTGTTTGGCAGGCGACGCTCCCGATCCCCGTTGATCTCCGTCCCTTCGATTTCCTTCAACACCGCGTGCTCAAAGCGATCCCTCAGACCCCGCAGCTCTTGTTCACGGCCACGCCCAAGCTCCTCCCGCGCCAACTCCGCCGCAGCGCCGAAACCCACGATCCCCGCGACGTTTTCCGTCCCCGAGCGCTTCTCCCCCTCCTGGCCACCCCCGATGATAAGGGGCTGGAAGCGAATCAGGCGATTGACGTAAAGCGCACCCACTCCCTTGGGAGCATGCAGCTTGTGCCCCGATAGCGACAACAAGTGCACTCCCGATTCCTCGACGGACACGGGAACTTTTCCCGCTGCCTGCACCGCGTCGGAATGAAATACCACTCCGGATTCCCGCGCGATCTGGGCCGCTTCACGAATGGGCGAGAGCACCCCGGTTTCGTTATTCGCCCAAATAATGGAAACCAGCGCGGTCTCGCCGGGACGAATCGCTTTCCTCAAGTCCTCCAGATCAAAAAACCCCTCGCGATCCAAAGGAAGCCTCGTGACCTCAATCCCTTTGTTTTCAAGGGCTGCACAATGCTTCTCCACCGCGCTATGTTCCGCGGCCGTGGTCACCAAGTGATTGCAATCCGGCTGCGCCGCCAGGCAGGAGGCGATCGCCGTGTTGTCCGCCTCCGTCCCGCCACTCGTAAACACGATCTCCTCCGGGCGCGCTTCAATCAGCGCCGCCACCCGGGCCCGGGCCGTCTCTACCGCTTCCCGGGCGCGCTTCCCGAAATTATATCCGGCCGAAGGATTCCCGTAAGAATCCCTGAGGAAAGGCAGCATTGCCTCGATCACTTCTTCGCGCACCCTTGTGGTCGCATTGTTATCCAGGTAAATCATGGGTTCACGCCCGGCGCACTACCCTAGCATACCTGTAGGCAGCTCTCCAATCATACACCCCTGCAGGCCCTCCGAAATCCCCGACTCCCACCCTTGCCATCACCCTCCGGGCAGGTGCACCCTGTTGCCCACCAGCCACACACGATTATGCACGATGTCCTCTTTGAATTCCTGGGCGCCAGGGTAACCCCCTGGAAACTGATCGGTTACCTCGGCGTCTTTCTCTTTGCCGGCAGATGGTTTATCCAGGTCTATGCTTCCAGGAAGTTACAGCGCCCCGTCCTCCCCAGGGTCTTCTGGTACATGAGCATCTCGGGCAGTCTGCTTCTACTCTCTTACTTTGTTTTCGGAAAGAACGATTCCGTCGGCATCCTCGCAAACCTCTT
The DNA here is from genome assembly GCA_024638765.1 of Verrucomicrobiales bacterium. Lineage (GTDB taxonomy): Bacteria > Verrucomicrobiota > Verrucomicrobiia > Verrucomicrobiales > DEV007 > JAHEJT01. The sequence continues at coordinate 16,603 of JAHEJT010000086.1, forward strand.
CCCATTCACCGTGGCGAGCTACAATCTTTATCTCGACGTCCGCAGCAAAAAAACCTCCGCGCCCGCAAAATCCGTCGATTAGACCGTCTTCCGCAGTTATTGCAGACTCGTTTCGAAATCCCCCGGCTCCGAAAGGGCCAGCACTTCGCCCGCGAGAAACAGCGACCCCGTCACCAGCACCGGCGCACCGGCGGCCACCGCTTTTCCCAAGGCCTCCTCCAGCGAGCCCGCTTCCTCAACCTCAGTCTCCGAACACTCTGCGATCACCGCCCGCAATGAGGAAGGTTCCCTCCCGCGCGAGGTCCCGACGCGCACGAGGAAGTAACGCTCGGCGATCGCGTCCAACACTCGCACCATACCGGCGACATCCTTGGATTCCACCGCCCCGAAGATCACCGGCGCTTTCGCGTCCCCGCCGAAAACTTCCCGCCACGTTTCCACCAGTGCCTGCGCGGCATCCGGGTTGTGCGCCCCGTCGACAACCAGTGCCCCCTTGCCGTCCTTCGCCCCCGGGTACGCAAGCCTCTGAAAACGCCCTCTCCAGTGCACTTTCGAAAGGCCCTCGCGAATCGCCTCATCCGGGACCTCCATAGGCGCCGTCTTCAAGGCCTGCACCGCGAGGGCCGCGTTGCGGCGCTGGTGCTCCCCCGCCAGGTTGACCGGGCTCTCTCGCCACGGCGCATCCACCCAGTCCAGGGTCGTCTCCCTTTCTTGCGCGACATTCTCGAGAACCGCGCGCACTTCGTCCGTTTGCGTGGCGGAGACCACCGGAACTCCCCGCTTGATGATCCCGGCTTTCTCGCGGGCGATCTCGCCAAGAGCCCGCCCCAACCACTTTTCATGATCCATCCCGATCGGCGTGATCACTGAAACAGACGGTGGCACCGCATTGGTCGCGTCGAGCCGGCCGCCCAATCCCGTTTCCAGAATCACGACCTCAACCCCTCGCTCGCGGAAGTATTTCAATCCCAGCGCCGTCGTCAGTTCGAAAAAAGTCGGGTGTGGATCCCAGTCGCGCACCAGTGCCCGCAATTCATTCAACAGCCGCGCGACCGCGGCTTCCTCGATCATTTCGCCGTTAACGCGCACGCGCTCCCGGTAAGTGACCAGGTGCGGAGAAGTAAACAATCCGGTACGGCATCCCGCTTCTCTTAGAATCGACTCCATCAAGGCGCAGACCGAGCCCTTGCCGTTTGTGCCCGCGACGTGGATGACCGCCGCTTCAGGATCGGCGATATCCCACGCTGAAAAAAGCCGCCGCACGTTCTCGAGACCCAGCTTGATCCCGAAGAGCTGCGTCCCATAAAGCCACTGGATGGCCGGCTCGTATTCCATGTCTGGGCCGGGCGCGCGGGCGCCCATCAGCTGACCGCCGAGCCCGAAGGCATCATGTATCCGAGCAGGCGCGACAAATGGTCCTTCATCTCGGTCCGCGAGACGATCAAGTCCACCAGACCGTGCTCCATCATGAATTCCGCCGTCTGAAATCCAGGCGGCAGATTCTGGTGCGTGGTCTCTTTGACCACCCGGGGTCCGGCAAACCCGATCATGCATCTCGGCTCCGCCATAATGATATCCCCCAAGGTCGCAAAACTCGCGGTCACACCGCCGGTGGTCGGATCGGTAAGCACGGAAATGTACGGAAGGCGGGCCGCCGCATGCCGCGCCAGCGCGCCACTGGTCTTAGCCATCTGCATGAGACTCAGAATGCCTTCGTGCATCCGGGCGCCACCGGAAGCCGAAAACAGGATCAGGCCCGCCCTCTCCTGAGTCGCCAACTCGATCGCCCGGGTGATTTTTTCTCCCACCACCGATCCCATGCTCGCCCCGAGGAAGCGAAAATCCATGATGCCGAGAACCACGGGATTACCGTTGATCTTCGCCCGGCCGGTGACCACCGCTTCCTGGAGACCGGTGAGCTTCTTGTATTTTTTCACCTTGGAGGCGTAATCCTGGAACTTCAGCGCGTCCACCGTCGCCAGTTTGGGATGGATCTCCTGAAAGGTTCCGCTGTCGACGATCAAGTCGATCCTCTCCTGAGAACTCAGTTTGAAGTGATAGTCACACTCTTTACAGATGCGGAGCTGCTCCTCCAGCTCGAGCTGGTGGTTCATGGCGCCGCAGTGTGGGCACTTGTGCCACAAGCCCTCCGGCATGTCCTGCTTCTTCCTGCCGAATGCTTTCAGCGACGGCTTCTTGAAAATCCCCATAGCTAAATACTGCTGCTTAAAGCCCCCCTGGCCGGGACACCTCTCCACTTTATCGGCGGGCGACCGTCAACACAACCACCTTGTTGGCTTTGCCCTCCTCACGGAGAACCCGCGCACACTCGTTGGCCGTCGCCCCCGTCGTCAGCACGTCGTCCACCAGCAGGATATCGGCGCCCTCCAGCTCCTTGAGAATTCGCCGATTACGGCTCAACTTGAAGGCCCCACTCAAATTCTCGAGACGCCCGGCGCGGTCGAGGCGGGCCTGCATGGCGGTATACCGGGTGCGCCGCAAAGCCTCGGCCACTTTCCAGCGCCGCCGCCGCGCCAGGGCCCGGCACAATTCCGCCGCCTGGTTGAATCCCCGCTCTCTTTTCCGTCTCCGGTGCAGCGGCACGGGAACCAGGAGCCACCCATCCTGCCGCTGCGCGATCGCCGCGAGGCGGGGATCATCCAGCGCCGGCTCCATCAACGCGCGCAAACACTCGCAGAGATGAATCTGTTTACCGTACTTGAAACGGTGCAAAAGCTCACGCACCAGGGTGTGGGCCCGGTGACCGGCCACTGCGTAATCAAAATGGAAGTCCCGGTCCGCGCAGTTGCTGCATCGAAACGTCTCCACCGTCTCCCCATCAAAGGCCTCCCCGCATCGCTCGCAGAATGGCGGCGTGATTCGCTCAAGCCGGTCCCGGCAGGTGGAGCACACGGGAATCTCCCCTCCCTGCTCTCCGCCACCCAGCGGCCCTTCGCATCCGGCGCAAACTCGCGGGTACAGCAATCCCAGGAGAGCCTCGCCCACACTGCCTGCAATATTTCGGACCATCCACTGCATCACCCCAAAACCCCTCCGGGAGGTCCAGTCAAAAGGGATCGCTTCGCGTCTTGCTCACACTTTTCCCGCGGCGGGTTTGAGCCACCAGGCCGCCAGCACCCCGGTTAGTCCCACCACTGCGAGAGTAATCAGGCCGTTCTTCAAGTCCTTTCCCACCCACGGCAGGGTCTCCTCCAGAGGCATGCCGCGCGAAGTCAGGGCGCTATAGGCTTTGAGACCGAAGACCCAACCCGCGTGCAAACCGATCGACGCCCACAGAGACTTTGTCTTCAGTCGCGCCACCCCCAGCACCCAGCCCACCGCAAAGAGCGTGGCAAATTCCGAGGCTAAGAAAATCGGGTTGGTAAACTGCGCAAAGATACGGCCCACCATCCAGAAACCCGTGTCCCAGGAAACATCGGCCGAGGCCACCGAAATACTGTCGGGCGGCTTCAAAAAGTGGACTGCCGCGAAGATAAATGTCACGAAGGCAAGCGCCGCCCGCCGGCCCACGGCGCGCAAACAAATCCCTAACATCATTCCTCGAAACAGGAATTCTTCCAAGAGCCCCACCGCGATCCCGGATATGATTGCAGTTTTAAGGATTTTAAAAAACGGAGCGCGCGCGTCTGTCTCCCGTGGC
>JAHEJT010000087.1 GCA_024638765.1 Verrucomicrobiales bacterium
TTCCGAAGATCATCGACGACGCGAGCAAGTCCCGCACCTTCAATGCCAGCAACGCCGTCACCACCAGGAAAATCAGAATAATAATGTCAAACTGCCAGATCATCTTCGTGAGTTATCAGTTATCAGTTAATAGTTATTAGAGGCAGTCTCGCTGCGCGATTTCGTAAAGCGCTGCCGCGCCATGACCTGCCTTTGGAATTGGAGAGCTATACGCGTGTCACTTTGCGAAGGAGAACAAAATTCGAACAACGGAGATCCTGATAACTATTAACTAATAACTATTGACTCTCTCCCCCCTTCCCGTGCCCCCACGGTTTCATCCCGTCGTCGTAACCCGCCTCCATCAACGCGTGCGTGCTCGTTGGGCTCGTGAGGGCAATGAACACCCCGATCGCCATGAGCTTGGCCGCCACCAGCAGGCTGCCCAGCGATAAATCGTGCAGCTGCTGCACCGCGAATCCCGCCAGGATCAACACGCTCGAAAGCGAGTCCCCTTTCCCCGCCGCGTGCATGCGAGTGTAAAAATCCGGAAACCGCAGGACCCCCACGCTGGCCCCGAAAAAGAAAACCAGACCCGCGACAATTAAGACCACGCTGAGCAGATTCAAGATCATGATTGACCGCCTCCAGGTTCACTCCCCGCATCCTCACCCAGGTATCGGGCCCGGTGAAAATAGCGCGCCGCCGCCACCGATCCCATGAAGTTCAGCAACGCATACGCCAATGCAAAATCGACGAACATCTCCACCCTTCCAAAAATCGCGCCGATCACCACCAGCAACACCGCGGCCTTCGTGCCGATGATGTTCACCGCCACGATCCGGTCAATCGCCGTCGGTCCCTTCGCCACCCGCAACAGCACCGGGATCATGAATCCCAGCAGCGCCACTCCCACCCAGATATAGAATCCGTCCATCACCCCGCTTCCTCCTTGTGATGATTGTCGAACGCCGCCGCCACACGCGCCTCCATCTCACCCGGCAGCGCCTCCGCGGTTTTACGGCTGATCGCGTGCACCAGGAATTGATCGTCCATGATCATGATCGTTACCGTCCCCGGCGTCAGCGTGATCGAGTTGGCAAACACATACTTCGCGAAATCCGATTTCAACGTCGTCTTGAACAAGACCACTCTCGGTTTCAGCAGCTCCAGGCTGCGCGGATGCAGCGAGAGATAGAGCACATGGAAATTCGCCACCACCACCTGCCAGGACAGCCACAAGGTGTATCCCGCCATGGCCCAAGCCTCGGTCAGGCGTGCGCCCAGGCCGCGCTGCCGATCCTCAAACCAGCAATCGGACGAAATCCACGTCACGAATCCCGCCGATAAGACGCCCAGCCCCAGGTGAAACGCATCGAATTGCCCGGAGAAGATGACCCACAGGACCATCAGCAGCAGAAATATCAGGGTGCGGTACATGGGCCGGTCGCCCCCGGATCATCGGGAGGGAACCGCTGGTATCCGAATGGTTTGCATCGCGGAATTCAAGCCTTTCTTCCAAAGCGCATCCCCGGGGAATTCTCCGCATAATGGGCAATTCCTGCGCCCTGTGGGCCATCCTTGACGCCCCCTGCCCCCTCCCCCTATCGTCTCCCTCGGTCTCGCCGCCTGCCCCGCTCCAGGATAAAACCCTGCGAATCGCCTGCCGATTAACCATTAACCATTAACTGATCACCCTTCCTCCATGGAAAACCTCATCATCATCGGCACCGGTTGCGCCGGCTGGACCGCCGCCATTTACGCCGCGCGCGCCAATCTCGAGCCCCTCGTCCTCGCCGGCATCCAGCCCGGCGGACAACTTACCACCACCACCGAAGTCGAAAACTATCCCGGCTTCCCCGAGGGCGTCATGGGACCGGAACTCATGATGCGCATGCAGCAGCAGGCGGAGAAATTCGGCGCCCGCGTCGATTACCAGCAAGCCGAAAAAGTCGAGCGTCGTGACGACGGCACCTTCCTCATCCACACCGGGGGGCATCAGATGGAAGCCAGGACCATCGTCATCGCCACCGGCGCCAGCCCGCGCCACCTCGGCTTGCCCAACGAAAAAGATCTCGTGGGCCATGGACTCACCTCCTGCGCGACCTGCGACGGCGCCTTTTACAAAGACGTCCCCGTCTGTGTCATTGGCGGGGGCGATTCCGCCTGCGAAGAAGCCGTTTTCCTCACCAAGTTCGCAAGCAAGGTCTTTCTCATCCACCGGCGCGACGAATTGCGCGCCTCCAAGATCATGGCCGAGCGCGCGCTCTCCAATGATAAGATCGAACCCCTCTGGAATTCCGTGGTCACCGAATACCTTACCGACGACAAAGGCGAGATGCGCGCCGTCAAACTCAAGAACACGGTAACCGGCGAGGAAAGCGAGCAGGAGATCGCCTGTGTTTTCGTCGCCATCGGCCATGTCCCCAACACCCAATTCCTCGAGGGCCTCCTTGATCTCGACGACAACGGATACCTTCTTCAGAAGAACGGCAGCACTGCCACCAATGTCCCGGGTGTTTTCGCTGCCGGGGATGTCGCCGATCACGTCTACCGCCAGGCCGTCACCGCCGCCGGCGACGGCTGCGCCGCCGCCCTCGACGCCGAACGATACCTAGCCAACCTGGAAGGCTAGGTGCCGTATTCCGATCCGGCGCCAATGTATGACAGGCATCCTGCCTGTCCTCCGGTACACGGGTTTGCACGTTTCGCTGTGCCAACGACAGCCTCTGTCCGCTTCGCTCCCATTCCAGACTCATTCCCTGCGGCCGCCGGCATTTGCCGCAGGCCGCATTCCGATGTAGCCGCGCTCGTAAGAGCGTGGTCTGGGACTGCCTCCCCCCCCGTCCACCCTCTTATGACGGCGGCTACTTCCGTTCCGCAACACGAGAAACCTCTCTCAAGCCCCGAAGGGGCGATGCATCCTGGCCTCAGGTTTCGGCCCTGCCCGGTAGACACATCTCTCGGCATCGGGCCCTTCAGCCCCGGAGGGGCAAAAGAATCCAGCCCCGGGCGCAAGCCCGGGGAATTACATGGTGCATATCAAGAGCCCCGGCAGGGGCGAAAGAAAGCGCAGCGTAATCAGGGCTGATTCAGCAAATCAGCTTGAGATTGTGTGTGGGAAAGCTAGATTCACCTCGTTCGATCGTCTACTCCCGCCAGCTTAGCTCAGTGGTAGAGCAGCTGATTTATCCCCTCCGCTTCGCTCCGGCGCTCTGCAGAATGTCTCAGCCTCCGGCCTCGCATCTTAGACGCGCTTCGCGCAGAGCAGTGTAATCAGGGCTGATTCAGCAAATCAGCTTGAGATTGTGTGTGGGAAAGCTAGATTCACCTCGTTCGATCGTCTACTCCCGCCAGCTTAGCTCAGTGGTAGAGCAGCTGATTTGTAATCAGCCGGTCGTCGGTTCGAGTCCGACAGCTGGCTCTTTTAAGCTGTCGGACGAGAACGCAGTTTATCCTGCGCCTCCGGCGCACGCTCCGCGAATTCACTTCGTGCTCTGATGAAGGCCGCCGAAGGCGGCATGGCGGTGACTGCCCCGCCGCTTCAGCGGCAATCATAGATCGCGGAGCGCAGCGAAGCCTCTCTGCAGAGCCCGGCACAGCCGGGATAATCCGACAGCTGGCTTTCCCCGGCCCCCGACGCCGCGATCAGAAAGAGGTCGAACGAGACCGCTGCTTCCCCGGACTCCGCCCGGCATTTCGATTTTCCTCCTGGCTTAACGATGCGCTGCGATGCCATGGCAACGACGGTATCGCCGGACATGCGGTCGTGTGAAATCGCGGAACCCGGCGCGGCCTCCCTGGAGAACCCGGCGAATAGAGGATAATCCAAAATATCAGTTGTCGGATGGCCGCGATTAATGCCTCAGTCAAGGATGTCTCTGGCACATTAGGAATGCAAAAAAGTTCAAACATCGCTTTGTGCAGCGTCGTGTTCCTGTCCGGCGCGTCCGCGCTTATATTCGAGAACCTCTGGTTCCGCCTCGCCGGTCTGACTTTCGGAAATGATGTCTGGGCCAGCACCCTGGTCTTGTCGGGCTTCATGGGAGGCTTGGCGCTCGGCAACGTCTTGGCCGTTTTTTACGGTCATCGCTTTCACTACCCGGTGCGCTTTTATGCCGTGGTGGAAGTTTTCGTCGCACTCGGCGGCGTCATGCTGATACTTGTTTTGCCCGCCCTTACGAAATCGTTCGCGCCTTTATTCCGCAGTGTTATCGATCAACCCTGGATCCTGAATCCCCTTCGATTATCTCTGGCCTTCTGCCTCCTGCTCATACCCACCACCGCGATGGGTTTGACGTTGCCCTTGCTGGTCAAAGCGTTGACTCATGACTCGAGCCAATCCCCCTTCGGCGAGGTGCTGGGAAAAATGTATGGATGGAACACCGCGGGCGCCGTGGTCGGCACCTTGGTCGCGGATACCGTCCTCGTGGAAGACCTTGGCATTCGGGCGTCCGGATATGTCGCCGGTGTTCTTAATCTTACCGCCGCCGCTGGCGCACTCTATCTCTCCGCCGGCGCGGCGCCTTGGAAGGGAAAAGAGTTGGAGTTTCGAAAAATTGTGTGGCTTCCATCCGGAGGATCCATGCGGCTTTTCAGGCTGCTGGCCGCGGGATTTCTGGCCGGAGGAATCTTGCTGGCGTTCGAGGTGGTCTGGTTCCGCTTTCTCCTGCTCTATACCATGAGCACGAGCCTGATGTTCTCCATTATGCTCGCGATCGTCCTGCTGGGGATCGCCATCGGTGGCTTTGCGGCTTCGGCATGGATCCGCCGAAGGAAAACCGCGTGCCGATTTGTGCCCGTGATTGCATGGCTTTGCGGCCTGGTATCGGTGCTCATCTATGCCAACTTCCTCGACCTCGTCCACCTTAGGGACAAAATTCTTCCTTCGACCGGATGGTATTCCATTTCGCTCGCCTTCTTCCTGATGTTTCCCATCTCGTTTCTCTCGGGCGTCCTTTTCACGCTGATCGGGGACGCACTCCATCAGGAAATCGGAGGCGCCGCCACTACGACGGGACTCTTGACGGTGTCTAACACCGTCGGATCCATGATCGGAGCGGCGGTAGGCGGATTTGTATTGTTGCCCATCGCAGGGATCGAACGGGCGTTTTTCATTCTTAGTATTGCTTATGGCGCAGTCGGGCTCCTGACGCTCAGTAAGTCATCTCTGTCGCCGCGGGGTGCTCCCGCCTATGCGACCTACGGTGCATTGGTCTCTTTTGTCGTCGTGGCGCTGTCCTTTCCGTTCGGCGCCATGCGCGAACATTACAGGACTTTTCATGCCGGGTGGGCGGATAACCAGGCCAGCCTCCAGGCAGTCCGCGAAGGTCTTACCGAAACCATTCGATATATTCGGCACGATGTGTTCGGAAAACCCTTCTATTACCGCCTAATGACCAACTCTTTTTCCATGTCGGGAACCCAGTTCAAATCAAGACGATACATGAAAATGTACGTCTACTGGCCAACGGCCGTTCATCCCGACCTCAAGGATGCGCTCCTGATCTGTTTTGGTGTGGGATCGACGGCCAACGCCCTCACTGATACGCAATCCCTTCAGTCCATCGATATTGTTGATATTTCACGCGATATCATCGACATGAGCGCGACCGTCTATCCCAATCCAAAGGACAATCCTGTTAACGACCCTCGCGTCCAGGTCCATATTCAAGACGGCCGCTTCTTCCTGCAGACCACCAAGCGGCGTTATGATCTCATCACCGGCGAACCTCCGCCGCTGCGCGCGTCCGGAACCGCCAACCTCTATTCCCAGGAATTCTTCGAATTGGTCTACGACCGACTTCGTGATGGCGGCATTGCCACCTACTGGCTGCCAGTCTATCAAATGAGTCGTGAAGATTCCTGCGCAATCTTGAAAGCCTTCTCCAATGTCTTCGAGGATTGCACCCTCTGGTCCGGCGGCGGCCTTGATTGGATGATGGTGGGGACGCGCAACGCCGGCGGACCCGTGGAAGAAACGGCCTTCGTCCGGCAATGGGAGAATCCCGCAGTCGCCGGCGAGATGCGCACGCTGGGGCTGGAACTTCCTGAGCAGCTGGGTGCGACCTTTTTGATGGATACACCGTTTATCAAAAAGTTAACCAAAGACACGCGCCCGCTGGTGGACAATTATCCAAAGCGACTGAAGGATCACGGCTTCCGTAGCTCAAACGAAATCAAATCCATACCGGAGGTGGATAGGGACGAATCATGGCGCCAGTTTGACAACTCCGCGTTCATAAGAAGAGTATGGCCAGAGACGATGCGACAAAAATCGCTCCCTTACTTCCGTTACCAGCCTATCGTCGACGAGTATCTCGCCGCCACGCAGATCAGTCCCGCGCATCTGGTTAAGTGGCTCCGCTTTGTTAGAGAAATTCAAAATGAAACAACACTTCACGTGCTGCCACTTTGGCTCCTGGACAGCGGAATTGAGCAACAGGCTATTGTTGATCAGCTATTTGCTGAAAAGGATCTGAGGGCTGCTAATGACATGGTGTATCACAAAGCAGTTCAGTTAGCAGCCAATCGCCGCTACATCGAGGCCGAACACCAATTGGCCAGGCTGCATCATGCTGCAGACAATGCATCTCATCTGATTTACTTCAGAATATTTCTCCTCGCAATGGCCGGAGAATCCGACCGCGCCGCGGAGCTGGCGCAGGAATACGCGTCCTATTTTGCGGCCGACGCCGAAACCGCCTTGGAATTCTGGAACTGGGCGGCTCCAGCCTTTGATCTGTCGATGCCTCCTGGTTTGACTCCGGTGGATTCATCGTAATAGAGCACCGCTCCATAGCACGAAGAATCCTCTCCGCAGGGCCCGGCACCCGGCCTCAATTCCCATAGCGACTCATTTGATTCTGCAGGTTCGCTTTCTCGGACTGAATCGCATCCAATTCGCGTCCCTTGCGCATCACCGTCGAACTGGGGCCCTCGTAATACGTATCATCGGAATTTTCACGCCGGCGCGCGTCCAAAAATTCAGCCCGCTCCAGTTCCGCCTGCTTCTGCCTCGCCAATATCTCGAGACGCATGATCCGCACTTTCAGCTGGGCGCGGCCCTGCGCCAAGGCCTGTTCTGCGGCCCTCGCGGTCTTCTCCGCCTGCTGCGCCTCATACTCATTCTGCCGCTTCTCGATGATTCCGTAGCCGGCTTTACGCGCTTCCGCGATGACCCGCGCGTTCGCCTCGCGCGCCCGCACATCTTCATCTATCGCCGCCTGATACGCTTGCGGATCATAAAGAAATTTCTCGCGCAGCGAGACGGGGAGATCTTCAAACCGGATCGATGCCACGCCCGTCTCGTGAATGATGCGCACTTCGAGATCGGTAATCTGTTTGACGGTCACATCCCGGTATACCCGCCCCGTGGCGGTCGTAATGGTATCAAAGGTCGCACCGACAAGGTTCAGTCGTTCCGCCATCGCCGGCTCCCGGCGCGCGGCTTGCGCCTCTTCCGCCGACTTGGCTTCCACTTCCGCTTCTTCCTGTCGAAGCTCCGCCCGTTTCACTTCCTCCAGCCGCTCCTTTTCTACTTCCTCCTGACGCGACTCTACCGCCAGTTGCCGTTCCTCTTCCATCTTCAAAGCCTCGCGTTTAGCCGCTTCGCGTCGCGCCGCCCGCTGCTCAAGTTCCTCCATGGTCGGACCGGAATGCCCGCACCCGCCGGCAAAAAGAGTGATCGCCAGGCTGGTACAACTCAGAATCCCTATCTTTCCTCGCATCTTGATTTTTCCCTGCCACATCTTAGCGGACTGCATTCAGATATGCACCTAATTCTGCGATCTGACGCCGCACCTCGCCCAACTCCCGCTCCAGGCGGCTGATGCTGACGCCATGACCCGAGATACCGCCGTAATATCGGGCTTCCGAATCCATGGCCTTTGCACTCTTGATCTGCGCCTCCAACCACACCTCCTGCCCGCCCAAGTGTGCAAGGCGGGCGTTGGCGATGGGGATGTGCTTTTCTTTCTCACGCTCCGCATAATCCTACCGCGCGCTTTCATACGCCTCCAACTCTTGTTGCCGGCCCTCGATCTGCTGCTTCTGAATTTGAGTGCCGAGGAAACCCGCCCGCGCGTCCCGGAGAGGACGCAATGCGCATTTCCGAGATGGCTAGGCTGTCGACGAGGCAGCCCGCCCGCTGCATCTGCGCAGGATGTATTCCTTGCAGATCCGGTAATAGGTCACCATCGATTCCACATCGATCCATTCCTCCTCGGAATGCAGCTCGCCCACCAGTGGCCGCGAAAGATTGACCGGAATGCCGTGCGCGCGCAGGAACCGCGAGTCGCTCCCTCCCGACGCCTTGACCAGGGAAACCGGTGCGCCCGTAATCTCTTCGGTCACATCCTGAAACAACAGATCCGGATCGAGATGCGTCGGTTCTGCGCACACGATCGTCTCCAGCTCCAGCTCTTCCCCCAGGACCTTCGCAATCTCCTCGCGCATTTCCGCCACGGAATGCGGCGGCGGGAAACGCACGTCGAGCACCGCCTCGGCCTCCGCGGGAATCCGGTTCACAGTTTCGTTGTCGGTATGCGCCTGCGTGAGTGCACAGGTCGCGAACCAATGATCTCTCGGCCCTCCGTCGTGATCGTAATCCGGCGGCCGGAACCGCTCGAAGTATTTCTCCACCGCCAGAACCCCCTCCATGAGGCGCGCCAGCGCGTTGACGCCCAGCCAGGGGCGCGCCGCGTGGGCTGCGTGCCCACGGCTCTTTACCCGGACATGCAGAATCCCTTTCTCTTCCACCGTCAAATCATTCAAGGAACCGCCGTCGGGAATAATCGCCTGCCCGCAACGCAACCCCTCTTCTTCCACCAGGTAACGCAACCCGGACTCCCCGCCCTGTTCTTCATCCGAGGTAATCGCCAGTCCCACGGAAATCCCAGGCTGCTCCCGGTGCAGGCTTCGGAACAACTCCAACATGATCGCCACCGCGCCCTTCATATCCCCGGCGCCCGGACCGACGATGCGCCCGTCTTTCAACCACGATTCGTACCGCTCCAGCTCCGGATGCTCGATCACATCGAGGTGCCCGCACAAAAGCACTTCAGGCGCTCGCACCCCCTCCGGCAAGACCATCATCGATCCGTACCCGTTATCTTGGTATTCCCGGATCGTCACACCCTCCAGCGATTCCAGCTGGATGCGCAGGAACTGAAAGCAGCGCGCCCGCTCCTCCGGCAACGCATCCGTGCTCTCGATCAAAATCAGATCCCGCGTCAACGCCGTCAACCGCCGCCCCAACTCCTTGTCATTCATGTCCTCCATCAGCAATCCGTCTACCCCGCGTTCAATCAAAAATAGGAACAAGCACCACCAATGGACACGAATGAACACGAATCTTTTTAATCGTGTTTATAAGTCCGGCCTCCGAATAGTAATCTCTGAAATTAGCGTCCATTCGTGTCCATTCGTGGTTAAGAAAATCTGCATCCTCTGCGGTTAAAAAATCCGTGATAATCCGTGTAAATCCGTGGTTAAAAAAATCTGCGTCCTCTGCGGTCCAAGAAATCCATCTGTGAAAATCTGTGTCCATCTGTGGTTCAGTCCCTCTCATACTCCCATTCCACCGGCAGCTTCGAACGCGCCACCGCCAGGTAAGCGTGACATTCCTCGGGGCTCTCTCCCAGACATAGAAATTGCCCTTTGTGCACGAGACCATCGGGCCCGAAATTAAAATTCAGCGGTAACACCCCGGCCGCACTTCCGCGCCGGTAGAGATGCCCGGGCTTCTCCAGCATCCCCAGCAATCGCGCCCCCTCCAGCGATTGTTGAAAGCGCACGTTCCGCATCAACCAGGCGCCCCGCGGCGAGAGATGACGCCCCAGCACCGAGGGATAGGTCGCACCGGTCACCCGCGCGTTCAGCTCGCACACGTACACTTCCGGTGCAGCTTCGTCTCCATTTCTCTCCACCAGGATAAAGTCCGCGCTCGCCGTCCCGCGATACCCCTGCCGGTGCAGCCATTCCCCGGCGATGCCCGCCTGCCGCAGCAATTCCTCGCGCACCCCGGGCCGCTTCTCCCGTTCCCCGTCCCCTAAGTAAGGCGGCGGCGATTCATTTCCCTCATGGACGCTGTCCTCGCTTAGGATCTGTTCGGTCATATCGAAGAGATACACCATGTCTTCACTCAGAAACATCTGCACGCTCGGGCTGCGCATCCGCGTCACGCCATGCACTCCGGGCTCCAGCCATCCCTGCACCATGGCCGGTCCCTCGTAAAAAAGATGTGCCGCCACCTCCGGCCATTTCGCGCTGGGGCGCACATCGGGGAATTTCACCATCCCGATTCCCGACGCGCCGATCTGCGCCTTGAGCACCGCGGAACGAAACCCTTCCTTCTGCAGCGCCTCCAGGCAACGCGGAATTTCCTCGCGCGACACCGCCATCTCGGTGCGCACGGTGGGCAACCCGCGCTCCTCCAGATAGCGATGCAGCAAAAACTTGTTGTTCCCGCAGCGGCTGCCTTCTGCAGTCGTAATCGTCCGCTTCTCGAGGTGCCGCGCGATTCGCAGCAGGGTCTTATCGGTGACGTACCCGTCCACCCAGCCCGCGGCGTGCTCCGAGACCGATGATAGTATCCGACCGGCGGTCTCCCCCTCGCCGTCCGCAAATTTTCTTCCAAGCTCCACGTAATCGCGGTGACTCAAAATCTCCAGGGTCGGAAGACTCAGGCGCAGCTCATCGCGGAAGTAATCACAAAGGGCCTCGTCGGGACGCCGTTCCAGGATCAGCACGTTGTCCGGACCCTTGAAGAGGATATTCAGAATCGGGATCAGCCGGCCTCCGTAAGAATCCACCTCGCCCACTTCGTGCGCCAGGCAGGCGGTCTCTTCTTCGTTCCCGAAGAACAACGCTAACAAATTCGCAAAAAACGCAATGCTCCGATCCCAGAACTCCGGCAGATTTGCATCGGTAACGACGATTTCAAGTTCCCGGACCGGCATTGCCCGAAATATAAGGGAAGTCCGCCGCTTTCCAAAATCATTTGAATCCCCTTCCGCAAATCGTTTCCCCCGGCACCCCATTTCCGAAGAATCCGCCTGCCCTCTCGTCCGCTTGCCACGCACCATAATAACAATTACTCTTGTGCGGACACCCGGCTGCGCCCGGCCGGAATTCATCAGCAATCCCATGGCCCTTTTCCTCGCCATCCTCGGGTTCGCCGCCGCCTTCCTGGCCGGGCTCGCGCTCTACGATGTCCTCCAGCGCCGGCACGCCATCCTGCACAATTTTCCGATCCTCGGCCATTTCCGCTACCTTCTCGAGTCTGTGGGCCCGGAACTCCGCCAGTACATCGTCACCGATAACGATGAGGAACGCCCTTTCAGCCGCGACCAGCGGCGCTGGGTCTACGCTTCCTCGAAAATGGAAAACAATTACTTCGGGTTCGGCACGGACAACGATCTCGAACTGGAAGCTAATTACCTGATCATCAAGCACAGCGCGTTTCCCCTGACCACGCCCCGCAAAGGAGAGCCCGGTTTCGATCCTGCTTACCGCGTCCCCTGCGCAAAAATTATCGGCGCCCACCGCGGCCGCGCCAAAGCCTTCCGCCCGGAGTCCATGGTCAACGTCTCGGGTATGAGCTTCGGTTCCCTCGGCAAGGCCGCCATCGAGGCGCTTAACCGCGGCTCCAATATTGCCGGCGCCTTGCATAACACAGGCGAAGGCGGCGTTTCCCAATACCACCTCCATGGGGCGGACCTCGTCCTCCAGGTCGGCACCGGGTATTTCGCGTGCCGAGACGAATCAGGGAATTTCAGCATGGAAAAGCTGGAGGAGACCGTGGCCGGCTGTCCCGCCATCAAGGCCATCGAAATCAAACTCAGCCAGGGCGCCAAGGCCGGCATCGGCGGACTCCTCCCCCGGGCCAAGATCACTCCCGAGATCGCAAAAGCCCGCGGCGTGCCCCTCGACCGCGATTGCGTCAGCCCGGCCGCGCACCGCGAATTCCAGGACGCGGACAGTCTTCTCGATTTTGTGGAACGAATCGCCGAACGCACCGGGCTGCCCGTCGGTATCAAGTCCGCGGTCGGTGAAACCGCGTTCTGGAGAGATCTCGCCAGGCTCATCTCCAGCACTGGCCGCGCGGTGGATTTCATCACCATCGACGGCGGCGAGGGAGGCACCGGCGCCGGCCCCCTGGTCTACGCCGATCATGTCGCGCTTCCTTTCAAGATCGGTTTCAGCCGCGTCTACCGGGAATTCGTCGCCAGGGACGTGCACCAGAAAGTCGTTTTCGGAGGATCCGGAAAGCTCGGATTTCCCGAGGAAGCGCTTTTCGCCTGCGCGCTCGGCTGCGACATCATCAACGTCGCGCGCGAGGCCATGCTCGCGATTGGCTGTATCCAGGCGCAGCGATGCCACACCGGACACTGCCCCACCGGGATCGCCACCCACAACTCCTGGCTCATGGGCGGACTCGACCCCACTCTTAAATCCGCGCGTCTCGCCAATTATATCGTCACTCTCCGTCACGAGATGGTCAGGCTGAGCCATACCTGCGGGGTCGCCCATCCCGGACTTATCACCACGGAACACTTCACCATCATCGATCCTCAGTTCCACTCTTCCTCCATCGAAGAGGTCTTTCAGTATGGCGACCGCCTCGCGCGGCCTTCCCCCGAAGACCGCCGCCGCATCACCGAGTTGATGCACGCACCTGCGGCGGAAAACCGATAACTAATAACTGATCACTGATAACTGATAGCTAATCCTCCCCCCGTATCCTCTCGTCCGCCCTTCTCAGTTTCTCGCCCAGCCCCGACGCCAGGTTCCGGTAAACCGCTTCCCCGATGTCCGGCCGCATCCGCGCCAGGGCTTGGAAACTCTCCCGGTCGAGCACCCCCACTTCCGCCGCCCGCGCCGCCACTGCCGTCGCCGAATGCGGCTGCCCCTCCAGCAAGACCCCCTCGCCCAGGCATTCCCCGGCGCCCACTTCACCGACCCTTGCCTGCGGGACACCCACCGACACCGTAACTTTCCCGGACAAGATCAGGTAAATCTTTTCATCCTGCGCCCCCTCCCGGAAGACCGTCTCCCCCGCGGCGATCTCCCGCACTTCGAACTTCGCCGCCAACTGCCGCGCCTGCTCGTCGTTCAACCCCGCAAACAACCCGACCCCCGGCAGCGCCCGGGCCAGCCGCGGCACCACGGCGCAAGTCTCGAAATTCCGCGCCACCGCCTCCGCCACTGCCACCGAGGCTTCGCAAAGCGCCGCTTCCTCCAACCGGAACCCGGCGCGCACCCGCGCCATTTTCAGGCAGTCTAGCCGCTCGACCTTGTGGAAAACCATCGCCGGCACGAATGCCACCGGAAGAAAACCCAATTCCAGCAGCGTCCGCTGCATCCGCGGCGCATGCGCGTGCACATCCACTTCCACGTACTCCGCCTCCAGTTCGGCATCGCACACCCGCACAAATGCTTCGAGCAAGAATCGGATAGGGCGTTCATCCGCCGACACAATTTCGAAAATATTGATCGTGCTCTCGCCCTCGTGAAGCGTGAACCCCAGCGCCCCGGCGACTCTTTCTCCCTCCCGCGCCACCAGGTAATGCGAATGACTCGCCCGGATCTTAAACCATCCCACGCTCAGTTGCGCCGGCCCGAAGACCTCGCGATGCGCCACGCGGCCGCGCTCCAGTGCAAACAGCGACGAATACCCTTCCGCTTTCAATTTCTCCAGTTGAAATCCTTCCTCTCCCGGATAGGACGCCGCCTCGTCGTCCGCGATGGCGTCGCCCCGCAACCCGCATCCTTCCAGGGAAAGGGCCGCCAGCGCATGCGCTTCGGGAATCACTCGCGGATGGTTCTTGCGCAGCACAAGCGCATCACCGAAGTGACGCGCATACAGCGCGATGCTCTCGCGCTCCGCGAACAGGAGTTTCCGGGGGAGAAACCCCACCGGCACGAAACCGCAGGCCGCGGAAATCTTCTGCGAAAACGGATGGGAAGCCCGGTTCTCCACCAACGCCACGTGCAGGCGGTCCCGCGCCAGCGCAATCCTCTCCTCCATGAGCAGCCTCCCAATCCCGCGCCGCCGCCCGTCCGGATGCACCGCCAGCCGGCCGAACTCTCCCAGCAAATCTCCCTGCGCGCCGAACTCGAAAATGATCGACGCTGTCCCCAGCAGCCGGCCCGTCTCCTCTTCCTCCGCCACCAGTAGCACCGTGTCGTCGTCGAAGACAATCTTCTTCAACATCCGCACATCGAAAAATTCCGGGTGCGGATAATCCTCCCCGTAAGTGGCGGTGAAGATCCCGCGCACCTCTTCGACATCGCCTTCCTCCGCCTCCCGAATCCTGATCATCGCTTCGGTCTCCCACGACCACCCGGCAACTAATCACTACTCACTACTTACTACTCACCACTTACTACTCACCATTCACTGCTCAACAATCGCCGCCCCCGCCACCATGGCCACTTCCCGGTAATACCGCGCCGCCACTCCCAGGGTTCTCTCGTCGAAATCAAATTTGCTCGAATGCGCAGGATGCGGTTCCACCTCGGGCACCACCGTGCCGAAGCGCACGTAACACCCCGGGATCTTCTCCATGTAATAACTGAAATCCTCCCCGCCCATGTTGGCCACCTCCATGGGGCGCACTTTGTGCTCTCCGGCCGCCGCCACCGCCGCCCTCCGCGCCAGCGCCGCCGTCTCCGCCGGGTTGATCACCGCGGGCGTGCCCGGCTGAATCTCGATCTCGACCTCTGCCCCGTGCAGTTGGCCCACGGCTTCGCAGATGCGGCGCAGCGATTCATGCAGATAAGCGCGCACCTCGGGATCCTGCGCCCGGATCGATCCTGCGAGATGCGCGTGTCCTGCAATCACGTTCGCAGCCGTGCCCGCGTCGAATCGTCCCACCGTCACCACCGAGGGATGTGCCGGGTTCACTTCGCGCGACACGATCGTCTGGATCGCCGTCACTAACAAAGATCCCACCACGACCGCGTCGGTGGTCTCGTGCGGGCGCGCCGCGTGACCGCCTTTCCCGCCGATCGCAATCTCGAACTTGTCGCTGGAAGCATTGACCGGCCCCTCGGTGACCACGATTTCACCCAGCGGGTAATGCCGGTCCAGGTGCCCCCCGAAGATCATCTCCACGTTTTCGAGAACGCCCTCCGCGATCATTGCCCTGGCGCCCTCACCGGTCTCTTCGGCCGGTTGAAAGATCAGCCGCACCGAACACGGCAGCTCTTCTTTCTCCCGCGCCAAGAGCGCGGCCGCACCGAGAAGGCTGCTGGTATGCCCGTCGTGACCGCAGGCGTGCATCAATCCCTCCACTTCCGATGCAAACGAAAGCCCGGTCTCCTCCTGGATCGGCAGCGCGTCCATGTCCGCCCGCAGGGCCACGTATTTCCCGTCCCCCGTCTTTCCCGGAATTTCCGCCACCACTCCCGTCCCCACCACGCCGGAGCGGTAAGCAATCCCCAGCTTCTCGAGAAACTCACACACCTTTCGCGCCGTGCGCTCTTCCTTCCACGCCAGCTCCGGATGCCGGTGCAACTCCCGCCGCAGCTTGACCATCGCCTCGAAAACCTCTCCGTCGACTTCTTCCATAACGCTTAAACCCTTTTGACAATCTACCACCCGGCGGCCCTCAAGGGCAACGGGACATTCCCCTGATGAACGTGGAGCGCAGCCGAAAAACGACTTGCCCCTTGAGTCCCGCAGCAGGCACCGGTTAGGCTCATCGACCTTCCCCATCCCGCCTCAACGCTCTGGCTGGAAATATGCCGTCCGCCGTACTGCGACACAGGCGAGCGAAGTCCGCGCGCGCGCTCCGGCGGCGGCAACATCGGCCTGCGCTGGTCCACCGTCCCCGAACCCTCGCGCGTCCTCCTCCAATTCATCGCCCTGGGCATTCTCCTCTTTCGCCGAAATCGCGTCCCGGATTTCTAAGATCTATCGCCTCCCGCCCGACCGGCTCCCAAGGCGCCGCGCCCCCGGGACCCGCTCCTTTTCAAGGAGATACCTGCCCTAACTGGGATCTCCGGGATGACAATAGCCCCGAGCCGGGCCGCCCGGGTACTGGGCTCCAGTACAAAAATGTTCTTCCTCTGCAGCGGGTTTAACCCTTAATATCGTCCTCCTTAACCTGGAAGAAACACAACATGAAACCCACCCATACTAATCAATACGTAACCCCCTGGAAAAGAGCCGCTTGTGTGCGGTTCTCCATCGCGGCCCTGGCCGCCTCATGCGTCCTCGCTGTCCTCGGATTCTACTCCGGAGCCCGCGCGGCGACCGTGACCACGGAAAAAAATATCACCCAGGGCGACCTCGAGCGGGCCACCCCCAGCACCCACGCCGTCACCCGGGAATACAATGATATGATTCGCGGCGTGACCGCGACTTACCCCGTCCTGCCGGAGCCCGATTCATATGATGATACGAATCTCTGGGCCCACAACTCAGGCGACGAACCGCTCATGCTGCAGCTCAGCTCCGGTGGGTTTGTCAACGAGTGGACATTCTCCACGAATACCAGCGGCGATATCGTGCAGGATTTCAAAAGCCAACGAAAAAACGCAAGGAATACTCTTGCTCAAAGCGATCCCCAATTCAGCGGCTTCCGCGATCTCATATACCTCCGCGCTCACGATTTCACGGAACTCGTCTCCCGGCGCACCCCAGCGCGATTTACCCAGTCGTTTGCTCCGGCCGCGGCCACTGAAAATAGGCCGGCGCGCATCGGCACCACTGGGGGTAAAGCAGGGCTCGACATGCTGACTACTTCGACGGGATTCAACCAGGTCCCCAGCATCGATTTGGCTCCCGCTCCCGAGGAATCTCAAGCCGCCAGCGAACTGCTTTTCGCCAGCGCCAGCGTGAATCCTGTCGAATCAGTCTTCGCGGCCAGCCCGGACTCCGCGGAACAATACGAACTCGGCCCCACCTTTTGGATTATCATCGACCCCGACCCAACAACTGACCCAACTGACCCAACCGGCCCGACCGACCCAACCGACCCCCCGATCGATGACGGCGTTCCGACCTCTGTGCCGGAACCCTCGCGTGCGCTCTTGCAGCTGATGGCGGTATCCGCACTCCTGCTGCGCAGACGCCGCGGTGTCAACCGCTGCCGCAATGACTAAACCCTGAGAGAAAATACCGCACCCTTTTGCGAGCGACCCGGCACAGCGTTTTTCGACCCTGTGTCGCGGTCGCTCTTCTCTTTACGGGGACCCCGCCCGCTCTCGCACCCCAACTTGGCCAGCGAGAGCCTTAACCTCGGCGACGGCCAGATCGTCTTCAGTTGGAACGCCGCCATTCCCGCGCCCGCGCCCGCGCCCCCCTTGCCCGGCGGGCTGGCCCTCGCCATCGGACTCCTCTCTCGCCGGCGGCCCCGATAAGAAACAGACCCAGCCTCCGGTCTACCAACTCTACCAACTACGGACTCGCGACTATCCACTCTGCCGCCTTCTCCATCGCGCCCCCGGCTTTCCCCTTTTCAATCAGCACGCGATCCCCGGCTCCCGCCGCACCATAGGTTGCCCGCAGCGCCGCCGCGGCGCGCTGGTCCACCCCCCGCACCCACAACTTACCGGGCGCCCCCGACACCAGCAGCCCCGCCACATCCCCATACTTCACCGCGCCCGGCAGAAAATCGGCGTCCCAGACCGAACCCAGCTTCGCGAACCGGAATCCCCCCAGGTCCGCGGCCACCCGATCGATCAGATCCCCACTGACGGCACGCGCCGCCACTACCCAGTGCCCCGCCCCTTCCGCGCCAATCAGCGCGAGGTCTTCCACCTCCCACTTGGGGTTGGTCGTCAGCGATACCGCCATTGTCATCACATCGTGCACTCGCTGCGCGAAAAGCGCATGATTGTATCCGTAAGTATAAAGCGCGCTCTGCTGCCATTCCCGGCCCGGACGAATCTCCCGCCCCGCGCTGACATCGCGATTGCGAGTCCCCCAGCGCGCCTCCCCAACCGGCACGTGCTCTCCTTGCCCGATGAGATCGGCGCCCGCCACCGCATAGCCGGCTTCCAGTAACTGCAGCACCTCGAGACGCGGTGTCCCGTCTTTATCATAAAGCCCCGACTTTCCGGCCGGATGGACCCAGAGCACGACCCGGTGGTTCCATTGGGCGGGATAGAGATGCACCGCCGGAATTTCTTCACCCTCCGCGAAGTTGCGCACCACCCCCGTCATCTCCACATAAGCGCCCCGATCCCATTTCTCCACCAATTCGTGCCCGACGGCATCCGCCGCCGGCACCCGCCTTCCCACCAACACTCCCAACCCTCCGCCAATCACCCGGCGCGCTTCCCCCAGCGTCTTTCCATCCGCCGGCGACAACAAGCGCCGCATTCGAGCCCCACTGTCCCTCGTCATCCAGCGGCACACCGCCTTCTCATGCACCGCCCCGGTCTCCGGTCCACTGGGATGCGGGTGCACCTCATCCCATACCGTCAGAGCCCCCCCATCGAGAAACGTAAAATCTCTCTCCAGCACCGGTTCGGCAAACCCCAGTGCGAAATGCCGGTTCACGAAGTTGTACATTTGCGTGCGCGAGACATGATTGTAATTGTGTTTGAAATGAATGTTGAAATGCGCCTCGTACGCGTTCGAGAGCCCTAACACCTTGTAAAGATTCACCAGGTCCGGGTGTCCCTTGCTTTCCAATTCGATCGTCCAGTCATCCGCCGCCGTCATACCCAGGGGACGCGGCGCCGTCGCCGCGGCGATATCGATGTTCCCCTGCCCGATCCTCAGCAGGTTCGCGTTTTCACAAGTGCACCCGCCCTGCATCGCCGTGGAGGGCATCACGCACGGAAAGGCCGCCCTCACGCGTTCGTCCACCGCCGTCACCATCATCGTCTGGGTGCCCCCGCCGCTGGCGCCTGTTACCAGGACTCTCTCCGGATCGACTTCTTTGCGCGATAAGAGGAAATCCAGCGCACGGACACTGTTCCAGGTCTGCAGCCCGAAACTCGATTGCAGCCGTGCCACCGCGGCGGCGCCCGCAAATCCCCACTCCCCGGGCTGGAGAGAATTCATTTCCTCGCGCGGCGCAATCTTGTGCGACGGAAACTGCACCGAGTCCGCGTTGGCCAGCATGTCGTAATGAAAAACCACGCACCCCATCCGCGCCAACTGGACGCAGCGCGCCTGCAAAGGAGAGCGCGCCGCGGACACGAATCGCTCCGCCCCCATCGCCAGCGCGTTTTTAACCTGCCGTTCCGCCCGCGATTCGTTCGATTGATCCAGAAATCTGCCGCCGTTCCAGTGCCCGTGCGGACAGAGGACTCCCGGGCGCTTTCCACTCGCCAATCCATGCGCAGCCGAGGCGCCCGACGGCCGGTAAAGACTCCCCGTCACGTAATGCCCGGGCAGCGATTGAAAATACACTTTCTCGATCGTGTAATCCCCCATCTCCCGGAGGCCATGGACCACCGCGTGCAGCGGCGCCTTGGCCGGCTCCGGCCACAACCCCGCCGCCACCTTGACGCGGCGGACGATTTCTTCCGAGCGGGCCGCCCATTCATCCGGCGAACCCGCGCCGCCCCGGAAGGGATGGAAAGAATCCAGCGTCCGCAGTTCGCCAAACCTCGTGTCCTCCGGCTCTCCCCCCTCCGCATAAACCTTTGGCCCGCGCGCCTCCGACGCCGCGGGCACCGCCGCGAACATCAGCGGCAGCAAGAGAAAGATCAAAAATGCGGATACCGGCCGGAAATTTTTCATAACGCGCCAGCCTAGCAGCCACCCCTCCTCAAAGGAATCCCGAAATCTCCGGCCTTCGCCCTCAGGCTCCGGGTCCTTTGGCCAAGCAGCGGCTCCGCGGGACGCGTCGCCCTGCCTTCGTCCACCGAGCATTCGAAACCGCAGGCCTCTTAACCAATAACTAATAACTATTACCCCGGCGCACAGCGCCGTCCCCCTACCCCCAACCCACCGCCGGCGCCGGCAATTCCCTCCTCACCTCATCCTCCCGGTACCCGAAACCCGGCCCCCGCAAGGTCGATAAATCCAGCACGCCCTCCCGCCGCCGGAACAATCCCGGGTGGACCGCCTCCTCCGGCCCGGATGCCGCGGGGTAAAACTGCATCCCGTTGCTCTCCACCCCCATGATCGTCCCCGCGTGCGCCGCCAACTGCACGTGCGGAATCTGCGCCAGCATCGGGTTAGTCAGATCCTGCACCA
>JAHEJT010000256.1 GCA_024638765.1 Verrucomicrobiales bacterium
GGCACCGCCACCGCAGAACTGTTGGCCACCGTCAGCACGTTGACCTTGGACATGGTCGAGGGATTGGGCTTGGTCACCTTCTGCACCTCTTTTTTCTCCAACTCCGGCACCACCTCGTCCGAGGGACTCGCCAGCGCCACAATCTGCGGCGGCAACGCCCGCGGCACCGCGATCACAATCAGTCCCAATACGAAAAACACCAGCACGTGCACCAGCACCGCCACCGCCATCGCCGACACCTTTTCCTTGGTGTCCTTACGCCCCTTCTGCAGCTGGCGAATGTTGCCCATCGTCAGGCCCTCACCCACCGTCACCAGGCCCGTGCGCTCCATGGCCTCGCGCTGCGCCACCTGCGCTTCGTCGTGGGTCGCGTGTATCGCCGGTGGCGGCGCCAGTTCCGCGTGATCGGCCGCATGCAAATCCTCCACCGCGTAATGATCCACCACCTGCGCCACCCCTTCGCCCGGCCCGTCACGCTGCACCGCCAGGGATGGCGGCGGGGCGCTGGCCGCCGTGGGCGGCGGCACCGCGCTCTTCTTTTCACCTTTGCCCTTCTCGTCTCCTCCGCTCCCGCGGCGGTCTTTCAGCGATGAGATTTTCGCCGGCGCGATCGGCTGGACGTCTTCTCCGCCAGACGCGTCCGCCACGGACACCCCGGCGCTGCCGAACCAGGCTTCGAACTCGGAGTCCTGAAGCTCCGGACTGAGAGAAACGGCACGGCGATAGGACTCAGCTGCTTCTTCAATTCGATTTTCGTGCGCCAGATACCGGGAGAACTCGAGGTGCGTTTCGGCACTGTCGGGCTGCGCCTCCAAGTGGTCGTGAAAGCGCTTTTCTTCGGGGTGCATAGGCGAGAGGCGGTTGAGGATCCACCACGAGAATCGCCGATTCCCACTCCAAAATCAACGTTTGAGACGCAATTCTCGCCGGGGCGCGCCCGGCCCCGGACTTTCGAAAAGAAGGGGAAATGCGCCCGGGATTTACTTCTTCTTTTTGCCGAATTCCTTCTCGTAATCTTCGAGCTCTTTCCCGCGAAGCGGAGTGCCATCTTCCAGCACCAGGGTGAACTCGCCGCGGGAATCCTCGGCAAGCTGCCGCAGCATCTCCGTCGCCTGGGGCACCATCAGGCAAATGCTGTTGATCTTGGCGCCGCTTTTTCTCCGGTTGAACTTGATCACGTCCTCCACCACCGGGGGCTTGGCGGGATGCTTGCCCACGGCGCCGTCTGTCATGAAATAAATCACGTCGGGCTCCATCATCATGGCCATCTGCAGCGGCGCCCTCCAGTCCGTGCCGTAAGTGGCCGGCGTCTCATCGATTTCCCGCATCGTCTTGCGCACCGTCCCCGGGGTGGCGTTGCGATATTTCCCGACGGGGAGCTCTTCCGGATCGCCGTCCTTGAAATGCCAGAAATTCTTTCCTTCCCATTCGTGCCAGTCGTCGTTCTTGTCCCTGGAACTCGGCACCTCCTCCCCCACAAACCAGCACGGGCCCGAGAAAAAGAGGATCTGGAATTGCACGCCCGATGACAGACCCTTGATCGTTTTCTTGAGCTCCTCCTTCATCAGCTCGTGCTTGCTGAGCCCGGTCTTACCTTTGCTGTTCATCGAAGCGGATGAATCCACCACGATGACCACCTTGTTGGCGACCGCCTTGGATCCGAAAAACGATACGTTGCCCGCCCCCTGCGCCCCGAAATTCATCGCCATCCCGAAGTCATCGCTCATCCCGATGGGCTCCAGCGTGTCCACCGGGTCGAGCATCACCGGCACCGCCACCGCAGAACTGTTGGCCACCGTCAGCACGTTGACCTTGGACATGGTCGAGGGATTGGGCTTGGTCACCTTCTGCACCTCTTTTTTCTCCAACTCCGGCACCACCTCGTCCGAGGGACTCGCCAGCGCCACAATCTGCGGCGGCAACGCCCGCGGCACCGCGATCACAATCAGTCCCAATACGAAAAACACCAGCACGTGCACCAGCACCGCCACCGCCATCGCCGACACCTTTTCCTTGGTGTCCTTACGCCCCTTCTGCAGCTGGCGAATGTTGCCCATCGTCAGGCCCTCACCCACCGTCACCAGGCCCGTGCGCTCCATGGCCTCGCGCTGCGCCACCTGCGCTTCGTCGTGGGTCGCGTGTATCGCCGGTGGCGGCGCCAGTTCCGCGTGATCGGCCGCATGCAAATCCTCCACCGCGTAATGATCCACCACCTGCGCCACCCCTTCGCCCGGCCCGTCACGCTGCACCGCCAGGGATGGCGGCGGGACGCTGGCCGCCGTGGGCGGCGGCACCGCGCTCTTCTTTTCACCTTTGCCCTTCTCGTCT
Organism: Verrucomicrobiales bacterium; assembly: GCA_024638765.1. Lineage (GTDB taxonomy): Bacteria > Verrucomicrobiota > Verrucomicrobiia > Verrucomicrobiales > DEV007 > JAHEJT01. The sequence continues at coordinate 2,329 of JAHEJT010000256.1, forward strand.
CCTCCGCTCCCGCGACGGTCTTTCAGCGATGAGATTTTCGCCGGCGCGATCGGCTGGACGTCCGGTTCGGCCTTGGCTTCCGCGATTTCTGCGCCGCCCTCGTCCTCGAATTTGATGCCGGAACTTTCGAACCACTGTTCGAACTTTTTGTCCCGCAGGTCCGGATCGATGGATGCGGCCCGGCGGTAATGCCGCGCGGCTTCCTCGGGTTGCCCCCCATGCGCCAGCAACCGGGCAGCCGCCATCGTCACTTCGGAACTGCCGGAGTTCTCCTTCAGGAAATCATGTGCCAGCGCCAACGCAGAAGTTTCATCCGCGTCTGCCAGGTAACGGACCGCCTTCAAGACAGCTTCCTCGGTATCGGGCGACGCGGGAGCCTCCGACACCGTCCGCGCCGCTGCGGCGTAATCGCCCCCGGAATAATAGCTCTCGGCCAGGGCAAAGCGCAGCTCCCAGTTTCCGGGGTCCTGTTTGAGTTGATCTTGAAGTTGCTGTTCCTCGGGGTTCATATCGCGAATCCTGCCCCTTTCTTTCATCCGGCAAAAACGTCGAGGGACCAATTCCCTGGACAATCCAAGTTTTCGCCCGATGCGAAGCGTTCTCTCTAGTAAATTTCTCAGAATTTCCCTGAAAGATCAACGATTCAGGCACCGTCTAATAAAAGGTGTCCACCGCCCCGGAAGGAAATCCACTCAAATTCACGAAAATTGCCGCCCAAAGGGATAGATTTGGGCTGAAATTGAGCTACTCACGGGAAAATATCACGCTTTCCGTATAAAAACCAGATTCCGAAAACATCGTGAAAATCCAATCCTTTCTCCCTCTCCTTGCCATCGTGCTTCTCCCCTCCTCCCTGTGCGCGGACGATTGGCCCCACTTCCATGGACCGGCGCGGACCAGCGCATCTTCCGAGACCGGCCTCAACTTCGATTGGCCGGCCGGGGGTCCCGCGGTGCTCTGGAGCGCACCGCTCGGACCGGGATACGGAGGCGCCGCGGTCGTCGGGGACGAGGTTTTCCTCATCGATCGGGAAGCGGAAGAAACCGATATTCTGCGTTGTCTCGATAAGACAAGCGGGAAAGAGCTCTGGCGCTTTTCGCATCCCATCGCGGGACGCCTCTCCCACCCCGGTTCCCGCGGCGTGCCGACCGTGGAAAAGGACGCGGTTTACATCATTGGCGGGTTTGGTCACGTCCACCGCGTCAATCGAAAGACCCACCAGGCCGATTGGACGGTCGCCATGCAGGAAACATATGACACGCTACCTCCCAAGTGGGGATACGCGCAATCGGCTCTTGTCGTCGGTGACATCGTCGTGATCGCGCCCATGAGCGACACGACCGGCCTCGCGGGTCTGGACAAGCGCACCGGGAAAGAAATCTGGCGCACCGAGCCCTTCGGAGACAGCCACTCGAGTCCCGTGCTCATCACGCTTCAGGGCAATCCCCAGGTCATTTTCCTCGCCCAGAAAGACAAGGAAGTCGGCACTACCATCAGCGTAGAGCCCGCCTCCGGCAAAGTCCTTTGGAAGACCGACGAATACCTCAACAGCATCCCCATCACGCCGCCCTTCAAGATTGACGAGGAAAGGCTCTTCCTCACCGGTGGATACGGATGCGGATCGGCCATGGTGCGCGTGCGGCGCGACGGCGGCGACTGGAACGTGAAGAAGCTCTTCGCGATCGAGAAAGGCACTCAGATTCACCCGCCGATACTCCATGGCGATCACCTTTATTTTCTGGCGAACGAGAACGACAATTACCGTGGCGAGGCGCGCAAGGAGGGCGGCATGATGTGCATGACGCTCGAGGGCGAGGAAGTCTGGCGCACCGGTGACGATCCCTACATGGGGCGTGGAAACCTCCTTTATGCCGACGGAAAAATTCTTATCCAGGACGGTCACATTGGATACCTGCGCGTCATGGAGCCCAGCACGGACGGATTCAGGGTGATTGCGGAGGCGGATATCTTCGGAACGAAGAGCGAAGCCGAAGCCGCCGCCCAAGCTGCGGCCAGGGCCGCGAAGAGCGGAAGCAAGAAGCGCGTGCGGGAGACAGATTACGAAATGTGGTGCCCCATGGCCCTGAGCAACGGGCTGCTCTTCATGCGCAGCCACAACGAGCTGAAGTGCGTCGATCTGCGGGGCTGACGCCCGCATCAACCTGAAGCCCACACCTCCCCGCCGCGCGCCCAGCCTCACGCCAGGCGCGACATCCCCGCCTGACGCCAGGCGCGACATCCCAAACGCACCCCCCCGCGCTCTGGGCCCCTCTCCCCGTCCATCAGTCCGTGCATCTCCCCAGCCGGTCACAGCCCTGGACGGGGTGTAACATTTTTTGGGTCATTTGTCCCAAAAAATGTTACAAAGAAATGATGCGAATATCACAAAAGTTGGGACATATGTCCTGTTTTTTGTTACGCCTTATTTGCCGGGACTTTACTCGATTGGAGGAACCATGATGCACCGAACCACCAGAGAACTATTAAACGCCGTCCTGTATCTGACCGAGATGGCGACGAAACCCACGCTCGGCAACCTCATGGGTGCCTCCTCCCGCACCCTGTATCGCACACAAATGGTGCGGCTCGAGGAGGATGAATACCTCCGAAGAGAAAAAGACAAAAGCGGCAAATGGATCCATCTCCTCACTTCCAAGGGCATTCTCGAAGCGGTTGGCGGACGCCACCCCGCGGAAGCGTGGAGTCGCCCCTGGGATGGCCAATGGAGTGTGCTGCTCTTCGACATCCCGGCGGAACGTTCGAGGGAACGGAAGCAACTGCACGCTTGGTTGAAGGCTTCGCGCTTCGGTTGCATCCAGCGCAGTGTGTGGATAAGCCCTGATCCCATCGAGGAACTCCTTCGCGAAATCAAGCCTCTTTCGAAGCACCCGGATTCCATATTGCTGCTCAACGGCTCGCCCGCGTTAGAGATCGGCGGCCAGACGAAAAATATTGTGAAAGCTGCGTGGGATTTTGAAGAGATCAATGACGGCTATCAACACTATCTGGAGACCGCGAAACAGGCCAGGGGGAGCAGGACGGCAGCGGCACGGGCGGAAGAGCACGGCGCCTGGCTGGATGCAGTCAAACTGGATCCTTTGCTGCCGCAAGCCTTACTGCCGTCCGGTTACCTGGGCAAGAAAGCATGGAAGACGCGCTGCG
>JAHEJT010000257.1 GCA_024638765.1 Verrucomicrobiales bacterium
CAAAACCAACGATTTGCCCCAGTTTCCGAGGGATCCGCAGCCACGCGGTGGCGGATTTTGAGCCCGAAATGATCCGGGTAGAGAAGTGGCACCCTTCTGGCGCCACACGCCAAGGGCGACGAGGTGACCGCCCTGCGCCTGCAGCGGGATGGACTTCCAGCCCGAACTGTCCCAGTTCGGCTACCATCTATTCCCGGTCTAGTCGTCCAAAAGCGTCGTCGCCCAGAGATCGCGACCTCCGAACCCGCCTTCCCGGTCGGAGACAAAGTAAAGGGTCTTGCCATCCGGGCTCAGGGCCGGAGCAGATTCCGTGGCCTCGGTGTTCACCGGCGCAGCCAGCCGCTCCGCCGCGCCGAAAGGCTCGTCGGTGGAATTGCGGCGAGCCACGTATATGTCCTGGTTTCCATCCAGCCGGTTGGAGGAAAAATAGAGCCGCAACCCGTCCGCAGAAATTTCCGGATCGTGATCCAGCCCAGTCCCGTTGACTTCCGGTCCCGCGTTCTCCGGTTCGCCAAACGGTTCGTCGACGGAAGATCGCCTTGCCAGCCAGATATCTCTACGGCCGAAACCTCCCTCGCGATCGGCATGGAAATACAGGGTGAGCCCATCGCCGGAGATGGAGGGCGCGCCGTCGGTGCCGTCGCTGTTGACGACGGGGCCCAGGTTGTCCGCCGCGGTGAAATCGCCCGAGCTCGTCGCGCGCCTGACCACGTAAAGATCCGACTTCCCCGATCCCATCGGCGCATCGGAACTGAAATACAACGCCAACCCGTCCGCAGAGAGAGACGGATTCATGTCGTTGTGCAGCGAATTTGCGGGTTCGAGAAGATTAACCGGGGCCCCAAAGGCCTCCGTATCCCTCTCGCGCATGGCCACCCACAGATCCCAGTCACCAAATCCATCCTCGCTGTCGGAAGAAAAGAAGAGCGCGTTTCCGCCGCCCGACACGGCCGGCGCGGACTCGTTCCCCTCGCTGTTGACGCCGGGACCGATATTGACCGGCTCCGCCCACAACTCCGGTCCGCCCCCCGCAGAACCGCCCCGGTCCAGCCAGATGATTCCGGCGGAGATCACTCCGACCAGCAACGCCGCCAGGAGGACGGCCGGCGCCCCCCGCCGGAACCGGGAGGCCAGGCTCCCGCTCCCCCGCCTTACCTCCAGGACGTCCGCCAGGCCCCCGGTTGCGCTGTCTTCCTGTCCCTCCCCGGTCGGACCCTCCCGGGCTCCGGCTTCCGCGCCGCTCCACGGTGTCGCCAGGATGTTTCTCAAGTCGCGGTTCATTTCCGCAACTTCCTGGTAACGGAAATCCGGGTCCGGCTGCATCGCCTTGGAAATCACCTCATCAAACCTCGGATCAATGTCCGCCATCTTTTTCGAGGGCATCTCAAACATCCCGCGCGGCATCGCCTGGGTCAGCATTTCATACAGCATCACGCCCATGGAATAAATATCCGCCCTCTGATCCACGGTGGCGCTCTCCTCAAGTTGTTCCGGCGCCACGTAATCCGGTGTCCCCATCCCCACGTTGGTCCGCGTCAGCGCCGTATCCAGATTGCCTCCGATCAGCTTGGCGAGCCCGAAATCCGCGACCTTCAACTCACGGTTCCTGCTGACGAGAATATTCGCCGGCTTGATGTCCCGATGCACCACTCCCTTTTCATGCGCGTACTTCATGGCATCGCAGATCTGCGTCATCAGATCGAAAACTTCACTGCGATCCAGCGCCCTCTCGCGAAGCAACTCCTGGAGAGTGACACCGTCGACGTATTCCATCACGATGAAATACTGTCCGCTCTCGGTCTGACGAAATTCGTGGACCATGAGAATATTCGGATGATGCAGCCGTGCCATGGCCTTGGCTTCCCGCTGGAAACGGGGTGCAAAAAGATCCTCGCCAATCTCCACCCGCGGCAGCAATTTGATGGCCACGATGCGGTCGAGTTCCGGCTGCCTGGCCTTGTAGACCGCGCCCATGTTCCCGCGCCCGACCTCTTCGAGGACCTCGTATTTCGGCAACTCCCCGGCTACCTCCTCAATCGAGAGAGGCTTGAAGGGTCGCAGCAGGTGCGACGGCCCCGGAGAATCCGCCGGGGACATCCGGCCTGGGTCTTCCTGTGGTTCGTCAGCCATCAAGTCTACTGTAAAACGGCGCCGGAAGAGAGGTAAATGCCGCACGCCATTCTCGGCCGGGCTCACCCCGGCCGGCAGCCGGGTTTGGCTTCACGGTAATGATAGGAGTTTCAAGGGCGGGGTCCAGCTTCGGATACCTGCAATGCCGTCACCGGAGCCGCCTGCTCCGGCTCCAGGCGTCGAGGCACACTCAAGGAAGGCAGGAATTCACCGTAATACTCCCGCTCCAAACCTCTCAGTTCTTCATCATCCAGAAGTTTCCAGAAATTTGGCCGATCCGCGAAGTGCTTCCACCGTCCCAACACGTCCAAAGTCCGCGCATCCAGTCCCTTGCCCTTGTCGAAGCTGCTGCGCGGCCCATACGGGGCGACTTCATGCCGGTCCGCATCCCGATACCCATGGCCCAGTGCCGCGGAAATTTCACAACGGTATTTCGCGTCCCGATGCCAACGGTTGTAATTCAAAAATACCGTTCCGCCCCGAAAAGATTCCAGGTGCCGTGTTCTCCCCAGCGCCTCACGGAGATACCCTTTGTAAATCTGGAGAATCACCCGGAAATCGTCGTGCTTGAAAGGCAGCTCCGCAAAATGCGGAATCCCGCGCTTCAAACTCGCCAGGAAATTGGCGCTGTCGCGCAGGACAAACACCAGGCGCCCGGCCCCTGAAATTTCGGGCAACGTCGCAAAGCGCTCCACCGGTATTTCCTCGTAAGACAAAAGCTTCACCGCTCCGGCCTTGCCCCGGTTATAGCAGTGAGTCGCCTTGTTGACGCGATCTTCGTTGAACAGCTTCGGCACACTGAACTCCCCGGGAATCACAAAACTTTCTTCCGGCATACTGGAGATCCCCAGGGACGCGCAATCGTTGAGATGCACGATCTCCCGCCCGGAATCCAGCTTCGCGATCCAATCCACGATCGCGTGATGCCCGCTCCGCTTGGTGCCCGCGACCACGTATTCGACCGGCGCCCCTTTCATCAACTCCAGGGTGTGCTCGATCTTGGAAAGAATCACCTCCGGCGCGGGCTGCCAGTTGAGCATGCAGCAGATCGGCGTGCCGAAAGGATTCCAGCGCCGTCCATAAGGCTCGTTCTGGTGGATCCATGTCACCACCGGCGCGCTCGAAAGAATGCCGAAATGAATCGGACCGCTGGAAGGGCCGACCATGAGCGTGGCACGCCTGCAGTAACCGGCGAGATGACTCAGGGGAATGCCACGCAGATCCTCGGTCCCCGCAATATGATGCGCACCGCAGCTGCTGCCCACGCTCGCAATGCTGAAGCGCCCTCCCAGGAGCTCCATGAGGCGGTTCCAATGTGCCACCGGCCAGTTCTTCCGGTGTCGCGATCGCTTGTCCGTGGCGCGCGCGTGTATCAACAGATCAAAAGTGTCGTTTACCGCCGCCGCCCGGCTCGCGAAATTGATGTAGGTGGTCTCGTCAGCAATGCGGTGCTTGAACACCTCCCAACGCGGCTTGTCCATCAGCGGCGACAACCAATGATCGCCGTTACGCTCATCAATATATCTGCGGTGGATGTTGTTATACCGGTGTCCGTCGCAACGATTGGCCAATGCGTGCTTGGTCGGAGGCAAATAAGGCACAAAATCGGTGGCAAAATCCTCGTAAAGAAAAAATCGGTCGGGATGCGTCGCCACGATGACATCACTCCACGATCCGCCGCGCGCAATCGTCCTGGCATAACCGTGCCAACGCAACAGTTCGATCCCGAATTCCCCAACCCAAGGCCCGATGAATATTTTGTTCATGATTCCTGCGCTCCTCCAATTACTCCCTGCCCATCCCACCGCTTTGCCTGCGATCCGGTTTGTTTCCCGGAACCGGATTCCTCGATAATGTCTTCCCATGACGGCGCCAAACCGCGATGGAACTTCGCCTCCAGATCGCGTAACGCGGCGTCTCCGATCAACTCTTGAAACGGCTTCCTCCCGGCAAAAACCTTCCACCGCCCCAGCACATCCATGCGGTTGGCATCGACTTCGTCCCCCTTGTCGAAGCTGCTGCGCGGACCAAATTGCGCCACCGCACCGCGGTCCGCATCCCGCCGGCCGAGGCCCAACCGCCCGGCGATTTCCCGCCGATAACTTTCGTCCGCATGCCAGCGGTTGAAGCTGATAAAAACGGCCTTGCTCCGGCGGGAACCCAACCGCTTCGTCAGACCGAGCGCCTCGCGCAGGTAATCTTCGTAGGTCTCGAGGTAAAACCGGAAAATCTTATGCCCGAAGGATTTACCCCGGAAATACGCGATTCCCTTCTTCAGGCTGGCGAGAAAATTCGCGCTGTCCCGCAAAACAAAAACCAAGTGCTCCGATTCCGCCAATTCGGGCAGTTTATCAATCCATTCCAGCGGAACCTCCTCAAAGGAATAGAGGCGACATGCCTCCCCGGCCCCGGTGTTATGCCGATACACCGCGCGGTTGGGCCGGTTCTCGTTGAGATTTTTCGGGGAGATGTGCGGTCCGCGGATCAGGAACTGCGCCGGCGGAAACGCGGGCGCGCCGGCAGGCACGCAATTGTTCCAATGAAGGATCTCCCGCCCGCTCTCGAGCCTCGCCAGCCATTCAATAACCGCATGATGACCGCTGCGTTTCGTCCCGAAGACCAGGTATTTCAGTGGCGGCCGCTCTTGCAGGGCGAAAACATCCCGGGCTTTCTGGATAACCGTCTGCGAGTCCGGTCGCCACGTCAGCAAACAACAGATGGATACGTTGAAGGGGTTGAATTTTTCCTGGTAAGCGCCGTTGTGAGGGACCCAGGTCACCACCGGGGTCGCCGACAAAACCGCAAAATGGATCGGCCCGCTGGAAGGTCCGATCACCAGTTTCGCCTGCCGGCAATATCCCGCCAATTCCTCGAGCGCAATACCGCGGAGATCCTCGGTTCCTTCGATATGCGCCGCGCCACTCCTCGATCCAATGCTGGCGATTCTAGATTCTCCGCCGAACGCCCGCACCACATCTCTCCAACACTCCTGCGGCCAGTTCTTGCGACGCTGCCCCCTCTTGGTCGTGGTCCTCGCGTGCAGCAACAAGTCGAATTCTTCTGCCACTTCGACGCCCCGCGCCGCCAGGTTGACGAAGGTCAACCTCCTGTCCATGTCCTCCTTGAGGCGGCGCCAGTCTTCCAGCTTTCCGAAGGGCGAGAGCCAGACATCACCGCCCTCCGGATCGATAAACTCCCGGTGAATGTTGTTATACCGATGCCCCTTGCACGCGCGGCCTTCCGTTTCGCGCGTCGGTGGCAGGTAAGGGACGAACTTGGTGGCGAAATCTTCGTAGAGATAAAAGCGATCCGGATAGGTCGCCACCACGACCTCTTCCCAACGGCCTTCAA
>JAHEJT010000258.1 GCA_024638765.1 Verrucomicrobiales bacterium
CCGAGGGGATTGTCCCGGAGGCCGGCGGCGTAGCTGTGCAGGATTTTTTCCAGTTCCTCGTGGTGGCGCGAGGATTTGAGGAGGGTGGAGAAGCGGAGGAGGTTGAGGGCGGAAATGGAGTTTGCGGAGGGGCGGGCGCCGTCGGTGGTATTTTTGAGCCGGAGGATGAGATCGGCGCGGTCGGCGGGGGAATCGAAGAAGCCGCCATGCTCGCTATCGAGGAGCAGGGCGAACTGTCGGTCCTGGAGATCGAGGGCGAATTCGAGCCAGGCGGTATCCTGGGAGGATTCGTAGAGATCGAGGAGGGCCTGGATGAAGAAGGCGTAATCGTCGGCGAAGGCGGGGATGTCCGAGGGACCGTCGCGGTAAGCGCGTAGCAGGGTCTTGGTTTTTGGATCGTAGAGGTTTTCTTTGAGGAAGGTTGCGGCCCGGATGGCGCGGTCGAGGAAGGGGGAGGACGAGGCGGCGGCGTTGGCCGGAGAGGACTTATAGGACGTATAGGACCTATTGGTCTTATTCCCGGCGGGGGAGTTTGGAGGTGAGTCGTTCGCCAGGACGTTGTGGGCCTTGGCGTATGCAGAGATCATGAGGGCGTTCCAGGCGGTGAGAATTTTGTCGTCGAGAGAGGGGCGGGGGCGTTGGGCGCGGACTGCGAGGAGGGACTCACGCGCGCGGGCGAGGAGATCGCGGATTTCTTTTTCGGGGCGGTCGAAGGCGGCGGCGAGTGCGGCGTCGGTTTCGGCGCGGTAGAGGATGTTGCGCCCGGTGAATTCGTGGAAGGGGTCGCTGCCTGCGGGGGCGTTGCCTTCATTGCGGAGGGAGTATGCGGCGGTGAAGATGGCGGCGGTATCGGCGCCGAGGACTTCTTCGAGTTCGGGGGTGGTCCAGAGGTAGAAGGCGCCCTCGGCCAGCGTGCCGCTGGACCCGGATGCAGCTTCGCTGCTTTTCTCCAGGTGTTCGGGGACAGGATGGCCTTCGGGGATGAGGGAGTCGGCGTCTTCGGCGGAGTAAAAGGGGCCGTCGGGATGGCTGAGGTCGCGTTCGACGTAAGTGAAGATGCCGCGGGCGACATCGGCGTAATGCTCTTTGCCGGTGAGTTGGTGGGCGTCGAGGTAAGTGGCGGCGAGCTGGGCTTGATCGTAGAGCATTTTTTCGAAGTGGGGCACGTGCCAGACGTCGTCGACTGAGTAGCGGTGGAAACCGCCGGCGAGGTGGTCGTGGATGCCGCCGGCAGCCATTTTGTCGAGGGTGGTTTCCACCATGGCGAGGGCGCGGGCGGCTTCCTCGGATTTGGCGGGGTCGTTGCGAAGGGCGGCGTGGTGTTCGAGGAGGAAATTGAGGAGGACCGGCTGGGGAAATTTGGGGCGGCGGCCGAACCCGCCGAACTGGGGATCGAAGGAGGAGGCGAGTTGGGAGAACGCGTTGGCGGAGAGTTGCGGAGTGAGGACGGCGCCGGGGCGGGTATCGGGGCCGGGAGGGGCGGAGAAGACTTCTTTCATCCGTGCGAGGATGCGGGCGCTGTCTTCGCCGATGTCGGCATGGTGTTTTTCCCAGGTCTCGTGGACACGGCTGAGGATCTCCATGAAGGTGGTGCTGCCGGGGCGCGGTTCCCTGGGGAAATACGTGCCGGAGAAGAAGGGGACGCGTTCCGGGGTGAGCCAGACGCTGAGGGGCCAGCCGCCGCCGCCGTGGACGGCCTGCTGGTAATTCATGTAGATGCGGTCGATATCGGGGCGTTCTTCGCGGTCGACCTTGATGGGGACGAAGTGTCGGTTGAGGTAATCGGCGGTGGGGATGTCCTCGAAGGACTCGTGTTCCATGACGTGGCACCAGTGGCAGGTGGAATAGCCGATGGAAAGGAAGACGGGTTTGTTTTCTGTGCGGGCTTTGGCGAAGGCTTCTTCGCCCCAGGGGTACCAGGCGACGGGGTTGTCGGCATGCTGGAGGAGGTAAGGGGATTTGGAGGAGGCGAGGCGGTTGCGGGGGGGGATTGCTGATTTCTGATTGCTGATTTTTGATTTTTGAATTTGGGGAGCGTCCTGGGCCGCGATCGGATTAAGAAACCGCGAATGGACGCTAATGGACGCGAATAGAAGGAGGAACCACACTGCGCAGCGCGGAGGGTGGGGTGGGTGGCGGGGGGCGAGGCGAGGCGGAGAGGGATAGGAGGGATAGGACGTATAGGACCTATAGGATTTAGAGGACAAAGGAGACACTGAGGGCGTGCGCGGGAGCATGGGGAGGAGGGAGTAATTAGTTAATGGTTAATAGTAAATAGTGAAACGGGGCGGAGAGCAAAGGGAGAAGGGATACTGGATGAGGGGAAAGGGGAAGTTTCAAGTTTTCAGGGACGGAGGCGAAAGCGGGTGGACCGCGGCATGTTATTCACAATTCATTCACAATGCGTGGAACATTGTGCCGGGATTCTATGATCAAAAAGAATTCACGAAGTTTGAAATGAGCGATGGTCAGCGGCGGGGGGGCTGTGTTAAGAGGTGGCGGGAATGATTACGTTGGCGATATCGAGTCAGAAGGGCGGCGTTGGCAAAACGACCGTTGCGGTGAACCTGGCGTATTCTCTGGCGCGGCGCGGTTGGAGGGTTTTGTTAGTGGACACTGATCCGCAGAGCGGGGTGGGTTTATCTCTGTCCCGGCGGGCGCGGACGTGGAGTGGTTTTTATGATGTGCTGGCGGAGGAAGGCTCGCCGGTAATCGAGGATGTGATCCTGGAGACGCGATTGTCGGAGATGACGGTATTGCCGGCGGGCCGGAAGGACAGTTACGTGCGGTTGAATGGGAGTGGTGAGAGCGCGGGCAGAGAGCCGGGCGCGGTGAGAACGTTTTTTGAATCCCTGGAGCCGCGTGGGTACGACGTGGTGTTGGTGGACACGGCGCCGGGTGTGTTCGGGTACACTGCGGAAGTTTTAAAGGCGGCGGATTACGTTTTGATTCCGCAACAGTTCGAGCCGTTGTCGGTGCGTTCGATTCCGCAGATTCTGGAATCGGTCGCGGATTTGCGCGACGAGAGGTTCGGGGTGGAACTGGCGGGAGTATTACTGACGATGACGGAGTCGGATCAGGCGGTGCGGCTGGGGGTGGCGCGAGAGCTGAAGCAGCTGGCGACCGCGAAGATGCTGATGCGGACGGAGATTCCGCGGGATGAAATTTTCACGAAGGCGTGTGCGGCGGGAGTGCCGGTAGGCCTGCTTTACCGCAACCCGCCGCCGGCGGCGCTGATTTTCGATCAGTTGGCGGCGGAGTTGGAGTTACGATTGGATTTGGATCGTTTTCAGGAACGAAGTGAGCATGCAAGAGTCCTGGATTGATCCGAATGAAATGACGGCGCTGGTGGGGAGGCTGGCGCCGGCGAGGCGCCGCCGGGAGGCGGCGGACGTGGGGGTGGCGGAATATCCTCCGGAACCGGAGCCGGAGCCGGCGCCGCAGTTGGAACCGGCACCTGCACCTGCACCGGAAGCCCCGCTGGCACCGGAATATCCTCCGGAACCGGAACCGGAACTGGCGCCGCAGTTGGAACCGGCACCTGCACCGGAAGCCCCGCTGGCACCGGAAGCGCCGCTGGCACCGGAGTCTGAGCTCCGGGGGCAACCGGCGATGGAAGGGGAAGCGGAATCCAAGGCCGGCGAGGCGAGGGCGGATCTTCGTGAGGCGGTGCGGAGTGCGGGAGCGCCGGAGGTGATGGCGAGGACGGGGGCGATGGCGGCGACGCCGGCCGCGACCGTTGCGCCGGAGTCTTTGCCGGCTGAAACGGAAGTGGCGTATTTTGAGCCGGTGACGGTGCCGGTGGAAGCGCCGATGGAATCCGAGGCTCGCCCCCGGGTGGTTCCGATTTTTCCCCAGGTTGCGCAAGAAGAAGTGATGACGCCGGTGCCTGAGTCCCTGGCGCAGTGGGTGGGAGGAGGGGGGCCATCGGGGTCCGCGCCCCTCCCGGTTGAGAGCGCCGCGGTATCGCCGCAGGTGTTGCCGCCGGCGGTGCCGCGGGTGTTGCCCCGGGTGGTGGAAACGGCGGCGGAGGCCGGTGAGAAGCTTGCGGAGATCAAGCAATTGGCGTCTGCGTTAGGGTTATTGCGGGAGGGAGAGGATCCGGGGCTGTCCCCTGGAGCGGTTGAGAACCCCGCCCTGGACTCCGTGGAGCCCTTGGAAGCGCCGGTCGAATCGGTGGCAATCCCCGCCATCCCGGCATCGGGATCGCTGGTGGCGGCACGCGACTTTGCGGAGGCGGCGGCGGCGGCGGCGAAGCCGGCGAGGGCGGGGTCGGAGGAGGAATTTCAGATACCGGACGGGCCCTTGTGGGAGCGGCTGGAGGCGTTTGCGTTCTGGATGGCGGGGGTCTTGGAGTGCCACCGGGTGGTGTTGGCGGATCCGCAGGGAAACTCGCTTTTGCGCAAGGACCGGACCGAACCCAAGCTGACCGCGGCGGTGACGATACTGGCGAGCAGCTGGGGGCGTTGTCAGAAGAATTTGCGGCTCAAGACGCCGGGGGCGGTGCGCGCGGATTTCGGGCGTGGGTTTCGGCTGGTGGTGATACCCTGTGAGACGCGGGTGGGGCCGGCGACCCTGGGATTGATCACGCGGCGGAGTATCACGGAAGACTGGGTGGGGCGGTTGCAGCGGACGCTTTCTTCAGTGGTGGGACGCGACTGAAGGGGCGGCGCTACGCGCCTGGTTATCGGTGTTCAGTGTTCGGTGTTCAGTGTTCGGTGTTCAGTGTTCAGGGTTCAGGTGTCCCGCATTCGCGGTTCGGGCTTCGGTCGTGGGTAAAGAGTGAGGAGTTTCAAGTGTCCTGGGACGGAAGGGACGCCGAGGCGCGCCGAGTTATCCGTTATCGGTTATCGGTTATCAGTGGGTGGGCGGTGCGGGGTTTTGGGAGGGGGGAAGTAATCGGAGGAAGAGATGGGGTGAGTTTCGCCGGACGGAGACCGGATCACCGACACCTGAACACTGAACACCGAACACCCGCCACCCTAGACCTTGGTCAGCTGCCGGCGGAGGCAGAGGTGGAGAAGGACGACGCCGGCGAGGAAGAAGGCGGCCATGACGAGGGCGTTGATGTGGAGGGTATTGAAGGGCAGGCCGAAGTAAGTTTTGCGGATGCCGAAGAAGACGTTGGGTTCCTGTTGGTAGCGGTAATCGAGGCGCTCGGCTTCGGCGATGTTGACGAGGTCGAGGACCTTGGTGTTGAGATAGAGTTGTTCGGCTGAGTATCTGGCGCCGTCCTCCGGATAGAAGGCGCGGGCGTCGAAGCTGCCGGTCTCGAGGGCGTGCGCGATTTTCGCGATTTGCCGGCGGATATCGCCGGGGCGGTCGGCTTCGAGGCCGAAGGTGACGGCGAGGGCTTCCTTGGCCTGCTGGAGGCGTTCTTCGTCTTCCGGGGTGAGGACGCGGTTGCTGGCGAGGGTTTTGATACGATCCTTGAGCCGGTTTTGGAAGGCGGAGATGGGGTTGAGTT
>JAHEJT010000259.1 GCA_024638765.1 Verrucomicrobiales bacterium
AAATTCCCGCTGCGACCACCGCCATGAACTCGATGACATCGAACATCGGACTTGCCCTATCAACGGTGTTTTTTCATGGGATCCTCTTCCCAATCCGGGCGATCCGCCACGCTTGCCAATGCGCTTTCCGAGACCGGCACATTCCACGCCAGGAAAAAAGGACCCAGGTTGCGCCCCGCCGACACGGACATTTGCCTCAGCAGTTCATCGTTCCGATCCTGTTGATCCGCGGGCTCCTCTTCCTTGGGAAGATCGTTGTATGCTTCAAAAACCCGCTGCAATGCCTCCCATCCGAAGGCTTCCTGATACTGCAAGTACATCTCCAAGGCGGTAAACGTGTTCCAATCCGCCTCGAAATTCTTTCCGCCACCGACATACTTCACGATTGCCTGCCGCCGGTTGAAGGGGTCGGTCCCCCGATGCGCGTCGTCGCGGGAAATACCGAGGACTTCTTCGGAGAGGCGGACGGACCACAGATTGCAGGTCGCCTCGGTGGTCCCCGGCAGATACCAGACGCGTTGCTGATGATTGTGTCCCAACTCGTGAAAAATTCCCCAGCCGCCTTTTTCCTTCAGTTCCGCCAGATCCACGACTTTCTGCGCAAAACTGGAAATGTGCGTCCCGACGGGATACCCGGAATGCATGGCTCCTGCCACGATCTGCCGTTCGACGGCGGCCCGTTCCGGCCGCAAATCGTCGCGGTCAATGACAAGCAATTCCGCCGCCTCGCGCGCCACGGAATTCCAAAACTCCATCAGCTCCACCGGATCGCTGACGCCACGCACGTAATCCGACGGAAGTTCGAAAATAATCCCGTCGCACCCCAATTCCGCGCGGGGCGCCGGATATTTCCGGATCGTGTCCTTCCAATCGGATGGATCCGTCTTCCCGAGGAAGAAAGAAGGCGCGCGCACCGCTCCCTCCACTTCCACCTCGACCTCACCAAAAGACGCTCCACGGGGAGTCACCAGGTAAATCATCCCCCCGAAAGCGTTGGCCGCCTCGGTGACTCTTTTTTCAATTTCGAAATCCCGGGAGAGCTGCGGATAACGCCACCAGGCGTCTTTCTTCTCGAGAAGGTTCGCCCGGTAAAGGCCGATCCGCACTTTGAAGCCTTCGCCCGCAAGATTCGCGGGGACCGACACGCGCACCACCTCGCCAGGTGGCGCATACAGTCCTGTGCTGGAGACTACCGATCCCGGCCGGGACCAACTCGGTTTCTTGGTCCCCGGACGTGAGGTCGCATCGATGGTCACCGTTTCCGTGAGACGCTCGGCATCATCGGGCACGGATCCCGGGTAATCATCCGCCGCGGAAATTTTGCGCACTTCGGCCGCCGGCAATGACATCGCCAGCACGGTTTGCACGCGCACAATGGCGGTCTTCAAACTCTCCCCTTTCCCCGGCACCGGCTCTTCCTTCGTAGGAACGACCGGACCGACCGTCTCATCGAGAGCGAGCACGGCGTCGCGGAACGCGAGCAGGTCCTTCCCCTCCAGGCTCACGCCTTCGAGCATCTGCGATACCAGCCGGCGCTTCTCGTCCGCGGGCAGGGTCTTGCCCTCCTTGGCCAGGCGCCGCGCGGCCGCGACCGGCCCCGCTTTCGATTCTGCTATCGGCACGCGCTGCGGGTCCGGGATGTCGCCATCCCTCGGCGCCGAAACCACAAGCCTGCCCCCGGTGCGGACCGTCCCCGAGCTGGAAAAGGAAATTCCGATCCCGGAGAGCAGCCGGTTCCCCGGAAACTCCCGGGAGAAATCCGAAAACTTTTTGCCGAACGCCCACGGCGTGGCCGCCACCACGAGTCCGCCCCCGCTTTTCATGAATGCGCGCACCGCCGCCACTTCGTCGCCGGAGGTGATCTTATGTCCGATGACACAATAGACATCGACGCCGGCGTCCCCGAGCACACCGGGCTCCACTTCCTCCACCTCCAGGCCATTCATGCGCAAAACTTCCTGTAAAGCCTCGAGGCCCGGCGCCACACCCACCCGCGCGCGCATGCCTTTCCCGGACCACCGCACCGAATTCAGCACCAGGTTTTTACCGGACTCATTTTCATGCAACACGCCACCGATCAGGAACGCCCCGTGCGCAAATGCCACGCAACGCGTCGCTCCCACAGTGCCATACGCCGCGAACACCTCCCCGCCTCCTCCCTCCAGCAATGCACCGGCGCTTCCACCCAACTCGAACTTCCCCGGCACCGCCTTCCCAAACTCCAGTGCCTCCACCCCGTTCAAAAGAAGGCCCGCCTCCCTCTGAGACGCATGACAGAGTTCAATTCCGGTAAAACTCGTCAGCGAGACACATATCCAAAGACCCGCCCACCACTGAATGCTAAATATCTTTCGCATTTTTCGCGTATTTCGCGGTTCAAATTCCCAACTCCTCTTTCACCTCCGCAAAAGACCGCACCGCGAATTCCAGATCGTCGCGGCTATGGGCGGCGGAAACCTGCACGCGGATGCGCGCCTTCTCCTGCGGCACCACAGGATAAGAGAACGCGATCACGTAGACCCCTTTTTCAAGCAAGCGCTCCGCCATCTTCCCGGCCACGGATGCATCTCCCAGCATCACCGGGACGATGGGATGTTCCCCGGGCAAAATATCGAACCCGCGCTGCACCATCTCTGCACGAAAGTAGCGCGTGTTCTCTTGCAACTGATCGCGCAGTTCCGCGCCGCCGGCCACGAGCTCGAGCGCTTTCAGGGAGGCTGCGACAATCGACGGCGGCAGGGTATTGGAAAAGAGATAAGGCCGCGATCGCTGGCGGAGCATCTCGATGATTTCCTTCTTGCCGCTGGAGTATCCGCCGCTCGCGCCCCCCAGCGCCTTTCCAAGGGTTCCCAGAATAATATCGACCCGGCCCATGACATCGCAGTGCTCGTGGGAACCGCGCCCGCGCGCGCCGAGAAATCCCACCGCGTGCGAATCGTCCGTCATCACCAAGGCGTCGTGCGCGTCCGCCAGATCGCAGATCGCAGGGAGATTGGCGACGTATCCGTCCATGGAAAAGACGCCGTCCGTGGCGATCATGACGAAGCGGGCTCCCTTGGCGCGCGCTTCTTCAAGTTTCGACTCCAGATCGGCCATATCATTGTTGCCATAGCGATAGCGCATCGCCTTGCAGAGGCGGATCCCGTCAATGATGCAGGCATGATTCAGTTCATCGCTGACGATAGCGTCATCCGCACCCAGTAAGGGCTCGAACAAACCTTCCGCCGCATGAAAGCAGGAAGAATAGAGGATGGTGTCCTCCGTTCCGAGGTGACTGCTGATGGCTGCCTCGAG
Source organism: Verrucomicrobiales bacterium (assembly GCA_024638765.1). GTDB lineage: Bacteria > Verrucomicrobiota > Verrucomicrobiia > Verrucomicrobiales > DEV007 > JAHEJT01. The sequence continues at coordinate 3,295 of JAHEJT010000259.1, forward strand.
CTCTTTGTGAATCGATTGGGTGCCGCAGATGAAGCGCACCGAGGCCAGCCCGTATCCCCAGCGGTCGAGGGCTTCCCTGGCTGCGGCGACGGTCTCCGGATGATTCGCGAGCCCGAGGTAATTATTCGCGCACATATTGAGCACGTCCTCGCGCCCGGGCACGCCGATGTGCGCGCCCTGCGGCGTCTCCAGGACACGCTCGCCCTTGTAAAGACCGGACGCGCGGATCTCTTTTAGCTGGCCGTTTAGATTGTCGAGGAATGAAGGTGGCATGCGATCGTCTTCCAGCTAAAGCACGATTCCGCTCGTAATGACGAATGACGAAATATCCAAATACCCAATGAATTTCGAATGACTAGAATCCGAATACGCAGGCCATGCGGCGGAAAATGAATTCGGCATTGGGTTCTTCGTCATTATTTCGTCATTGGGTACTTTATCCTTCGCTTTGCTCAGGCTCTGCAGTGTGGCTTTGCATGGCATTATGCGCTATCGCGCCAGGCAGTGTCATTAGACATTTTTTCACACGTCATTCCGAATACCTGGTCTTCGGCTTCCCGCCCCAATACAAGACCACCTTCCCGCATTCTCCCGACTTCATGACTTCAAATCCCTTTTCAAAATCTTCGCAGCGATAGCGGTGGGTGATCACCGGATCGATATCCAGCCCGCTGAGCAGCATCATCGTCATTTTATACCAGGTCTCGTACATCTCCCGGCCATAAATCCCCTGCAAAGTCAGGCCGTTAAAAATGATCTGATTCCAGTCGACCTCCATCTTTTCCCCGGGGATCCCCAGGATCGCAATCTTGCCCCCGTGGCACATGTTATCCAGCATCTCCTGAAAAGCCTGCGGATTCCCCGACATCTCCAGGCCCACATCGAATCCTTCTTCCAATCGCAGTTCACTCTGCACTTCCGCGATGCGGCGCTCTCGTACATTTAAAGTCGAGGTGGCTCCCATCTTCGAGGCGAGATCCAGGCGGTAATCGTTGACGTCCGTCACTACCACGTAGCGGGCCCCGGCATGTTTTGCCACTGCGGCAGCCATACAGCCGATGGGACCCGCGCCGGTGATGAGGACGTCTTCACCGAGCAGATCGAACGCCAACGCCGAGTGCACCGCATTGCCGAGAGGATCGTAAATCGAGGCCACATCCCGTGAAATCCCTTCCCGGTGATGCCAGACGTTGCTCATCGGCAGAGCCAGGTATTCGGCAAATGCGCCCGGCCGATTGACGCCCACCCCTTCCGTATGCGCGCAGAGATGGCGACGTCCGGCCATACAGTTGCGACAGCGGCCACAGACGACGTGGCCTTCGCCGCTGACGACGTCCCCCGGCGTGAAATCGCTGACATTGCCTCCCACCTCGACCACATTCCCCACGAATTCGTGCCCCACCACCAAGGGCACGGGAATGGTTTTCTGCGCCCAAGAATCCCAATTGTAAATGTGCAGATCGGTGCCGCAGATCCCGGTCCGATCGACCTTGATGAGGACATCGTTGATCCCGATCTGGGGCTCGGGCACGTCCTCGAGCCAGAGTCCTTCCCCGGGTTTCTTTTTGACGAGAGCTTTCAAGGGTATCCAGGCGGCTTGGGATCCTACGTCCTTCTATCGGAAACTGTGGACAACAAACAGCGGAAATCAGGAGCCCGCGGCCCTAAACAGCGTGATCCGAGGCGCATCCTGGTCTTGCCGCCGGGGTGTGCGGAAAAATTCCCGAACCGGCCAGAATTGATGTCAAATGGATTTGAAATCAGCGCCTCATACGGCGGAACAAGAATCGACGCGGCCCATTTTTCGCCTGACTTCGTTCCAGCTCACTCTATTGGGGCCACCCAACGCCGTTCGCTGCGCCTGGCCAGGCGAAAAATGGTCTCGCGCTGACCAGTCCGCCAATTTGTCCCCACACCCTGGAAAATTCTGTTAATCATGTTATTCCTGTTTATAAGCCTTCTTCATCCCGCCTATGGACAATGCACGACAAATGACGCCCGAGGAAACTCTGCGCCACTCCGCGGCCCACGTCATGGCCACCGCCATCCTCCGGATCTGGCCGGACGCCCAATTCTCCATCGGACCGCCGGTGGAAAACGGCTTTTATTACGACGTCGACATGGAGCATCACATCTCGGTCGACGACTTCGAAAAGATCGAG
>JAHEJT010000260.1 GCA_024638765.1 Verrucomicrobiales bacterium
CGAGGCGGTCGAGGAAGCGGCGGCAGCCGGTGCGGGCGCGGACGGCGGAATCCCGATACATCGGGATTCCGCTACATCTTGTCTTGGGATATTCCCGGCAGCGTCTCGGCAAGGCTTTGGAGCAAGGTGGCGGAATTGGCTGCGGCGATCTGCTGGAGGCGGTCGTGGACTTGGCGGACGGTCTCATCGAGGGTAGAAGTGCCGGCGCTGAGGCCCACCGTCTCGACTCCCTGGAACCAACCGGGCTCGAGTTCATCGGCGGTGGCGATGTGATAAGCGGTGGCGCCGAGTTTTCTTGCGGTGGCGGCGAGTTGGGCGGTGTTGTTGCTGTTGTGGCCGCCCACTGCAATGACGACCTGGTTTTCGCGGCATAATTTTTCCAGCGCCGCCTGGCGGTCTTTGGTCGGCTGGCAGACGGTGTCGATAAAGCGGACCTCGGCCGAGGGATGACGGCGGCGGATGGCGTCGACGAGAGCGGTGACGCGGTCGAGAGGCTGAGTGGTCTGGGAGACCACGCCGATTTTCGAGTGAAACGGCAAGGCCTCGATTTCCTCGGGCGTCAGGATGACGGCCGCCTGCGGGAAGTCGCCGGTAAGGCCGCGCACTTCGACGTGGTCTTTCTTGCCGATGACGACGGGGAAGTATTTGGCGGCGACGAGGGTGGCGATCGCGTGGTGGGCTTTTTTGACGAGGGGGCAGGTGGTATCCGCGAGGGTGTGCCCGGTGTTCTTCCAGGCATCGCGATCGCGATTGGAGGCGCCATGCGCGGTAACGAGCATGACCCGGTCTTCGCGCGAGGCTGCGACGGGCAAGTTGCCGGAGTCCGTATCCGGACGGGGATTCTTTGCGCCTTCGGTTGACGGCTTTTGTCCGGGCGGGGGCGCACTCTCCAGGTCGAAGAGATTGGCGGTCTGGACGCCGAGGGAGTCGAGGTGTTCGCTGACGACGGGATTATGGACGAGTTGGCCGAGGACGGTGACCTGTTGGCCGGCGGCGAGTTCGTGGGTGGTGCGCAGGGCGTCGCGGACGCCGAAACACATGCCGTAATGATCTGCGAGAGAGACCTTCATATAAGATTTAGGATTTAGGATTTAGGATTTGGGGTGAGCGATTACTTTGTGGCGCAAAGTTTGAAGGCAAAAAAAGGGTTACTGTTTTCCGAGGTCCACGATTTGCTCGAGGACTTTGAGGTAATCTTCAAAGGCTTTGCGGCCGGAATCGGTGAGGGCGTAATGGGTTTGGGGCCGGCCCCGGGCGGTGCCGGTGTCTTTCTCCATGGAGACGTATCCCGATTTGTGGAGGGCCCGGAGGTGGGTGATGAGATTTCCATCGCTCATTTGAAGGCTGTTCTTGAGATCCTGAAAGGCCCATTCGATTCGAGTGGCGAGGAGCGTCATGATTGAGAGGCGCCCTTTCTCGTGGATGGTTTTGTCCAGTTTGCTGAAGTCGATCATGCGTCATGGTGCACGGCGGGGTCGGCGGCTGGAGCTTCCGCTCTTAATCCAACGCAGAGGGCATAGACGAGGTGGAGGAGCCCGAAGGTGGTCCCCATGAAGATGGAAGCGGCGGATACCTGGGACCAGTGCGAGAACGCGCCGGCGTGCCAGGCGATCGCCAGCAGGAGTCCCGCGATGAGGAACGCCCCGCCGAGGCGTTTGATGGACTTGGGGGCGAAGCCGGCGGTGGCGCAGAGCGCGAGACCGTAACAGAGGATCCAGAGGATGGCGCAGTAACCGAGATTGCCGTGGGCGAGGGCCTGGCCGATGCCGAGGACGCCGCCCGCGAGCATGGGGGGAAGGATGGAGCGGAGGGCGAGGCGCATGCCCGGAGAGACGAAGGAATCGCCGCGCCGGACCGAATCCTTCCAGAGGAGGGTGAAGTTGACGGCGCTGGCGACGGCGAGGACGAGGATCCAAAGGAGGACGAACTCGGCAGGCGCGACTTCCTTTTCAGATTCCCAGGCGAGCAAAGTCGCGAGGGCGAGGGCGAGGAGGGCACCGGCGAGGGCGGCGGGGGCGGAGATAGCGCGGTAGACGGTGGCCCGTTCCATGAGGGAGCGGATGACGCGGAGATGTTCGGCGGCGGACTGATGATGCATCGGCTCCTTACTTTGTAGCACAAAGTAAGCGTGTGTTCAAATTTTTCCTTGGTGCCGGGGGGTCCGGGGTGGGGCTTGCGGGCAAGGCGAATTCCCCTCCTCCGGGGGGTGCAAAAAAAATACTGGATTCCCGCGCCTGTCACCGGTATTAAGAATACGTAAAATACTGGGGATTGTTAGCTATCGGTGCGGAGTGCCTCGAGGCAGGGATATTTCCAGAATTCAGTTCAATTAACAGACACACACTGACAGACGATGAAAAGAACCCTAATGATCAGCGCCCTCGCGGTTTTCGCCATGGCGTTATCAAATGTTTGGGCCGGCCCGTCGGGATACAGCAGTTATTCCGGCGGTGGCGGCAAGAGTCCCGTTTGGGGTAAAGGCCCCGTTGCCCCTGCGCCCGTCGACACCGGATGCGATTGTTTCGAGGCCGGTGAATTCACCATCGACGCCCTCGCAGGCTACGCGTTTGAGGACGGCGGCGCTGTTGGCGATGGCTGGGGCGGTGGCGTCGGCTTCAACTATTTCCTTACGGAAATGTTTGGCGCCGGCCTTCGCTACTTCGCCTTCGACGACGATTTCAGCGGGAGCGTCCACCACGACATTTCGGCGAGCGCGATCCTGCGTTACCCGATTCCGTCGCTGTGCATCGCTCCCTATGTCCTCGGCGGCGGGGGGGTCCTTGCCAACGGTTCTAACGACGGTACCGCGCACATTGGCGGCGGCCTGGAAATGCGTTGCCCCGATCTCACCTGCACGGGCGTCTTTGTCGACGGCCGTTACAACTGGGGTAAGGACAACCGCGACTATAGCTCGGTGAATTTCGGATTGCGTTTCCGTTTCTAAGCGCGGCCCGAAAAGAAACTCTAATTCCGATAACGGGGTGAATGGCGCGAGCCGTTCACCCCGTTTTGTTGTGCCGCTTCCGTTCCGGGGCTGGAGAGCGACCAAGGTGCCGGTGGGCGCAGGCCCGACGGCGCCGGACGGGAGATGACCGGGAAAGAGCAGCCTCCGAGCCGGGCCCAACAATTTTCACACATTTTGTTAAAAATCATTGATATTCGGTATTTCTAAACGAAATTGCACCCGGCGATTCGTTTCTCTCTATGTCCCCAGCCTGCAGCAAGAGATCCGTCGGGCTTATGAACCGGAATTCCTGCCTCCTATCCGCGGTGGCATTCCTGGCGTTCGTCGCCCTGGGGCCGCTTCCGGCGGGGGCGATGCCGATTACCCTCAGTGGGTCGACCCGGACCGTCACCGCGAGCGCGGATACCGAATTCGACACGCACTCCACGACTGCCGCGGGACTTTACTCCATGACGGTAAGCGCTTTCAGCAGTCCGCTGACGGTGACGTCGATCCAGGATACGACGATCACGATAGACGGCCCGGGTGAATTACTCACGGCCACCGGCTCCGGATCTTCGGAAGGTGTTCGCCCGGCGAATCCGGGCAATCCCGGGGACATGGACGGCAGCCTGTCCACTCTGACTCTGGATTTTGTGCTTACACAGATCGCAGATTTTTCCCTCGGGTTCGATTACACGGTGGAGCGGAACAACAATCAGCAAATACCCGCGGTCAATTACGCGATCGACGACGTGGGGCCGTGGCCGGGGATTTCGGGCAGTTTCACTTCCACCGGGAGCGGCCCCGTTCTGGAAACCGGATTGTTGGGGCCGGGCACCTACACGTTGACGATCGAGGCGCTCGTCGACGGAGCGCTTCAGAACCAGACGCACTCGCCGGCCACGGCGCTCTGGGAGAACTTGGCATTCAGCGTGAGTATCCCCGAGCCTTCGGGGTTAGTCTACCTGGGAATCGCCGCGTTGATTTTCCTGCGCCGGCGCGTGGGGTGACCGGGCGGCAGGATCCGGAAAAGACGTCCTCCGCTCAGGGAATGCGGCCTTTGAGCCAGCGAATCTTGCGTTCCATGGAGCGGACGACGCGCTCGAGGGAGTCCTTTTGCGTGGATAGTCTCCGCCGTTCCTTGACGGCCGCATCGAGGGTGGTTTCCAGAGACACAAGCCGGCTTTCGAGGGGCTTGAGTTTCTTGTCGAGGTCGGCTTTCGACATGCGGATACCGCGGCCTTGACTTTGTTTGATTGCGTAGATTTGCTTTGCGGTGGCGTCGACCTGTCGTTCCATGGCGGTGATCCGGGCGGTCAGACTGGAGGAGCCTTCAAAATGGATATTAAGCTCTTTGAGTTCACGCGCCTTCTTCACGTATTCAGCCTGGGTCTCGGCAAGTTGCTTCCGGGCCTCGACCACACTGGGAGATTCCCGTTTCTTTTCGGCTTCTTCTTCGCCGGCCTCTGGCTCGCTTGTGAGCAGGGCCGCTTCCTCCAGATCTGCTTCGCTGAAGAGATACTGCTTCTGTAAATCCCCGGAGAGATTCTTGAAGTCAATCGTCGCGAGCCCGGCGCGATGGGAAATGAGCATCTCCGTTTCAGTGAATCCCCGGACAATGGCATTCTCGTAGCGACGCCCGTCCCGGGTGACGAGTTGTCCTAAATCTGTTCCCACGGCTTTCTTGCGGACCCCGAGGCGATATTTCTCTTTGTAATCCAGGAATTCCTTCTTGATGGTCTCGAGTTCCTGCTTGAGGGCTTCCAATTCCTCCAGTTGCTTGGCTTTCTCCCGAAGCTCCTCAACTTCCTTGGTGAGAGATTTGGTCGACTTGTTAAGCCGATCGTTTTCCTCCTTGAGTTCAAAGATTTGTTGTCCCTGGAGTTCGTAGTCCTCGCCTAATTTTTCGTATTGGCCTGCGGGCACGCAACCCGCCAGGAGAAGGCCGCCGAGAAGCAGGAGCGGCGCTCTCCCGCCGCATCCCTGCAAAGCCGTGATCCGGAATGTCGTGGTCATAGCTCAAGGTTAGGAAGACATTGCAGGGAAGGCAAAGGATTTGTGGGGACAAGCCCGGGCGCAAAGAAAAGGGCGGCCACGGGCCGCCCTCTTGAGGAATGGGTTGTGCGCGCCCTGTGCGGGCGTCAACCGCCTCGTTATTCCGCCAGCGCGGCCTGGGCGAGGGCCAGCTTCGCGATGGGGATGCGGAAGGGGCTGCAGCTCACGTAATCGAGCCCGATGGCGTGACAGAACTTGACGCTGTTGGGATCGCCGCCGTGTTCACCGCAGATGCCGAGCTTGATATCCTTGCGGGTCTTGCGGCCCTTCTGCACGGCGATTTCCATGAGCTGGCCGATGCCGGCGGTATCGAGGCTGGCGAAGGGGTTGACCTTGACGATCTCCTCCTCGGTGTAAGCAGGCATGAAGCCGGCGCTGTCGTCCCGGCTCATGCCGAGCCCCGTCTGGGTCAGATCGTTGGTGCCAAAGCTGAAAAATTCCGCTTCCCCGG
>JAHEJT010000261.1 GCA_024638765.1 Verrucomicrobiales bacterium
TAAGCGTCCCCGGGGGGTGAATCAAGGTGGAGCTGCAGGGAAAGTGGGGCAGCCTGCCTGAGCAGATGCTCACACCGGCCAAGGTTCTTAACCTGCCTTATTTCCGGAGAAAGAGAGCAGGGTAAAACTTCGCGCCCGTCAGCCTGTCATACGCCACAGGTTGTAATCGATAGCGCCAAGCGCATTCGGCAGAGCCCGCGCAGCGGGATAAACGCCTCGTCCTGCCGATTCACCCCAGCCAGCTGTTGAGGATTCCCGCATCCTCGCCGATGCCCTTGTAAATGCGCATGTCCGTGGGCATGGTTTCAACCTGGCGTTTCAGCGCCGCCGCGGCCTCGGGTATGCCCGCCACTTCCTCCAGAGATATGCTCACGGGCCGTATCCCGAAGAGGATCGCAGAAGTCCGTGGCAACTTGTGCAACACCTGCAATTCCACGCGGAGCCATGCGGAGTTCTCTCCTCCTGAATCCAGGAGACGGGGGATCTGTCGCGAAGGATGCTGGTTGCGCTCAGGAGAACTGCTGAGGCCCCAGTTGAGTCGCGACCACGAGTCGCCGGGAGCGAGTTTTTGGAGGAGAGCATGTATTTTGTCACCGACTGACTCATTGAGGCCCGGAACGACTCCGTGAATTTCGTGAAGTTTTTTTCCAAGCGCCTCACTGAAGTCCCAGTTGCTAGGAAAACAGACCACGCCAGCGACAGTGCGCAGGACGCCGTCATCCGAAGGAATCAACAGCATGAAATCGGGCTCCAGCCCGGATCCGAGCCAGAGTGTCTGAGTTGTCGGATTGTTCAGGGCGCACTCATTTGGAAAGTCGGCAAGATCAGCGCTGATAAATTGCCGGGAGGCAAGTGCCACGAACTCCGAGACGCAATCCGCGGCTTCCGGGAGGACTCCGCAGTAAAGACCGGCGTTTTCGACAAGAAAACGACGGCGTTCCTCCAGGATCTCGTCCTGCTCCGGTGACCCACGAAAAAACGATTCCACATTCCCCTTCCAGCCTCGCATGGAAAAGGAAAAGTCCTCGTTTCTGAGGAGCGAGAGAATATCGTGGGAGGAAGTCGCCCCGGAAAGTAACTCCGGAATTCCACGGACTTTAGGTTCACTCATTTCCGAAACGCATCCAGGAGGCCTTCACTCCGTTCTCTGTCCAATTCTTATAATCGCTCATGCGGCTGAAGAGGATGGTCTTGATCTGATCCCCCGAAAGATAGCCTGAAGAGCGGTAAAGAGATTGTCCTTCGGGGGAATAGAGGATGTGGGTGGGAATCGTCCAGCCGGTAAGGCCCGCGGCGGCGACGACGCGTTCCGCTTCCAGTCCCGTGCGGTTCGCCCAGTTGCGGGCGGTCAATCCGGTGGGTTCGTGGCCGTATCCTCCTTGTTCACTGGTCACCACGGTTAAGAAAACGACTTGGTCCTTCAATTCTCCCTCGATCTGGGTGATGGCGGACGCCTGATCGATGCACGGCGCACACCAGGGAGCCGCGTAATCAGCCCAAACGAAACGTCCCGCGTACTCGGAGACTACCACTTCGCGGCCGTTCGCATTCATCCGCGCTTTGACCCGTTCCGGGGTGACCTGGCCTCCCCAGGAGAACTTTGTCATGTCTCCGACAAAGGGATCCGCCGGTTTTTCCTGCCCGCAACCTGCGAGGAAGGTGAGCACCAGCACTGCAATCGGGTTCAGATACTTCAGATTGCCGGCTCGCGGCTCAGGCATCGATCCCTGTCTCCCCTGTGATCTCGTCGGCATAGAGGTCGATTCGGCTGATGATGTCATAAATTTCTTTTTCGCTTAGGTCGAATTTCTTGAGAGTCTCAAGCAGGTGTTCGACGAAGCGCGCAAAATGTTTCTTCGTAATTCCTCGTCCGGCGTGGACGTGGCCCAGCGGTTTGCCGGTGTAGGTGATGGGGCCGCCGAGCGCAGCTCCAAAGAATTCGCGCTGCATGCGGCCGAGCTTGTCCATGGATGTTTTCTCGAAGAACGGTTTCAGTTCGGGATCGGCCAGCACCCGTTCGTAAAAGCTCTTCACCATCTTGTCGACGGCTTCCTCCCCGCCGATTTTTTCAAAGAGACTCTCCTCAGGTTCGCTCATGACTGTCTGTCCTGGCACGGATCGATGTGTTCGTTGCCTTTGCGCATCAAGGCGTTCGCAGGCATCATCGTTTTTTTGCGCTTCACTGTCAATGCCGCCACCGGGTGGCCCGCCGCGCCGCGGCGGATCCATGGAAGCTGCCACGGAGTGGCGGACTAATTCCTAAACGGCGGCACATTCGACGCAACGGGTGGCCTCCGGAAGGAGCAAGAGGCGCTCGATGGGGATGGACTTCTGACAGGTGACGCAGATGCCAAACCCGGGGTCGTAGATCTTGGTCAACGCCAGTTCCAGCCCATTGAGTTTCGCGCGGGACTGACTGAGAGCCGCTTCGTTGACGGCTTTGTCGCTCATGGCTTCCAATCGCGTCAGACGCCCCAGGGATTTGTCGGGTGCGATCGGCTTGGTCGCTTCCTCGAGATCGAGGATCCGTTGTTCCGTCTCGGCGATTGCATCCAGTATCCGTTGTTCGATCTCGGCCAGGTTGTCGGCGTCAAGCATGGGGTTGGATTGGCACGAAGCACGGGGCGGCGAAAGTTATTCTTCCACCTGCGCGGTTAGCGATCCCTCTTCGAATTCCGAATAAAGACGCGCGTTATCGGCCTCGAGGGGTTGGGCATTGGCGTAATACCAGATCCTGTTGCGAAACACCCTGTGCACCTGGGCTATGTCGTGGTGGTCGGATTTTTTCGCGGCCTCGACCATTTTGTCCAAGGTCGCGATGGCGCGGCGGTAGCGCTGTGCCGACGCGTAAGCGGAAGCGAGGGTATCTAGAAGATAAGGTTCTTTGTATTGAGTAAGTTCACACACTTTTTCCGCGAGACGAATTGCGGTTTCGCTGTCGCGTAAGGCTTCATCGACACTGGTGGCTTTGATCCAGGAGAGCATGTTAAGCGCGTAGGTATCCTCGGGCGACGCTGAGAGAATGCGATTGACTTGCTCCAGGCATTTTTCCGTGTCGCCGGCTTTCCACCAGGAACGCGCGGCGAGGCGGCGCAGGATGATTGCACTCTCGCTGGATTCCTGTCCCGTCCCCGTTTGGTGCGCCGCTTCCTGGTAGACTTCGGCCGCATAAGAGAAGCGGTTGCGTTTTTCCAAGTCCTTGGCCCATTTCAAGTAACGGCTGGCAGAATTGGGATCCCGGCGCACCGCGGCGAGAAAGTGATGGTCCGCTTCGATGTATTTCCCGGAAGCCGAGAGCGCGTGCGCGAGGCCCTGGTGGGCGGTGGGCGCGTTGCGAATGGAAACCTCGAGAGCTCGGCGGTAAAGATTCTCCGATTCCGCATAATCGCCGAGCTGATAATAAACGTCGCCCAGGTTGATCGCGGCCGCGTCCATTGCGGGGAAAAGGCGGAGTAGGATGCGGTATTCGGCGATCGCTTCGTCAAACCGCTCTTCAAGTCGAAACTCGTTGGCAAGATTGAAACGGTTGTGCGCACTGGCGGGGTTCACTGTTATGGCGTGACGATAATAGGTTTCACTGTTGGTAAACACCGGGAGGTAACTCATGGAGCGCACCGCGAAAAGCGCCACCACCAGGAGGATCGCGCCGCGCAGGGCCGGGACCCGGCAAGCCAGAAAGATTCGTGTGGTGAGCAGCGCGGCGGCGAGCATGGCCAGGTAAGCGTAGCGATCCGCGACCGTGGATTGGATTTGGAAATTAAATGAAATCAGGCCGGAGTAAGGGAGCAGGGCGCAGGTAAAGAGGGCGAAGATCAGGAGATTGAGGGTCCGGTTTCGCCGGAGCGCCAGCAGGAGGGCCGTGACGGCGAGGGGCAGCCACCAAAGCACACCGAAGAATCCACGGGTAAGGAGGCTCTGGGGCGTGCGGCCGTAATCCGGGCCAAGCAGGGCGGGCCATATCAATTTCTGGAGGTAGAAGCCCAGGGAATCGAGAAGCACGACAGGCCGGAACCAGAGAGGTGCGGAGGCGACTCCTTCCCGGCTGGGCTGCAGCGATTTCGAGAGCACGATCACGATCAAGGAGACGATGATCCAGGGGAGAAGCCGGCGCGCCGCTCTTTTTGCGGCGGCACGCCTGTCGCCCTCAGCAGTGAGGAAGGTGATTTCGAGAAGAAAGGCGATAGGAATGGCGGCGACAGCGGAAGGCTTGGCGAGGAGGGCGGCCACGAAGAGTACCGTTGCTGGTTCCAACAGTCGGCGGGGGGAACTGAGCAGTCCCTCTTTGCCGGAGGAGATGCTGTTCTTAAGATAAATGCGAATGGCCGCCAGCGCGAGGGCTGCGGAGAGCAGATCTTTCATCCCGGTGATCCAAGCTACGGGCTCCACCTGGCACGGATGGACGGCGAAGAGGGCGGCGCCGGCAAAGGCGGCGCAAGAGGCGCGACCGGGGCGCGGGGAAGTGAAGAGACTTCGCAGGATGGAAAAGACGAGAAGCACCGATATCAGGTGCACCAAAAGGTTTGCAAAATGATAGCCTGCGGGCGAATGGTTGTTGGCTGTCCACGTGAGGAGAGAAGAAATCCAGCCGACGAAGGCCCAAGCGGTGTATGTGACAGGTATGTAGAGTCCCTCGTAAGATTGAATCCAGAGAGCCAAGACATTTCCCGGCATCGGCGGATTCAGGAAGGGATTTTGAAACGTGTTTACCGCGTCGTCGTGCTGGCTGTAGTCAAAGGCGATGGAGGGCCCGAAGACCAGGAAGACGATGGCGACGAGGAGGGCGCGGTAAACGGTGTCGGTGCAGACGCGGTCCGAAGCGGTCGCGCCTTGGATTGCGCGGAGGAAGCCGGCGCGCAGGGGCGAAGGGATCGCTTGCGTCAGCAGGGACCAGCGGGGAGCAGGGTCCATCGGCGGGTTTGGGATGCGGGCAGGCATAGGGCCCCGGTTAGTTTAGAAAACCTAATAATTATAGCATCTTAACTAATGGAGCGCAAATAAATGCCTGATAATGAGGGACCCGGGAACCGGGGAACGGGGATTGGCGGGGGAGCCGGGAAGCCGGGGGACTACGAATCCAGGCTTGTCCCCTGGGCATCAAGGGGTTGTGGGCCGGACGCGGCGGGAGCGCATTCCCAAGAAGTGCCGGTCGCCTCGGGGGGTCCGGCCTCAGGGCGCGTAAGTGAAACTGCCCTCGAGGGTCTGGTCACTGGTTTGATTATCCCTCAATATCCCCGTGAAGCGCCCACCCGTGGCCGTATCCCAATGGGTGTCAAGATCGCGCAGTTCAACACTGTCGAGGACGATCTGGATACGGGCATTAAACCCCTCGCGCGGGGTGAGAAGGGAATCGGTAATCGTCCCGGGAGCCGCTCCGCTCAGCGTGTAATCCGCCGTCGGAGGGGTTTCGGAAAAGTTGCAGACGAGCACCTGG
>JAHEJT010000088.1:0-4103 GCA_024638765.1 Verrucomicrobiales bacterium
TCGCACCCCGACCTGCAACGTCGAAGCCGGGGTGCACCCGGAAGAAAACCGGACCAACCAGATTTTTGATCGCGTCAACACGACCGGCACGGTGTGGCTGGGCGCCACCTTGGAGTGCACACAATGCCATAATCACAAGTATGATCCGTTTACCATGAAGGATTATTACGGGCTCTTCGCCTTCTTCAACAATACTCCCCTGGAAGTCGAGAACCCAAGCGGCAAGGGAGTGTCCTTCGATTTCTGGGGTCCGAAGATGGAGTTGCCGCTGCCGCCGGAAAAAGCCGAGACGCGCGCGTCGCTGGGACAAAAGCTGGCCGCGCTGGAAAAGGAAAAGGACGCCTTTACTTCCCAGAAGGGCAACGGCATGCAGGAATGGGAAGCCGCGCTCCTGGAAGCCATGGAGAATCCCCCGGAGTGGAATGTCCTCGAGGTCGCTTCTTTTGAGACCAACGGCGGGGAGACCTTCCGGGTGCTCGAGGATCAATCAGTGCTCGTCACCGGGCGAGTCCCCGGCACCGTGAATTACATCGTCGAGGCGCGGACCAGCCTGAAGGAAATTACCGGCTTCAGGGTGGAAGCGTTGACCCACGAGGAAATTCCAGGAAAAGGCCCCGGGCGCGGAGACGCGGCGCGGCCCAATTTTATTCTCAGTGAGTTCGAAGTGCGCATGCAATCGAAGGGGACGAGGAAGCCGAAGCCCATCGCGTTGCACTCGGCGCGCGCCGACTTCTCGCAGACGAGATGGGAAGTCGAGAAAGCCATCGACGGCGACCGCAAGACCGGGTGGGCCATTGGGCAAGAGTTTGGAAAGGATCATTGGGCGACCTTTTTGACGGAGGATTCCGTCGGCGAAGGGGACGAGATGACGCTGGAATTCACGCTCGATCAGAATTACGGGCGGGGCCGCACCCTGGGCCGGGTGCGCATCTCCGCGTTGCTCGGCAACCCGGACGCCCTCGGAGTACCCGACGACGTCGCCGCGGCCATCGCCAAGGCCGAGGAGAGACGGAACCGGAGAGAGAAGAAGGCAATCGACGAGTATTACGCGGAAGCCAATCCGGAACTCCGGAAACTCGACGCACAGATTGCCGAGACCAGCAAGAAGCTCAAGGCCGTCGCGCCGCCCACCACGCTGGTGATGGTGGAGATGGAGGAGCCGCGCGAGACCCACGTCCTGATGCGGGGGAATTATCTCGCCAAGGGCGAGCGCGTGGAGCCGGCGACCCCGGCGGTCCTACCGCCCATCGATCCGGCGTTACCCAAGAACCGGCTTGGCCTCGCGCAATGGCTTGTCGATCCAGCCAACCCCCTGGTGGCGCGGGTCACCGTGAACCGCTGGTGGGCGGAGTTATTCGGGCGCGGCATCGTGGCCACGCTGGAGGATTTCGGGACGCAGTCCTCACCGCCGACGCACCCGGAGTTGCTCGACTGGCTAGCGGTGGAATTTGTCGAGTCGGGCTGGTCGATGAAACACATCCTCAAGCAACTGGTAATGTCGCAGGCCTATCGCCAGGATTCGCGTGTCCCGGCGGGACTGCTGGAGCAAGATCCCGAGAACCGGTTTTACGCGCGCGGACCGCGATTCCGCATGTCGGCGGAGATGATCCGTGACAATGCGCTGGCAGCGAGCGGGCTGCTCTCCACAAAAATGCATGGCCCGCCGATCATGCCGTATCAGCCCTCGGGCATCTGGCGGCAGGTGGGACGCAACGAGCCCAAGTGGAAGGCTGCCGAGGACGAGGATCGTTTCCGCCGGGGAGTTTACGTGATCTGGCGGCGGGCCGCGCCTTACCCCAGCTTTGTCAACTTTGACGGACCCGACCGGAGTGCATGCGTGATTTCGCGTCCCCGCACCAACACGCCGCTGCAGGCCCTGACGCTGCTCAACGACCCCGCGTATGCGGAGATGTCGCTGGCCCTGGGCGCACGCGTGCTCGAGGAGACACCGCACGGCAAGTTTGCGCAGCGCATCGATCACGCCTTTCGCCTGGTGCTTGCGCGCCCGCCGGGCGCCCAGGAGCGCGCCCATCTGGCGGAGGTTTATCGCGAGCGAGTGCGCTTGTTTAAAGACGATACCGGCGCGGCCAAGGAGCTGTGGTCCGATCCCGAGTTTGCTTACAGTCCCCCGGAAAATCTCGACGCGGCGGAGCTCGGCGCCTGGTATTACCTCGCGAACATTTTGTTAAACTTGGACGAAACGATTACGAAAGGGTAGCGGCGGCTTCGCCGCGTTATTGGTTAATAGTTAATAGTTAATAGTTAATCGGAATCACCTATACTCTTCGATGATCCTACGTTTCTTTTTTGTCATCCCGTTTTCCTTTTTATCATCCCGAGCGAAGCCTGTGGTGAGCTTGTCGAATCCATCGAGGGATCTCTCTCCTTTTCCAACGTTTTCTCTTTCCAGAGATTATTCGAACACCGTGCATGGCCCACACTCCTTTAGTAATTCGTTGCCACAGAATCTATTGTGAGATCCCTCGACTCCGCTCGGGATGACAGCGATGGTATTGAGAATGTCTTATCCTAAATAATACTTTGCGGCCCTCTGCGCTTCTCTGCGTCTCTGCGTTGAGTCTCTCTCATTCTCCAGCACCATGAACACCCCATCCAACCTCCACCACCTCACGCGCCGGCAGATGTTCCAGCGAATGGGAATGGGACTGGGAGGTTATGCGCTGACTTCGCTTTTTAATTCCGACGCGTGCGGATCGGAGGAAGGCGGAGACTCGATTCTGCGCCGCGGGCTGCATTTCGCGCCGCGGGCCAAGAGCGTGATTTACATTCACCAAGTGGGCGCGCCGTCCCATCTCGATCTCTTTGATTACAAGCCGGAGCTGCAGAAGCACCACGGTGAGCTTTGCCCGGACGAGTTCTTCGTGGGGAAACAACTGGCGTTCATCCGCCAGCAACCCACTCTGCTGGGCACACCCGCGGATGAGAAATTCGCGTTTCAAAAGTGCGGGAAATCTGGAATTGAGATCTCCAATCTCATGCCTCATTTGCAGGGGGTGGCAGACGATCTCTGTTTCATTCGATCCTTGCACACCGACCAGTTTAATCACGCCCCCGCCCAGATGTTTCTTCTCAGCGGGTTCCAACTTTTCGGGAGGCCCAGCGTGGGTTCCTGGGTGAGTTACGGGTTGGGCAGCGAGAATGAAAATCTGCCGGGGTTCGTGGTGCTGGTGACGGGACAGGTGCTCGGCGCGGGGAACAGCGCCTGGGGGAGTGGGTTTCTTCCCACGGTCCACCAGGGAGTCGAATTCCGCAGCCAGGGAGATCCGGTCTTGTATCTATCGAACCCCAAGGGAGTCACGCCCGCCGACCGTCGCAAGGTGGTGGACTCGGTCAAGCATCTCAACGGGCTGCGACTCGATGACGTCGGAGATCCCGAGATCGCGACGCGGATCAGTCAGTACGAGATGGCTTACCGGATGCAGACTTCGGTGCCGGAATTGATGGACATCGAGTCCGAATCGCCCGAGACCCACGCGCTTTACGGTACCGAACCCGGGAAGACCAGCTTTGCCAACAATTGTCTCCTGGCGCGGCGGTTGGTGGAACGCGGCGTGCGTTTCGTCCAGCTTTTCGATCAGGGCTGGGATCATCATGGCAGCGTGTTCGATCGCCTGCCCAAGAAAGCCAAGGAAGTGGATCAACCGGTGGCGGCGTTGATCAAGGATCTCAAGCAGCGGGGGTTGCTGGATGATACCCTGGTGGTGTGGTCGGCGGAATTCGGTCGCACCCCGATGGCGCAGGGGGCCAACGCCAGCGGAGACGAAACCAAGGCGGGTCGCGATCACCACAAGGAAGCGTACACCGTGTGGATGGCGGGGGGCGGCACCAAGGGAGGGACCGTCTACGGGAAGACCGACGATCTCGGGTACGCGGTGGCGGAGGACGGCGTCCACGTCCACGATTTCAACGCGACGATTCTCCATCTCCTTGGGATCGATCACGAGCGGCTTACCTTCCGGTACCAGGGACGGCAGTTCCGCTTGACGGATGTGCATGGGAAAGTGGTGAAGGGGATCCTCGCGTGATGCTCGCGTGGCTCGGATATGTCAGGTGTCAGGATGCAGGGTTCATGATGTAGCCGA
>JAHEJT010000088.1:4203-19839 GCA_024638765.1 Verrucomicrobiales bacterium
CCGATATCCCATGAGGATTTTTCGCTTCATATTCGTGCTGACTGTCGTTTTCGCAGATGTCGCCTCTGCCGGAAGGACGGAAGTCATTGCCCGGGGAGGTGGGGGAGCGCGGGAAATCCATCAGCCGTTCAGTGTGGCTTTCGATTCGGAGGGCAGGCTTTATGGCGTGGAGTTCCTCCGCGGGAACCGGGTCTTCACGCTCGATGAAAAGGGCCGGCCGGAATTTATCGCCGGTGTGTTTCACCAGACGAATCCGAAGCAGGGAGACACGGGCGCCGATGACGGTCCGGAACCGTCGCGCGCGCATTTCAACGGGATGCACGATTTGGCGATCACCCGCGAGGGCGATATTTTTCTCGCGGATACGTTCACTTTCCGGTTGCGCAAGATCGACGGGGAGACCAGGGAAGTGGCCACGATCGCGGGAAGTGGTGTGGCGGGCTTTTCCGGTGACGGGGGTCCCGCCGCGCAGGCGAAGCACTCCGGGGTCCACGCCTGTTGTCTCAATGCGGAGGAGACAAGGCTCTACATCACCGATCTCAAGAATTACCGCATCCGCGTCATCGATTTAAAGACGGGCATCATTGAGACGGTGGCCGGGAACGGCGAGAAGGGGAAACCGGAAGACGGTGCGATCGCCACGGAATCGCCGCTGGCAGGACCGCGGGCGGTGACGGTGGATGCGGAAGAAAACGTGTATATTGTCTCACGCGAGGGCCACGCCCTGCGGGTGGTGGGGAAAGACAGGCGAATCCGGACCCTGGTGAACGTGTCGGGAAAGAAGGGGTACAGAGGCGACGGCAGCGATGCGAGGCGCGCACTGTTGAACGGTCCCAAGCATGCGTGCGTGGATGGGGATGGGAATGTGCTCATCGTGGACACGGAGAATCACGTGGTCCGAAAATATGATCCCAAGAGCGGAATTATTTCCCTGGTGGCCGGCGTGCCGGGGGTGAAGGGCGATGCCATTGGATCTTCTCCCCTGGAGACGGAATTGAACCGTCCGCACGGTGTGCGCGTGGATGCGGAGGGCCGCATTTACATCGCCGACAGCGAGAACGACCGCATCCTGCGCTTGGAGTGACAACCGAGACGGCCAACCACCGAACCCCGAACCGCCTCGCTCAGTCTGCCGATCCACCGACAGTCTCGCTCAGTCTGTCGATCCACCGACAGTCTCCCTCAGTCTGTCGATCCACCGACAGTCTCCCTCAGTCTGTCGATCCACCGACCGCCTCCTTCAGTCTGCCGATGCCCCCATTGCAGTGCGCATTTCCCTCGCACCTTATTTGTTACAATTGTAACAAATAAAGTCTAGAGATGTGCGTAAACGATTCTTTATAAAGTGTTTATGATTGTTCCACGATATGTTCCTCGCGAGGGGCGAGGGCGAGGGGAATACCGGGTAGCCGAAGTGGGACACTTCGGGAGCGCTCAGGGATGGCGGATCGGATTGGCCCGAAGTGTGCCACTTCGGCTACCCCAGTTCGGGCACGTCCCGCTGTACGCGCTCTGCAGAAACGCTCCGCTTCTTCAGTGACCGCTCCCGCAGCACGGCAGTCAGTCCGGCTACAATCAACCCGCGGGGTTCTCGTACCAGATCACCCCGAGATTGGCGCGTTCTTCGCAGGTGATCACGTCGAGATCGCCGTCGCCGTCGAGGTCGAGGAGCTCGATGCGGTCGAACTTGACGCCTTCGGGGCCACTGATGTCGTGCCAGGAAGCTTCGGCGCCCAGGGAATACCACCAGACGCCGGATTTATCGCCGTTGGCGTTTTCGCAGGTGAGGACAAGATCGATTTCGGGGGTGCCTCCGATGTGTCCCCAGCGGATGGCTTTGCCGGTTCCGGCGCCGGCGGGCATGGGGATGTGCCCCTCCGGTCCCACTCGGACGTCGCCGGCTTTCACGGCGACCGCGACCGCGAGTTTGTGCGGGGGTTTCTGCACTTCGATGTCAAGAAACATGACCTCGAGGCCGGCGGCGATTGCGAGGTGCCGGGCCCATGGCTTGGCGGGATCGAAATTTTCCGCGCCCGGATTCTCCAGCCAGAAGACGCCGCTGTCGTCGCCCTTCCGGTCGGAGTAGAGAATATCGTCGTCGCCATCCCGGTCCATGTCGATATTGCGCAGCGACATGATCCATGAGGCATCGTGCAGCTTGTGGTACTTCCAGGCCGCGATGTCTCGCGGATTCTCCGGGGACTGCAGCCAGCCGACGGCGGCGCCGGCGGATTTCGAACCGACGACGAGGTCGATGCCGTGCACACCGTCGACGTCCATGGGCAGCGCGAACATCCAGGACTGTCTATTCTCGGTGACGGGGATTCTTTCGGTGTTCCAGGCATCGGCGTCCATGTATGCTGTTTTTGCGGGCGCCCAGTGGAAGAAGACGGTCTTGGTTTTTCCCTCGGTGCAGGTGACCACGTCGAGATTACCGTCTCCGTCGAGATCGGCGCAGACGGCGTCCTCGGCGCCTCGCACGCGGCCCACGGTAACGCCGGGCCAAGGTTGTTTTGCTTTCTCGGGGCCGGGATGGAAGCAGATGCGGATGGCATCGCCGTTTTCCCAGCCCGTGACCACGTCGGGGAGACCGTCGCCGTTGGCGTCGGCGAGGCGGACGCCGTCGGCGCCGAGTTTGCCTTCTTCACTGGAGGAGGGATCGATGGTGTGGCGGGACCAGGGTGCACCCTGCGCGGCGAGGGGAGGGACAGCGAGGGCGAGGGTGGCGAGGAGGAGGGTTGATGAGTGCATGGCTCGGGGTTGCGATACTGGATGCTGAGAGAGGCTAAACGCAGAGACGCAGAGAAGCGCAGAGGGCCGCAGAGGATTTGTTAAAAAAATGAGAGGCTAAAAGTGAGAGGCTAGGACGGTATGCGAGAAACATCCGGAAATATGGAGGCGTTGGAAGAAGAGAGGGATCCCTCGATGGATTCGACAAGCTCACCACAGGCTTCGCTCGGGATGGCGCAAGAGGGGTGCGGGATGGCGCAAGAGGGGTGTGGGATGGCACATCGACCAAGCCGGTTGGGCTAAATCTCCGAATCCTTTCGTTTGAATTTGTGGCCGCAATTGTAGCAGAACGTGGCGCCCATGCGGTGTCCTTCCGCCATAGAGCGTGAAAAGGCTGGTGAAGCCCCATTCCGCGATGCGCAGCCAGCGGCCGTGGACCGCCTTGATTTCCTCGACGCTCTCGAGCATGACGGCGCCGACGCTGAGGCCGATGAGAATGAGAAGGGCGACGTCGAAGGCTTTGCCCGCGGGGGTATCCGCCTCGAAAATGATCTCGTAGAGTTTTTCGCGCCAGCCGAGCTTATTGGACCCCGCTGTCTGCTGGTCGGATGCTCCCGTGATGCGGTGATCTCTGTCTTTCATATCCGAAATGGCGATAAAAGGCAATTCCAGTGAGGGTTACGGGGAGTGGATCGATGGCGCCGGGTGAACTGGTAGCTTCAACTCTAAATTGAAGGATCCGGGGCGGCGAGCCTCGGAAATTCGAGTAGAACTCGAATCTACTTTTTACCGGGCCAGGTTAAAGAGTAGCTTTGAGGGGCCTGCGGAGATCTCGGAGCTTCCAGGGCCGGAAATTCAAGTAACCCTCAAATCCTACGTTTATGAGGCCACGTTGCTTCTCTCTCAGTCTCTGGACAGTTATTCCGTGCATGACGCTTCTGGCGGCGGCCGGTCTAGCTGGAGGCGCGGTGGCGGCTGAGCCCGGGGAGTGGAAATCGCTGTTCGCCGGCGGCGGATTGGAGGAGTGGACCACGGCATCGGGCGCTCCGGTCCAGGCGGGTGGATGGGTAATGGAAGAGGGAGGAGTGCTGCATCGGGTCGGGAAGGGGGAGCAGCTTTACTCGAGGGAAGAATTCGAGAACTTCGAGCTCGAGTTCGAGTGGAGGGTGGCGAAAGGAGCCAACAGCGGAGTCAAGTACCGGGTCGCCCAGTACGGGGAGAAGGGGAAATTGCTTGGGGCGGAGTATCAGATTCTGGACGACGACGCGCACCCGAACGGCAAGAAGGCCAAGACCAGCGCGGCGTCGCTTTATGATGTGGCGGCGCCGGGTGCCGAGAAGAAACTGAAGCCGGTGGGAGAATGGAACTCCACGCGAATTGTGGCCGACGGGAGCCGGCTTCGGCATTACTTGAACGGGGTCAAAGTACTTGAGGTGGACACGGCGTCCCGGGAGTGGAAAGCGATGATTGCGGAGAGCAAGTTCCGGGGGATTGCAGATTTCGCGACCAAGAAAGGGAGAATCCTGATCCAGGATCACGGGGATGAAGTGTGGTTTCGCGGGATGCGGGTGCGGAAGTTGTGAGCGGCCCCGGTGCGCGGACACGCGCCTTGAATATCTGAAAGCCGAGCCAGGAGCGGGAAATTGACGGAGGAAGGGCCTGGAGATGAAGATGGGGACAGCTTTGGTGAGTCAGACGCACGAGGAATAAGGCCGCACTGCGCACGATGACGGGTATAAATTTGAGACTCCGCGATGCCCTTCTTTCTGTCTCTCTGGTCCTGGCGATTTTTGCAGTATTCGGGCAAACCGCAGGGCATGAGTTTCTGGTTTTTGACGATACGGCTTACATCGCCGGCAACCCGCACGTGCAGGCGGGATTCTGGTGTCGGCGTATTTGGAAGAGGGAATGCTGGAGGAAGCGCAGTCCGAGGTGGAAGAGGTTCTGAAATTGGACAGCAGCTTTGCGATTAGTCACGGGATGCTGGGTGAGATCCTGATCCTGAAAGGCGAATGGGAAGCGGGTATCGCCGAGTCCAAGCTGGCGTTGCGCATGGATCCGAATCTCAAGAGGGCCCACTACAATCTGGTTACGGCATACGAAAGCACCGGAGAAACTGGAAAAGTGATCGAGCACCTGGAGAATGCATGCCGGCTGGCCCCGGAAGATCCGGCGCCTCTTCAGAAGCTGGCCTGGCTGCACGCGACACACACCGACGCAAAGTATCGCAATGGAGAGAAAGCGGTTGCACTGGCGTCGCAGTTACACGCGTTGGCGGGCGGGAGGGACCTGGAGCACGCGGGCACGCTGGCGGCGGCCTATGCCGAGTCGGGTAATTTTGAGAAGGCGGTGGAAACCATGGAAAACGCCGTGAAACTGGCGGAGGCGGGCGGAAACCCGGGGTTGGTCTCCAGCTTCCACGAGAGGCTGAGAATGTTTCGGGCGGGTCTTCCTTATCGGAATCCGGAAGCCAAAGAAAAAGCCGGGCGAGGATCCTGGCGCCGGGTTGCGTTCCATCATGGCCGCCTCATCTCGAAGGTGCCGTGATCCTTTTCGGCGCGGTAAGTGGAGTGAAATTTCTTTGCGGTGGCCTCGCCGCGATGCGAATAGACGCCTCCGAATGCGCCCAGGTCCTGCTCGCCGGAGAGCTGGTAGACGCCGTTCTTTCGGGCGGCGGTGTAACGGACTTTGTATTGTGCGCTCAGCACCTTGAGGAAGGTGGCCCAGTAATGGAAATCGTAGGTATCCTGTTGGCCGGGCACCTTGTGCACCAGGCAGCGCAGGCGGCCGTTATGGCCGGAAGCTGTGCTTTCCCAACTGCCGGTCCAGGGTCCCTCGAGGGAGTTGTAATTGTTGCCCGGCTGCGTCTCGTTTCGCCACGCCTGGTTGTAGGCGGTGCTGGCGCAACCGGTGAGAAAGATCAGGAAGAGTGGCAGAGTGACCGCGAGAAGGTGGGTCGGCAAGGATCGCATGGCATCTATATGCTTCAAGTCGCACGGGGGCGCAAGTCTTGAAGGACGACGCCGCGCATTGGGGAGAGGGGGTGTGTGTTGACCCGGGGGGATTGAAGGGGCATGATGGTTACATGAACCGGGAGGATGAATCCGCCGCCGGCGCCACGATGGCCGAGCGGAATGAAGATACCGATAACCATCGTGTGTCCACGACGTTTCGGGACGTCGGGATGCTGGCGACGGTGTTCAACAATCTTCCTGTCGCGGTATTCTGTAAGGATGCGTCGAATGACTTCCGGATTATTCTCTGGAACAAGAAGAACGCCGAGATCACCGGCATCTCCGCGGAGGAGGCCCTGGGGAAGACGGATTACGATTTATTCATTAAAGAGACCGCGGATTTCTTCCGGAATATCGACAAGGTCGTGCTGAGTAACGGCAAACTCCTGGACGTGCCGGAGGAGAAGATGGATTCGCCCAACATGGGCAAGATCTATCTCCACACGATCAAGGTGCCCATTGTCGATCCGGAGAGAGGACTGAAATTGATTCTCGGGATTTGCGAAGACATCACGGAGAAAAAGAAAGCCCAGGAACAGTTGCGAGAGCTAGGTGAAAATCTCAGCGAAAAAGAAAAGCAACTGCTTAAGTTGAATGAAAACCTGAGCCACGCCAACGAGGAATTGAAGGCCACGCAGTTGCAGTTGATCCAGGCGGAAAAAATGGAGTCGGTCGGACGCCTGGCGGCGGGGGTGGCACACGAGGTCAAGAACCCGTTGGCGTTGTTGCTGATGGGGGTGGAGTATCTCAGCGATGGATTGGACCACGGAGATCCTCATGTGCCCCAGGTGCTCATCGAGATGCGAGAGGCTGTCGATCGGGCCGACAACATCATTCGCGGGCTCGTCGATTTCTCTTCATCGCGCCAGTTGGATTTGAAGGCGACGGAGTTGAATTCCTTCGTCCAGAATGCGCTGCTCCTGGTGCGGCATGAGTTGACGCGGAGCAATATTAAAGTGGTTAAACACTTAGGCTCCGATATTCCCAAGGTCATGATTGACAAGGCCAAGATGGAGCAGGTGCTGGTGAATCTCTTCATCAACGCGATCCATGCCATGGAAGGCCATGAAGGAGGGAAGCTCGAGGTGCGTACATCTGCGAAAAACCTGAAGCGGGGAGAGACTTCACATGATGAGGGCTCCCGCAGCGGTCATCAGATGCGTTCGGGGGACAGGGTGGTGACCATTGAAATTCTGGATACCGGCACCGGGATTCCCGACGATAAGATCGAAAAAATATTTGATCCCTTTTATACGTCGAAACCGACGGGGATCGGGACCGGTTTGGGTTTGACAGTGGTTAAGAAAATTGTGGAACTTCACAATGGAAGCTTGGAGATCCAGAATCGCCAGGCCAAGGGGGTTCGCGCGACGCTAACATTCAAAGCGTGCGATGAGTCCTGAGGATCCGAAGCGAGACCGATCCGGAAAGAACATAGTTATTGGTAAAGGCGGGCAGGCAATGGCGAAAACACGATTAATGCTGGTCGATGACGAAGAAGGGTTCACCAATCTTCTCAGGATGAACCTCGAGAAGACGGGGCTCTTCGAAGTTGGCGTGGAGAATGAGGCAGACAGCGCGGTGGATGCGATTCGGGCTTTCAAGCCTGATGTGCTCCTGCTGGACGTAGTCATGCCGGGGGTGGACGGGGGAGACATCGTGGCTCAACTGCGGACTGATCCGGAACTTAAGAATCTGCCCATCATCATGCTGACCGCCCTGATATCGAGAGAGGAACTCAGTCCCGACGCGGTTGCCGAGAGCGAGAATCTCATCATGCTCTCCAAGCCGGTGAACATGGAGATGCTCCTCAAGGTCATCGAAGCTTCCCTGGGGAAAAAGGCCTGAGCCCGGCTCCTGCCGATCTTCCGAGAAGGCAATAAAAAAGGTGGCAGGGCGCTGGGCCGCTGCCACCATTTGCCGCCGGAGCATGCCGAAGCTGCTCGAGGGCGGGCGAAGACGAATTAAGAACTTTCTACTTCAGGCGCCGGCTGCGATGCCGGCGACGAGATTATTTTGACGCGAGAAGATCGCGAATTTCACTCAGAAGCTTCTCCTGGGCGGGTGGTTCGGCCGGGGCTTCTTCCTCCTTCTTCTGCATCCCGTTGTAGACTTTCACGCCGATGAAGACGACGAAGCCGACAATGAGTAGAGTGATGATGTCGTTGATGAAGACGCCGTAATTGATGGCGACTTCTTCGACGGCGGCGGTGACCTCAGTCTCGCCGTCCATGACGGCGGCTTTGCCTTCCTGGAGGACCTTTTTCATGGCGCTGAAATCGACTCCGCCAAGGGCTTGCCCGACGGGAGGCATGACGACGTTAGCGACAAGGGATTTTACCACGGTGCCGAAGGCGGCGCCGATGATGATGCCGACGGCCATGTCGATCATATTTCCTTTGAGGATGAACTCTTTGAATTCTTTAATCATTGGACTGGTTACTGGGTTTGGTATGGTCTTGGTTCCATGGGTTCTGATGACGAACCCTGCCCAAAAAGTCACAACCGTCTTGAATTTGGCGATATTTGTCAATTATTGACAGTCAGGAAGTCCTAACTAATTCGCCCCCAACCCCTTCTCGAATCCGGCGGGTCCCGGTGGCCGATTCGCGAGAGCAAGAGAGAAAACCAGCCGGGATGCGCATTTTTCCCTTATTCCAGGGGCTACTCAGCCTGATCCTCACTCTGGGTATTGCCGCCCTCGCGGCGCCCCTTGGAGAGGCTGCTTCGGGCCAGCAGGGTCAACCCAACGTCCTCTTGATTGCCGTCGACGATTTGAACGACTGGATTGGCTGCCTGGGTGGACATCCGCAGGCCAGGACGCCCAATCTCGACCGGCTGGCCGGGCGGGGCGTGCTTTTCCGGCAGGCGCACTGCGCGGCGCCCGCCTGCAATCCGTCGCGCGCCGCACTGATGTCGGGGGTGCGGCCCTTTACCTCGGGAGTGTACCTCAACCCGCAGCCCTGGCGGCGAGCGATGCCCGAGGTGGTCACCCTGCAACAACACTTCCGGGCGCAGGGTTATCACGTGCGGGGTGGCGGCAAAATTTTTCATGGGATCTACGAGGAACCGCAGTCCTGGGACGAGTGGTTCGAAAGCGGAAAGGCCCCGCCGCTGCCCGTGCGCGAGAAAGAGAATCCGCACCAGAAGGCGGGTGGGATTGTGTGGGGAAATCTGCACGACACGCCGGTGGAAGAGATGGTCGATCATCGGCTGGCCACATGGGTCGCGGCGTATCTGGAGCAAGAGCAGTCGCAGCCGTTTTTTATTGGCTGTGGTTTTAAGAAACCTCATATGCCGTGGCAAGTGCCGGGCAAGTATTACGCCATGTTTCCCGTGGAACAGATCGTCGTTCCGGAGGTGCCCGAGGATGATCTCGACGACTTGCCGCCCGCGGCGCTCGCGATGGCGAATCCTGAAGGCGATCACGCCCGGGTGACGGGTTCCAAGAACTGGAAGTACGCGGTCCAGGGATATCTCGCGACGATTGCGTTTCTCGACGAACAGGTGGGGCGGGTGCTGGACGCCCTCGATCGCGGTCCCCACGCCGGGGACACCATTATCATGCTCTGGGGAGACCACGGCTGGCATCTCGGCGAGAAACAGCACTGGCGGAAGTTCGCGCTCTGGGAGGAAGCCACCAAGGCGCCACTGATGATCGTGGCGCCGGGTGTTACCAAAGCGGGGGGAGTCTGTGATGCTCCGGTGGATTTCATGAGCCTCTATCCGACCCTCTGTGATCTTTGTGCGCTGCCGCCGCCTTCGCAGTTGGAGGGGGTCACACTGCGACCGCTTCTGGAAGATCCGGAGGCGCGATGGAGAGGCCCTGCCTTGACGACCCACGGACGCGGGAATCACGCGGTGCGGACCCGGCGGTGGCGGTACATCCGTTACTCCAATGGGGATGAGGAGCTCTATGACCACCGTTCCGATCCCGGGGAATGGAAAAACCTGGCGGATCTTCCCGGACACGAGGAGCTGAAGTCACGGTTTGCTGCTTTTATGCCGAATCCCGACGCGGAGGCGGAGGAAGCGGAGCGGGACTCTCTCAAATCCGAGAGAAAGCAGCGCGCGCAGAAGAAAGCCGGGAAGTAAGTCCGGAACGCCTGAGTTTCTGAAGAAAGGGCCGCGGGCGGTGGAGGCGCGAATCCGTTCCCGGCGTTGCGAAGTGAATAATTGCGGGTATTATGACGTCTAAGGGTAAATCACCTGAATTATTGTTAATATCTATCCAAAATAACCATGAAGATCCTGAATCGAACTCTTTTCCTTTCCGCAATCACCGGTCTCGCCCTTTGCGGTGTGAGCTGTGAATCCTGGGACACCGCGTCCAACAAGAAAAAAGGCACCATTACGGGCGCCGCCGTCGGCGCGGGCGCCGGGGCGATCATTGACGACAAATCCGCGAGGGGCGCCATTGTCGGCGGCGCTGCGGGCGGATTCCTTGGCCGTCAGATTGGCAAAGAGAAAGACAAGAACGAACAGCTTGAGGAACGCGTGCGCGACCTCGAGAACTAGGGTTTCGACCGCGCGCGGCCCGAAGATTTTATCCGGCCTCCGCACCGCCTCGCTTAAAGAGGCGGTTGCGGGGGCTTTCTTTTTGTGCGAGGGGAGGATCCGCTCAGGGCGCGACGAGGTCCTTGAGGGGCGCGTTGATGAGCCGGAAGACCTCGCCGCTGGCTCTCCCATCCTGCGCAATGACGCGGATGGTCCAGAACGCCGCTACCACCGTGTTGGTGGTGTAATCCATCTTGATGGTTCCCCGGTATTTCTGGAAAGAGGATATCGTGGAGAGGTAATTTTTTTCTCGACTGCTCCATCCGTAGTTGAAGTTCCCGGCCTTGTAGGGCGGAGAAGTAATCGTGTTTCGCAGATTGGTGCGTGTGAGCCTGGCGTTCCCGGCGCCGAGGAGCGATTGCGCGAAGCGCACGGCTTCCGAGGCAGTGGTGTAAAGAGACACCGCCGGGTGGGCCAGCTTGAATCCGCCCTCGATCATGTGGGGCGGTGTGTTCTCCTTATCGAGTGCGCCCACCGCGATGTTGGAATGATCCGCCGCGGGAAAGTAAGTGGTGTGCTCCAGGCCGAGCGGCACGCAGATTTTCTCCTTGAGGATTTCTTCCAGGGGTTTTCCGGCGGCGAGTTCTGCGACTCGTCCCGCGACGGCGTAGCCCGCGGAGCTGGTGGCATAGCCCTGGCCGGGGTGCCTGTAAAATTTCTGCGTGACGAGTGCATCCGCCAGGGTGGGGAGATCCTGGGAAAAATCGGCAAGCAGCGCTCTTTGCACCGGGCTGAAGCCCCGCCGTGTGCTGAACATGCCTGAGTAATGATTGAGCAGTTCCTTGAAGTTGGGCGCCCTTTCGATGGGCGTATCATTGTCAAGAGTCGCGTCCTTGATGGCGGGCAGCCATTTGTCGACGCCGTCCTCCATTGCGATTTCAATCGCAGGATCATCGATCATGGAAAAGATCATCGCGGAGACGAAAGGAGCCGCGCAGGATCCGGCAACAAACAAGGTCTCGCTGGTGACGGGCGAATTGTTATCGGTGCCCAGTTGTCCGGCCTCGGCCGTGAGCAGAATTTCTCCCTCGTGTGCCAGGGCGACCTGGACACCGATTACCAAGCCGGTGTTGACGAGTTCCTCGAGGCCCGGCTGCACCTCGCCAAACGAAGGCGGCAGGGATGCTTTCCGGAGCGCGCTGGCGCGCTTGCGTTCCCATTGCGCGAGATAATCCTGAGTTGCCTGGTCGAAGGAACCCTTGGGCAACGTGAACTCCTTCCCATCTTCGCGGCGGATGGTAACATTGTCTCCTTCGGTGGAAACGACCTCCGCGCTGATGGTCCGGCCTTGTTGATCCTTTAGTTCGACCGTCTCCGCAGGAAGCGGCGGGGCGCAGGCGAGAAAGCCCAGCAAGATCGCCGACGGAACCAGGGACCGGGCGCCAAGCAGCACGCTCCTGGCCGAGTGAGGGGGAAAGGCGGGGATTTTCATGAAGACAGTCTAAAAAGATCGAGCCAAAGGGCCAAAGGAAAATTCCCCGCCAGCGGGACGGGGACTCAATTTCTCCAGGATGGCCGGGTCCGATCCCTTTCCCTGTTCGGCGAAACTTGCGGGCGGATTATTCAAATTGATTCACCCGAGGAAATGGGAAGTTCCGGCGGCGCAGAGACTGCGACCGCAGTTTCGCGGGAGGAGAATGGCGCCTCGTGGGCCTTTCACGAGCCCGCCGCAGGAAAACGCTGGACGCTTCTTGGAGTTTCCGGTCATTCTGGAGGTTTCCTATCATCCTCCTTGAATGCAAAGCAGGTTCCAGAAATGCCGTGTCCTCTGCTGCGGCCTCGTCGCGGCAGGATGGCCGATCGCATCTGCGCAAGCGGTGACCCTGGGACAGATCGAAGAGTTCACGATCCCGGGCGGTGGCTGGCGGAGTGGCGCCAGTCTGAATTTCATCGCGACGGGTGGTCCGGCTGGAGCGGGTGACGGTTATCTTGAGATCAGCCGTCCCGACGAACCCGATTTTCTCGGTGTCTATACCGTCGACCCGGCGTGGGGAGGAGAAACGACGATGCCGTCCGATTACGTCGGTGCCGGCGTGGGAGCGATCACCATGGATGTGGTCAACTTCGGGCCCGCGCCGGTGGAGTTAAGAATCCTGATGGAGGCATTCGATGGAGCCGTGGCGTGGTCGACGACCAGTGCGTTCAACGTCTCACCGGCGGGCACGTGGCGACGCCTGCGATTTGAACTCAGTGAGGCCGAGATGACGGAAGTCCGAAACGACCAGGAGCCCAGCCTGACCCTTGCGGATACCCTGGGCGCGGTGGAGAGATTTCTGATCCGTCACGATCCGGGGCCGGTCAGCAGCACGCGAGAAAACCCTGGCGGCGCAATCCTTACCACCATCGGAATTGACAACCTCAAGGCGGAGGAAATTCCAGAGCCGGGGGTTCCTTTTTTGATCGCCCTGGCGGCGGGTCTTGGGGGTGTGCGGCGCGTGAGAACCGCTCGCGGATCGAAACGAGGCGCTTCTGGACATTCCCGAGACCCGGTGTTATAGAACCTTTTCCCCCTCACCATCTCCCAACCCTCCCTCCCATGAAACACAAATACTGCCTTCGGTTTTCGGCGTTGCTCGTTGCGCTTCTGCTTGGACTCTGTCCCCTGAGCGCGTCCGCGATCACTCTTTTCCACGTGGACGATTTTGAAACGGAGACCACGCAGGGGTGGGGTGGCGGGACCGGCGGCAGCGGGAGCGGCCCGCCAGTGATCGTGACGTCCGACGGTCCCGCCGGGGCGGGAGACGCTTACATGCGCCTGCCGGGAGCGGATGCTTACCTTGGCTCCTTCAACAACACCCCCAACTGGACCGGCAACTATACCACTGCGGGCGTCACTTATATCTCGTTTGATGTGGCGAACTTCGGGCCCGAGCCTGTCGACCTGCGGATCCTGATGACCGGGTTCGGCATGTTTGAGCTTCACGAATGGGTGAGCACGATGGCCCTGACGGTGGCGCCGACCGGCACCTGGTCGCGGCAGAGCCTGGAAATCAGCGGCGCGGCGATGACGGAGATGAACGGAGTTTCGGAGGGATTCGAATTGTTTAGCCCAAACAAGATTCTCATCCGGCACGATCCCGGTGTCGCCAGTGCGAGTGGAGATAATCCCGGCGGCGAGGTGAACACTTTCGTGGGTCTCGACAACATCACGGCGGACAATGTGCCCGAGCCGAGCCAGGGATTGCTCCTGGCGTTGGGAGGATTGTCGATGGCGTTCGCGCAGTTTCGACGCCGCCGTTGAGGCGGCTTCGGCTGGCCTGGAGCGCTGTAACCAGTAGCGGCGGTATCCTGCCGCCGGACCTGATTGAAACGGCGGCAGGATGCCGCCGCTACTTTCTGATCCGTCAGGGTGCCGGGTGCCAGGGCTCGGGACCGCCTTCACGGGCGCGCAGGAATTTGGCGTCGACATCTTTGTACCAGGCGTGGAGCTTGCGGCGCATGGCCGCGACGCGTTCGGGGTGCCGGGCGGCGATGTCGTTTTGTTCGGAGCTTTCGTCGGCCAGGTTGTAGAGGTGGACGCGCCCGTCTTCGAAGCGTTCCACGAGTTTGAAGTTTCCGCTGCGGATGACGCCGCCGGGAAAGCCGCCCTGGTTGGCGTAATGGGGGTAATGCCAGAAGAGATCCTCGCGCGCGAGGGTCGCGGAGGGATTTTTCAGGAGCGGCACCAGGCCGGCGCCGTCCCGATGTTGGCGGGGTTTCGGATCGAGTCCGGCGAGGGCAAGGAGCGTGGGATAGAAATCCATGCCGACGACGGGATGATTGCAGACGGAGCCGGGTCTGGTTACGCCGGGGGCTT
This sequence comes from Verrucomicrobiales bacterium, assembly GCA_024638765.1. Classification (GTDB taxonomy): domain Bacteria; phylum Verrucomicrobiota; class Verrucomicrobiia; order Verrucomicrobiales; family DEV007; genus JAHEJT01. The sequence goes on from JAHEJT010000088.1 coordinate 18,301, forward strand.
TGATGAGGAAAGGTTCACGGATGCCGCCTTCGTAGAGCCAGCCCTTGCCGCCGCGGAGGGGGAGATTGGAAGTGGGGCTCCCCTCCGAGGTCGAGAGTCCGCCGTTATCCGAGGTGAAGCAGACGATGGTGTCGTCCTCGAGTCCGTGCGCACGGATTTTATCGAGAATCGCACCGACGGCGGTGTCCATGGACTCCATCATGGCGGCGTAAGTGGGATGACGCTGGCGGATGCGGACCTCGCGCGGGCCGGCGAGAGTCTCCGTGCGTTTCCCATTTTTGACGCGGATATTCTTTTCCCAGACCTGTTCCTCGGGCGCGAACTCCGGTTCTTCTTCGGGGGAGGGAAGTTGGGCCGCTTTCTTTTCGTATTTCTCGATGAGATCTTTGCGTCCCTGGAGCGGGGTGTGGACCGAGTAAAAGCTCACATATGCGAAGAACGGTTTCTCGTGATGGGCGTCGATCCAGGCGTTGACCTCGCGGGTGAGGCGTTCCGGGAGGTGCTCGCCCACGGGACCGCTTTCGAGCCGCGGGTTGGTGTAGGGGGAGAAGTAACCTCCGGGCGGGCTGCCGCGGCTGTGTCCGCCGAAGTTGGCGTCGAAGCCCTGGTGCTCCGGCCAGAATTCCTCCGTGGGGCCGAGGTGCCATTTTCCGGCGAAGCAGGTGGCGTACCCGGCTTCCTTGAAGGCTTCTGCGAGCGTGACTTCCTCCAGGTCCATGCGGTCGTGGAGCGGTGCCGGCGCGAAGCGGCCTTCGCGTGCGCCGGAGAAGAAGTTGGTGGCGTCGGCGCGGGAGGGATGTTTGCCGGTCATGATGGCGAACCGGCTGGGGGAGCAGACGGGATTGGCGGCGTACCCCTGGGTGAAGCGCATGCCCTCGGCCGCGAGCCGGTCGATGTGGGGAGTTTCGTAAAAGGTATCCGGATTATTGGCCCCGATATCCATGTACCCGAGATCGTCGGCGAGGAAGAAGACGATGTTGGGTTGCTTCGCGGCCGCGATCGTGACGGTAAGGGCGAGGAGGAGTGTGAAGGCAAGTGCGGGGGTGATGGGGCGGGTGGGAGGCATGGGTGGTTAGTGTTCGGTGTTCAGTGTTCAGTGTTCAGTGTTCAGTGTTCAGTGTTCAGTGTTCAGTGTTCAGTGTTCAGGTTTCGGGATTCAGGGATTCTTGATGCCCGATACTAGATTCCAGATACTGGATGCAATCAGTCGAATTGTCGCTGCAGATCCCGAGCGTTTTGATGACTTCTTTCCTGAAATTGAACACTGAACACTGAACACTGAACATTGAAACGTGGAATCGATTAACGAATGACGAGCGCTTCCGGTTGCGCCTTCGGTTCCTCTGTCTTCCGTGTGAACAGCCCCTTCAAGTCTTCGAGGATGAGGTAATTGATGGGGACGAGGATGAGGGTGATGGCGGTGGCGAAGAGGATGCCGAAGCCCAGTGAGACGGCCATGGGTTTGAGAAATTGGGCCTGGGTGGCGCGCTCGAGGAGGACGGGCATGAGGCCGGCGAAGGTGGTGAAGGAAGTGAGGAT
>JAHEJT010000262.1 GCA_024638765.1 Verrucomicrobiales bacterium
GAGGGGCGAGGGGCGAGGGGCGAGGGGTGAGACGGCGAGGGGCGAGTGTCGAGGGGCGAGGGGAGGATACTGGGGTGGTGGAGTGGTGGAGCGGTGGCTGCGGATCACGGATCACTGATCACTGGTCACTGGCAACCAGTCCCTGCATCGGGACGACCCGGGCGTCGGGGATTTTTTTCTCGATGACATGACGGGCGAGATTGAACCAGCGCGCGCAGTGGTCGAGGATATCGCTGTCCCCACTGGCGACGATCTCCTTTGAGTCCGCAAGTATGGGATCGGGATCCGGGACCAGTTCGATGCCGGCCGCCGGACCACCGGATGCCTCGACAATCTCAGCGAGCAGAGTCTTGACGCGCCCGCTGTTGGAAACGGATTGATCGAAATACCAGCCGGCCTGAATTACCCCCAGCGAGGCCAGTGCGTCTTGAAGCAGTTGGAGCGCGGGCCGGGTTTCCTCGAGGACGCGGTAATTGCCGTGCATTCCGGCGATGTCACGGTAACAGTCGTCGCGGCCGGGCAGAATGACTCCACCGGAGAGGGCAGTTTCCAGGGTTTTGAGGACGTTGAAGCCGTCGATGAGAATTCTGGAGCCGCGCAGAGCGTCTTGCGGGACCGCTTTCTCCCGCCGCAGATTGCGGGCCGCATTCCCGCAACTGCAGCGACCCACCGCCTGGCGCTGTCGTGCGCTCAAGGCATGGCGGTCGCCGACGATCTTCAGGGCCGACTTTTCCGCGTAGCCGCGCGTCAGCAGCCAGCAGAGGTCGGTGACCGCCGATTGGAGAGAAATGTGGTGTTCAGGCCCGAACAAGCGGAGGTCCGCCGGATGCGCACCGCGATGTCGACGTTTGTCTGGCATGCATTGAAAAGTTTTCAGTTAGCAGTTTTCAGTTTTCAGTGGAGTCTGAGAAGAGCAATTTATTGTCACGGTGGCTCAAGGCTTGAGGGGCAGGAATGGCTTCCACCCGAAGGATGCGGAGAAGACCGGCTGAAATGGCGATGGACAAGATGGTGATCGAGCGGTTGGGGAATCCGGATTGTTATCCGGGGAATCCCGGTGAGGTGCGGATTTACCAGACGCATCTTTCGGTGGTGTGTGTCGCCGGGGATTTCGCTTACAAGCTCAAGAAGCCGTTAAAACTGACTTTCGTTGATTTTTCCACCGCAGCGCTGCGCGAATATTACTGCCGGGAGGAAGTGCGACTCAATCGGCGTCTCTGTCCGGATGTTTACCTGGGAGTGATGCCTCTCTTCGCGGGAAGTGACGGAGTCACTTTCAGAAACGACGCGGGCGGCGAAGTCATCGATCAGGCGGTCCACATGCGACGGCTTCCGCAGGATCGAATGCTCGACGAGATGCTCGAAAGGGATGCGGTGCAGGCCGCCGATGTCGAAGCCATCGCCGGGATCATGGCACGATTTCATGCCGCGGCCGACAGGGGCCCGGAGGTGCGGGAGGCGGGAAGCCCTGCCCACCTGGAAAAGTTCGCGCTGGAAAATTTCTCGGAAACCCGGACGCAAATCGGCGCGGTGTTCGATCCTGAGCTGCACGGTCTTCTGGAAGAGCGGACCCGAAAGGATTTTGACCGCTTGCGCCCGGCGTTGGAGGCGCGGGTCGCGGAGGGCAGGGTGGTGGAAGGACACGGGGATCTGCACGCGCGCAACATCTGTCTTTGTGATCCGATTGCGATATACGATTGCATCGAGTTCAGCGCGGGATTCCGATGCGAAGACGTGGCCACGGAGAACGCCTTCCTGGTGATGGATCTACTTTACCGCGGCCACCGTGAGCTGGCGCGCGCTTACCTGGACGCCTACATTGCGGAGAGCGGTGATGCGGGACAGCGGGCGCTGGTGCCGGCGCTGGTGCGTTATCGGGCCATGGTGCGGGCCAAGGTAAGCGCGATCGTGGCCGGTGAGACGGAGATCAGCGCGCCGGACAGGGAAGGAGCGCTGGCGTCGGCGAAGAAGCATCTCCATCTTTGTGCGGCATCGGCCGTGGCGGAAGACGGTCCCTTGCTGGTATTGGCGTGTGGGCTTCCCGCCACCGGCAAGACCACGGTCCTCGAGGAGCTCTCCCGGGAGACGGGCTGGCCCTGTCTCGCGAGTGACCGGGTGCGGAAGGAGTTGGCCGAGGTTGCCGCCGACGAGAAACTGCCGGAGAATTTTTATTCGGAAGCGTTTTCCCGCCGGACTTACGACGAGCTGGCCCGGCGCGGGGTGCGTTGTCTCGACACGAGCCCGGTGTTACTGGACGCCAATTTCCGGTCGCAGGAGTTGCGCAAAAGGGTGGCGGATGTGGCGCGGAATGCAGGGGCAAGGGTGGTGGTGGTTTGGTTTCGGGTGGAGGACGCGGTGGTGGAACGGCGCATGCGGGCGCGGGAAGAGGCGCAAAAAGGTGTCAGTGACGCCGACCTGGCGGTCTACGGGAAGTTGAAGGCCGCTTTCGAAGAGCCGTCGGCCGAGGAGGGATTGGAAGTGGTGGTGGTGGACGGGGGGGCGGAGCGAGGGGAGGTGATTGCCCGGATTCTGTGCGGGTTGGTGGGGGGGGGGGACGGAAGATTGAAGATGGAAGATTGAAGATGGGGTGGAGGGGAATGTGACGCAGGCGTCCCGCCTGCGAATTCGAAATAGGGCGCAGGCGAGACGCCTGCGTCACATTGAGGGACGGGTTCGCAACCCGTCCTACGTGGTTTCAGCCGACCTCGGCGAGGAAGTGGATCTCGGGGTCTCCGATGACGCCGGCTTCCTTGATCTTTTCCCGGAATTCTTGCGACTGCAGCCAGCGTTGTGCGTGCTCCAGGTCGTTGAAGCGCGTGAGCACGGTGACTTGCGCCGGATCATTCCAGTCGTGGTAAACGTGCCATTCTGTTTCGCCGACGGCGGCACGTTTTTCGGAAGCCTCGTCGAAGACGCGTTTCCAGGAAGGAAAGTCCTGGACCTTATGACGGATGAGGGTGTGGGCCATTGGAGGGAAGTTATTAGTTAATAGTAAATAGTAAATAGTTAATAGGATGTGTATTCGTTCCATTTGCGAATGGTGAGCATCGAGGATCGATGAGCAGCAGTCCGTGGAAATCCTAAATCGTAAATCGTAAATCAGAAATTCAGTGAAACGCCCAGGCTCCGTATCCGACGACGCGGTCCTTGGATCCGGCGGTGTCACCGGAGTTGCGGAGATCGAGGATGCGCGCCTCGAGTCCGTGACGGCGCGCGGAGAGGAGGAGGCCCTGGATGGCGAGCCGGCCACAAGCCTGCCGCGAAGAGATATTTTCCGGCTGGAGATTCTCGATAGCCGCCGAGGCGGCGCGGTCCAGTTTCCGCGCGTGGGCGTAATCGTAGTAATGGCTGAGGTCGGAACTGACCACGATCAGGGTTTCCGGTCCACCCCAGAGAAGATCAATGAGATCGCCGACTTCTTCGGGACCGGCCTCTCCAATGACAAAAGGGACGAGGGAAAAACTTCCCAGGACTTTCTGCAGGAAAGGAAGCTCGACTTCGAGGCAGTGTTCCCGGGCGTGGGCGGTGTCGAATTGATGCACTCCCGGCAGCTTGCATGCGTGGGCGACGGCTTCCCGGTCGATCGCAATTTCGCCGAGGGGAGTGGTGAAGGCATCGACGGTGCAGGTGGCGATCCCTTCGAAGGGCACGAAATGCGAGGGGCCCAGGAGGACGACGCGGGTGATGATTCCTCGGCAGGATTCCAGGAGGGTGAAAGCGGAGCCGGCAATGGGTCCCGAGTAGACGTAACCGGCATGGGGCGCGATGAGCGCCTTGGGCGGAGTTTCTTTGGCCCCGGATGATTTTGCCGCAGCGAGATAGGTCTCCAGATCCGCTTCCAACTGGGCCGGATCGGCAGGGTAGAAGGTGCCCGAGACGGCAGGTGCGCGGCAGGTTGTCGGGGGCGATGTCATGGGTGGTTGATTCGAACGCATGGAGCGTCGAGGTTGTCTAAGCACATTATAGGACAGCCGGGCGCAGGTTGAAACCGGCTTTTTATGAAGATGGAGACAAGTCTTACCGGAATACACGAGACCAAATACTGGCATCGTCTCGAGGACGGGCGAGTGCAATGCGACGTCTGTCCTCGCGCCTGCAAATTACAGGAGGGACAGCGCGGATTTTGTTTTGTCCGCGCCAACCAAGGGGGTCGGATCGTGCTGACGACCTATGGGCTCTCCAGCGGGTTTTGCGTGGATCCGATTGAAAAGAAGCCCCTGAGTCATTTCCTGCCGGGGACACCGGTCCTTTCCTTTGGGACCGCGGGATGCAACCTGGGGTGCCGGTTCTGTCAGAACTGGGATATGAGCAAGTCCCGGGAGATCGCGACCCTGGCGGATCAGGCTTCGCCCGAAAAAATCGCGGAGAAAGCCCGGGAGCTGGGGTGTCGCAGCGTGGCGTTCACCTATAACGATCCTGTCATTTTCATGGAATACGCCATGGACGTGGCCGACGCCTGCCGCCGGCGGGAAATCAAGGCGGTGGCGGTCTCCGCGGGATACATTTGCCCGGAACCGCGGCGGGAGTTTTACACGCACATGGACGCCGCCAACATCGATTTGAAAGGCTTTTCGGAGCAGTTTTACTCGAAGATTTGCTCGGGTCATCTGCAAAACGTGCTGGAGACGCTGGTGTATCTGAAGCGAGAGACCGAGGTCTGGTTTGAGATTACGACGCTGCTGATTCCCGGAGAGAACGACTCGGACAAGGAGTTGCACGCGATGAGCGAATGGGTGGTGGAAAACCTGGGGGTGGATGTGCCGTGGCATTTTTCCGCATTTCATCCGGATTGGAAAATGCGCGATCATCCCGACACGCCGGAGTCCACGCTGACGCGCGCGCGCAAGATCGCGATGGGGCACGGCGTGCGATACGCTTACGTGGGCAACGTGCACGATGAAGAAGGCGACAGCACCTGGTGTCCTCAATGTGGGCGACGATTGATCGGGAGGGATTGGTATCGGCTTACCGAGTGGGCGCTGACGCGGGAAGGTGACTGCCCGGATTGCGGGACGCGGGTGCCAGGGGTGTTTGAGGCGGAGGGTCCGGGCGACTGGGGGCGGCGGCGGCTGCCGGTGAGCATGGGGGGGAGTTGTTAGTGAGTAGTGAGTAGTGAGTGGTGGATAGTGGGTTGTTGGGGCGGCGGACGATTGTGAGACAGGCATCTTGCGTGTGGATGGAAAGAAACGGCGGCGTTGCCGCCGCAAGATGCGAGCCGGAGGCTCGTAAATCACCGGAATCGGCGCTTTAGGGCGGCCCGGGCGGCGTGATAGCCGCACATGCCGTGGACGCCGGCTCCGGGCGGGGTGGAGGCGGAACACAAAAAGATGTCCTTCGCGGGAGTGGTGTAAGGGTTGAGGCGGGCGACGGGACGCGC
>JAHEJT010000089.1 GCA_024638765.1 Verrucomicrobiales bacterium
CCCCAGAAGAGCATGTGAATCACCATCGAATGCCAGAAGACGCGCGCGGAAGGCGCCCGCCGCTGCGTCAGCCGATAGCTTAAATCCTCGCGCCGTTCCCAGGACCGGTTCCCAAGGAAAAGCGACGCAAAAAGCGCGAACCCCGCGGTGGCATCCAGCGCCAGGGCGGGAAATCCCAGGAATCCCAGCAACGGCATCTCGAAGAGCTTGAAGCTCTCCAGACCGCGCACCGTGTATATCCATTTCTGGGGTGCAAAGAAATTGAGGCTTTCCCAGACCACCCCGCAGATGAGCCCCGCCAGGAGGAGCCGGCAGAGCAATCCGTAATCGCCGTGTTCCAAATCGCGGAGCAGCGAGCGCGTCCCGCGCCGGTAATTCCAGGGATCCACCATCAGGGTAAAACTGCCCCAGATCAAAGGCGCAAGGTACACGGGAAAGCACAGCGCCAGCGCCGCCATGCCCAGGCCGATCCCCTGGAGAATGTACGTCACGCGACGCGGAAAATATTTTTTTCTCCCCTTCCAGTTCTTCCAGAGCCCGGTGGCGGTGACGGCGTCATAGGTCTGAAAGATTCCCATGAACACGGTGGCGAACGCCAGCACCGTAAAAAGCGCGCCCGCGAGAAATTCGCCGGCCGGATAAACTCCGACGTAATACCAGTTCTGGATGTGGGAATTGATCAGCTCAAAAAAGAACCAGAATGTGATCGACCAGACACAGATGGGAAACAGGAAGTGGATGCGCGTGGTGAGCAGGGAGTCGCCCCGTTTCCAGACGCAGAACCCGTCGAGCATGAAAATGTACCCCCACCAGACCCAGGCGTAAAAGGGCTGCGCAATCCAGCGGACGTCATGGACCAGTCCATATACGGCGGTGGCGAGCAGGGAGAACCCCAGGATCATGCGCAGGAGGCCGTGCGCCCGCTCCGGGCGGGACACCTCCATCTCGGGGATGGCATGGATCGCAAACGCACGCATGATTCAAAGCGTAGCATGAATGGCCTAGGTAGGCCAATCGCGTATGTCGTTCTAAGTGGAGGGCGACGCTTTGTCGTCGCCGCGGTTGCGACAAAGCGCAACCCTCCTTCGCGCTGAGGAAAAGGCCCGAAGCACCGGGATCCACCCGCCCCATTCCCGGGAATCCCATGAATTCGTTGCATCGGGATTCCAATCCGGTCATGATTAAGCCCAGCCAACACTCGGCTCCACCACCGATGAAAAACCTCATTTCTACCCGACTCGTCTTCCTGCCTGTCATCTTCCTCGCCGCGGGCTTCTTCCTTCCACCGCTGCCCAGTCACGCCGCCCGGGCATCCAAGATCAACGCCGAAGCCACGGCCGCGCTCAATGATCTCTTCGCCAGAGATCCCGGCGCCCGCGCCCTGGCCCAGGATGCCCGTGCCATCCTCGTTTTCCCTGCGATCACCAAGGGCGGCTTCATCTTCGGCGGGCAACACGGCAACGGCGCCCTCTTCCAAAACGGCCGCATCACCGGATACTATAAGAGCGTGGGCGCGTCCTGGGGTTTACAGGCCGGGCTACAGAAATTCGGGTACGCCCTCTTCCTCATGGATGATGCCGCCATGCAACACCTGGAAAGCACCAAGGGCTGGGAGATCGGCGGCGATACCAATATCGTCGTCGTCGATGCGGGAGCCGGCGCCGCCCTGGGAACCCGATCCGCCCAGAAGGGAATCGTCGCCATTTTCTTCAACCCGAAAGGATTGATGGCCGGCCTCAGCCTGGAAGGATCGAAGATCAGCCGGATTTATCCGAAGTGAAAGCTGGGAGCGCGGACGGCCTCGTCCGCATTCTAAAATGTCGCGGCCTGGAGGGCCGCATTTCATTTTGTAGCGGACGAGCCGTCCGCGCTCCCATTCCCTAATCGATCTCTATCACCACTCCAGGCGTGCGCCGATGCCGAGGGTGTTGAACTGGTCCTCGAAACGACCCATCAGCTTGATCCCGAAGTTGGAGCTTAGATTAAACACCACGCCGGCTTCCGAGCCCCACTCGTTGCTGTCGTCGAGGCGCGAGTAAAGCGCCGAAACGTAAAGTTCCAGGTTTTCACCGATCGCAAGCCGCGCACCGGGCTCGACGTAAAAACCCCAGTCGTCGAATTCGAACGGCGTGAATTTCGGATCCAGCTTGAAATAGCGTCCGCCCAGGTGCGTGTAAAGCTTGATCGGGCCGACCGGCACTTGCAGACCGGGCCCCAGGCGCAGGTCGTGCTGCGAGAGATCTCCGCCGTCGATGACATCGGGCCTGGCGTAATGATATTCTCCCACGAAGAACAACGGCCCCAGCGGCGCCACCGCCAGTTCGGCAAAGAGGCCGTTGGCATCGTCGAGGACGGTGCCGGCGCCGCTCTTATAAGAGGTGCGCTCCCAGCCAAAATCGAAATAATTAAAACTGTTCGCGGCGGAAGCGAACTGAAGGGCGGCGAATAGTGTGAGAATGGTGGAGACGAATTTTTTCATCGGGACAGTGGGTCAGGGTTTTGGTTTAAGAAGCGCGCATTAAGGCGGTTGGAGTTGAAGGGGTCAAGGGGATTTTTTAATGGTCTGTACGATATGCAGCGGTAACGAAGTAGCCGCCTTCGTAAGAAGGTGGATCGCTTCACGAGAAACGACACCAGACCACGCTCTTACGAGCGCGGCTACATTGATTTCGCGAACGTGGCACCTTTACCCCGCCTTGCCGCCTCAGCCCGCCCATGCTAGATTTCCCCGTGATGTTCAGGTTGTCTTCGCTGCATGCGAACCATAAGAAAAACCTCCCCCTTCACCTCCCCGTCCTCCTTTCCGCCGCCCTCCTCCTCTCGGGCTGCGCCACGGGCATCCGCGAAACCGACAAGCCGGTGACCGCTTCCTTCTCGGTGGCGCGATTCCTGCAATCGCATCCTCTCTCACGCCAGACCCGGCGCTTTCTCGATGCCGAAGACGCGCACCATCTTTTCCACGACGATCCGGTAACAGCGATCTCCGCGCTCGAAGCGCGCCTTCCTCAGGACAACTCCCCCGCGCGGCGACTCGCCCTCGCCGAGATCTGCCTGAAAACCGGCCGGCGATTGGAAAAAACCGATTCCCGTCGCGCGCTCGGATATTACCTGGCCGCCGCCGAGCACTCCGCCGCCGCCATCGCACACGAGGAAGGCAAAACCCGGGACAGCCTTCTCGCGATCTACAATTTCAGCGCGGGAAAGATCGGCTCCATCCTTCACGACGGACAGCATGTCTGGGGCCAGGCCGCATCGGTGCCCGGCCCCACGCATACCTACGCCCTGCGCACGGCCACCGCGGGCAGCCACCTCGTCGACCCAGCCGATTTCGATTGGATCAAGTCCGCGGATCTTCTCAAAGTCAAAGGCTTCAAGACCCGGCGCCGGCAGGAGGGAGTAGGCGCCGCCATGGTGGGCCATCGCGCGGCCACGCCCGGTCGCATGGAACGGGATCCGTTCCTGGGACCGGCCGGCCGCGCCATCCCGCTCACTCTCACCATTCATTTCTCGCCCGACGGCGACGCGCGGGAGGCGACCTTCGCGTTTCACGACATTCTTTCCAGCGATGAAGCCGTCATCGACGGGCGCGCGGTGAAACTGGCGGCGGATTTTACGGTGCCGGTCGCCATGCTCCTGGAGCACCGCCCAGTCAGGCTTCTCTCCGTGAAGGGAATGTTTCACCCGGAAGATTACCAGGACCAGGTCGATCTTTATGCGCTTGAGCCCTTTCGTCCCGAAAAAATACCCGTGGTCTTCGTCCATGGTATTCTTTCGAGCCCAAAGACGTGGCGGGATGTGATTGCGGAACTCTACGCCGATCCGGTGATCCGCGCGAATTACCAGTTCCTCGTCTTCGCCTACACCACGGGATTGCCGGTCCCGCTGAACGGGGCCCTCCTCCGGGAGCATCTCCGGGATTACCACGGCGCCGCCGATGCCAACGGTGGAAGCGCACCCTCCAGTCGAATGGTGCTCGTCGGACACAGCATGGGAGGGATTATCAGCAATTTGCAAACGCGCACGGGAATCAACCAGGACTGGGAGAAGGCGTTTACCGAGGCTCTCGACGGCGCGGCAAATCCGGTAGAGACGCAACCCCTGGTCCGTCGTCTTACCGCGCTGGAGGCCGATCCCCGCATCGGCCGCGTCATCTTCCTGTCCACCCCTCACCGGGGGAGCCAGCTGGCACGCTGGCCGGTGGTGGAACTGGTTTCCTCCGTGATCAAACTTCCACTGAATCTTCTCACGTTGGGGACGGTGCCCGCATTCTCCGATTCGTGGGATATATCTCTGCTTTCCGGCGACACTTCACATCACAGCATCATCGATCTGGCCTCGAATTCGCCGGGCCTGGTGGAACTCCTCGAGATGCCCGCTGGGGACGGCGTCTCCTATCACTCCATCATCGGCCGGGTGGGATCGCAGCCCCTGGCACGCAGTTCCGACAGCGTGGTGCCCTATTGGAGTGCGCATTTGCCCGGCGCGGAATCCGAAGCTGCCGTGTATGCGAGTCACCTCGGGATTACGGCCGATCCATACGCCATCGAAGAACTCCGGCGCATCCTTTACCAGCACATCGGCGCGGAATACGCGGCGCACATTCAGCCCCACCGAGAGCGCCGCGAATACACAAGGCCTCGCGCGCGCCGGAGCCCGGTCCAAGGAAAGAATTGGTGAGAGAAAAGCGGGGAATCGACCCGCAGAAGGCCATTCGTAGCCATTCGTGGCCATTCGCGTAAAAAAATTTCAGAACACTAATGTACCCGAATGATACCCAACCGGAGGCAAATCACCGCATTCAGGATCAGGCCGACCTGCCGCTGGATCCTTAACGACATGGCGATGGGACCGCGGGCATCCTGCCCGCACTCTTAAGCTAGGCGGACTGAAAGGCCGCTTTCTTTTCCGAAGCGGGCAGGATGCCCGCGCTCCCCTCCCACTGCTTAAGAACTGGTGAGCGATGGCTGCTTCTTTAATGTTGAATCGCGGGACTTTGCGGATCAGAATAACAAAATGAAGACCCATGATGACATCATGAAAAAGAAAGCCCTTCCCGTTCTTCTGGTTTTGTCCGTGACGCTCCTTTTTTCAAGCTGCGCCCAGATGAAAGACGAAGGAGTGTCTTACGGAGTCCAGGGCGCGGCGTCGGGTGCGGCGATCGGCGGGCTCATCAGCGGCAGAGGCGGCGGCGCGTTGTTCGGCGCCATTGCAGGCGGCATCGTCGGCACGGCCATGGATGTGGATGAACGCCAGCAATACGCGCGCAATGACTATTACCGCAAGGGAAACCATCGCGGGTACTGAGTGGGCGTGCGCTAACATACAAGCCTCACGCGCCGCGTGAGGAATTCTCAAAGCATCACGCGAAGCGTGATGACTACTTTGGCCGAGTCGCTCACCCTCCGCTCGGCCCAAGATTCTAAAATACCCGAAATACCGGGCGCCCTGCGCTGCCGATCCGATAAATTCTTGTAAATCAAGCAGTTCTCCCGTCTCGAGACACGACTACTGCAGATGAATTCCTGGAGTTACTTATCAGTAATTCTAAGAAACCTGAAATGTTCGAGAAATTATTTGCAAATCACTTCGCGTGTGGGAGGATTCTTGGTTCCAAGCACTACACACACTCGAAATGAAAAAAATCCTTATTCTCTGTTCGTTTACAGGCGTGTTCGCGATGACGGCTTCCTCCTGGGCCGGCGCGACGGATTACGCTGTCGGAAAAGCTGCGGTGGGCAAAGGTCCGGTCGCACCTCATGCCGCGCTCTGTTTCCAGGCCGGTGAACTCACCCTGGACGGTTTTGCCGGTTACACCTGGGGAAGAAACGGCGGAAGCGGCGCCAAGTCCATCGGTGACGGATGGGGCGGAGGCGTCGGGCTGAATTATTTCTTCACCGAAGCCCTTGGAATCAGCGGCCGCTACTTCGGTTTTGACAACGACATCGGCAGCTTTCAACACGATGTCTCCGCCAGCCTGGTACTCAGGTGCCCAATGCAGGATTCCTGTATCGCTCCCTACGTCTTCGGTGGCGGCGGTTTGATAACCGATACCGACACCAAAGGCACCGGCCACCTCGGCGGCGGGATCGAGTTTCGCCTGGACGAACAATGGGGCCTCTTCGTGGACGGCCGTTATACCTGGGTCGAGAAGACTCAGAACTACACCAGCGCGAACCTCGGAGTCCGCATCAGGCTCTAACCCTCGGGACCACGAATATTCTCTCTTCTGAAGGGCGGTCGGGATTTGTTCCCGTCCGCCCTTCTGCTTTTCCGGGGGTTAAACGCATGCCGGCGAGGGAGAGCTGTAGTGCGGAAAGTAGCCCTCACGCTCCGCGTGAGGAATTCTCAAAGCATCACGCGGAGCGTGATGACTACTTTCCGCGTCCGCCATTGTGCAGCACTCAACGACTCCATGCACTACGACTCTTCACAGGCGCCCCTTCAAAAAATCGCCCAGCCACAGCATCGCCTTTTCCGCCTGGCTGAGCTCCGCCCGTTCCCGGAGCAAATCCCGGAGCACCTCCGGGACATCGGTGATGATGTTGTCCACGCCCAGGTGAATCATGGTGTTCATTTGCGCCGGCTCGTTGACCGTCCAGACATGCACTTCCTTGCCGGCTTTGTGAGCGCGTGAGAGCAGGTCTCTGGATACCGCGCCCGCATTCACGCTGAGAAAATCGGCGTCCAGCTTGGTGACATCCCCGATGGAAGCGGTCACGATCAGACCGGTTTTCAATCCCGCGTCATCGGCCCGCGCCCGGCGCAGGCCTCCGTATTCCAGGGACGTAATCACGCATTGACCGCCGAAACCGGTCTCCTTCACAATCCGGCACACTTCTTCCGCCAGTTTCTTGTCGTGTCCGTTGAACTTCAACTCGATGTTCAGCATGACCTTTCCCGACGCCAGATCGATGACCTCGTCGAGGGAGGCAATGCGTTCATCGGAAAATTCCTTCGAAAACCAGCTGCCGATATCCAGTTCCTTAAGCTCGGCATAACTGATTTCCCAGATGTTGCGATCCACCCCCGCGACCCGCTTGAGGTCCTTGTCGTGCAGCATCACGACGACTCCGTCGGCCGTTTCCTGGACGTCGATCTCCACGTAATCCGATCCGTCTGCGATGGCGCGACGCACCGCGGCCAGGGTGTTCTCCGGCGCGGCAAGCGAACTGCCGCGATGCGCGGTCACCCGCACGGTGTGATCTAGATTCATCCTGCCGAGCATCCGGTTCGTGAAAAATCCGGTAAGCAGAAGCATGAGCGCCACGGCCGCGCCGGTCCCGACCCGGAAAGAGAGCGCGTGCGCCGGTGCTTCGCCCTCACTGGCCATGATCAAGGCGGGAGGCAATTCTACAGACTCGACCGCCTCCCGGTAAAGGCGGGCGACGAGGATACAGAAAGTCGTGGTGGCGAAGAAGCCCAGTGCCAGGGCCACGACAAAATCCACCGCCAACGCCAAAGCCGTCAGCGCCAGCGCCAGCGGGGCGCTGGTTCCTGCCAGCATCATCAGAATCCATTCGAGGGCGGCCAATACCCCAGCGGCAGCCGCGGAAACCACCATGATGGCGGCCAGCCACCAGCCGAGGGCGGAAAGAATTCCTGAGACACGGCCCCGCACCAGCGCGGAGCTTCGCGCCAGGGATTCTTTCGGGGTCGTCCTTTCCAGGCACAACACCGGCGCCGAAAAGATCCAGCGCACAAAAAACCTCAGTCCCACGACCAGGTAAACCGCGCCCGCAAAGCCGGCGATCCCGGCCGTCCACCAGAACGCCGGCGGCTTCACCTGCAGATAATAGTTGATGTCGCCGCCCGTAAGGAAGAGGGCGTAAGCGAGCCCCACGACAGCGAGCAACGGAAGCGCCGACGCGAGGTAAATCGCGAACTGCCGCAGGCCCAGGAGGCAGAGTCCCGAGAAACGTTTGCCCGCAAACTGCGCCAGCTGAAAGACCGAAACTTTCTGCCCCTCCAGTTGCGCCAGGGCGATAATGATCAGTCCCGCCTGTTCCAGGAAAAAAATCGCGAACGCCAACGTCGCGCCTGCGACAACCAGGGAGGCACCCGCAGGCGAAAGAAAAAACGCCGTCAATTCATAATTGCTGACGGCGTCGCTCCCGCTCCAGGCGAGCAGCCTTGCCAGGAAGAACGCCGAGAGCGGGGCGAAGACGGCGACGGACACCAGTTTGAAGACCAGCTCGTAAGCGGCCAGCTGCCGGAACCGGGTCCGCAGGACATCCCGCACATCCCGCGACAGGGGCCAGGCCATTTGCGCATCTGCCGGCATCATCCTTACTAAGTTCCATTTCGCGGGTTGAAGCCAGCCCTAATGCCGGTCGACGGATTCGCATCAGTGATGCAAACCAAGTACGCTGGGAGCGCGTCGACCTGCCGATGGGAGCGCGGGCGCGCGTCCCGCCGTAGCCTCGGCGAAGGCGGATCCCGCCCGCACTCTAAAAGTGGCGGCCAGAATGGCCGCATTTGTTTTAAAAGCGGGCAGGATGCCCGCGCTCCCACAGTACTGTCGGCACGGTGAATGGCCCCGGACAAGCCACGATGTCCGTTGACTCTCTCGAGTTCTCTCGACCATACTAGCAAAGATACGAGCCTCATTCCGTTTTCTGGCCGGTGAAAAAACAAAGCCCAAGCCCGCTTCTCCCACGCTTGCAGACCCTTGCGTTCAGCACGGCGCTCCTGCTTCTGACCGTCGTCTGCGCTCCCGGCCAAGACGACTTTCCCCTCGAGCCCGCGGACACCTCGAGCCCGCGCGCGACCCTGCGAAGCTTTCTCGAGGCTTGTGATGAGATCTATGCCATCATGCAGAAAGAAGAACACGAGGGGGCAGAGCGGGACGCAGCTACACACGATCGCATCGCCGATCGCATCCTCGATTGCTTCGATCTGTCCCAGGAAGCGGAATTTCTCCGCAGGGAACGGGGAGAACGGACCGCGGTCTGCCTCAAGGAAATTTTCGATCGTATCGACCTGCCTCCGGACAACGAGATTCCCGGGCCGGAAGAAATTGCCGCATCATCGGAGAACGGGGGCCTCAAGGAATGGCGCCTCCCGCACACCGCGATCCGCATCGCCCGCGTCGAGGAGGGGCTGCAGCAGGGCGAATACCTGTTCGATCCTGCCACGGTCGCCCTGGCCCCCAGGTATTACAAAGCCGTCAAGGACGTTCCCTACAAACCGGGCGCTTCCCGGAAATTTTACCAGTGGTTTCTTTCCGATCCGGGACCCTGGCTCGCGCCGGTCGTGCATAAACTTCCCGACTGGGCGCGGACCACCTTCTGGGGAAATCACGCCGTCTGGCAGTGGGCCGGGTTCCTCATCTCCCTCGTCGCCGCCGCGTTCCTCATCGTGATCTTCTTTTCGTTCGGACGGCGCACCGGTCACAAGATCCGCACCACCAGCGTGTTCCGCTACTGCCTGACGCTCGTCTTTCCCATCCTCGCGACGCTGACGCCGCTGGTGTTTAGCGATTTTGTCCGGGAACAAATCCGCTTCTCCGGCCTCGTCCTTTCCATGACGACCTTCACCGCCAACTTGATTTTCCTGTTCGGCGTGCTCCTCGTCATCGTGGGCGCGGGGAGCCGCATTGCGGAGATTATGATCTCGCATCCGAAGATTGAAGCCAAGGGACTGGACGCGCAATTGATCCGCATTATCTGCCGGGTGCTCAGCCTTTTGACGGCGCTCATCGTGTTCCTCGAAGGAGGGAAATATCTCGGCATTCCCCTGACCACCTTGCTCGCCAGTGCCGGAGTCGGCGGGGTCGCCATCGCACTGGCAGCGCAGGATTCCCTCAAGAATTTCTTCGGCACCATGATGATCATTCTCGACAAGCCTTACCGGCTCGGCGAGCGCATCGTCGCCAAGGGGTACGACGGTATCGTCGAGGAAATCGGTCTCCGATCCACCAAGCTGCGTCTGCTCACGGGACACCAGGCGACCATTCCCAATGAAGAGATGGCGCGTTGCGATATCGAAAATATCGGGCGGCGGCCGCACATCCGGCGGGTGGCCGAACTCCGCCTGCCCATCGACACGCCGCCCGCCAAGATCCAGGAAGCCGTCGAGCTCGTCAGGGAGATTCTCGACAATCACGAGGGCATGCAGCCCGAGTTTCCGCCGCGTGTCTACTTCACGGAAATGAAGCCCGGTATCTTGAACCTGCAGTTCTTCTATTGGTATCACCCGCCCAATTACTGGGATTTCCTCGAGTTCTCCCAGTTGGTGAATCTCCGCATAACGCGCACCTTCCGCGAGCACGGCATCTCCCTTGAAACGCCTCTCAAAACGCTGAATCTGAAGAAATCCGCCGAGGATACGCAGTCTCCGGATGCACAGGGAAACGATGCCGGCGGACAGGAAGCGCCGTCGGCCTGAACAAGCAAGGTTACCCGGCGCGGTAATTTCATGAGCTGGTTGACGATATTGTGGGCGATTTGTATTGCCGCCAGCGGCATGATGGCCGCGATGCATCTGCATCTCTGGGCGCATGACCGCAAGCACGGTTTTTATCTTTGGGTTTCCTTGACCTGCTTTGGCGCCGTTATGACGGCCTCCGCCGAGTTGGCGCTGATGAAGGCAAGCTCCCCGAGCGCAGCGGATTCCGCGCTGCTCTGGCAGAACCTTGCGGTCGCCTTGATCATCATCGGACTGACCTGGGGCATTTACGACTGGTTCGGCGCCGGGAGGCGCTGGCTGGCAGCGATCATCACCGCGCTCTGGCTCGCGGGCCTGGCGGTGAATTTCCTGTTACCGGGCAACTTGGTCTTCACTGAACTTTCCGCCCTGGAGTCCAAGCGCACGGCCTGGGGGGAGACCTATGCCGTGCCGACCGGCACGGTGAATCGTTTCAAGTGGCTCGCCGACTCGGCCTCGGTCCTATTTTTCATCTACGTGGTGGACGCATCGGTGCGGTTGTGGAAGCGGGGTAACAAGCGGAGGGCCGGGATCGTGGGCGGAATGATTACCTTTTTCATTCTGTCCGCGGGAGTGCACGCGCCGCTCGTGGACACCGGGGTCATCAAGTCTCCTTACCTGATCGGGTTCTTCTTTCTGGCGATCATCATAGGGCTGACGCACGAGATGCTGCGCGACGTGGCCCGCGCGGCCCGCATAGCCGCCGAGTTGCGCGAAGCGCGGGGGAATTTGGAACACCTCGGACGCGTCAATCTGCTCGGGGAGATATCGGCGGCGCTGGCGCATGAATTAAACCAGCCGCTCTCGGCCATCCTGGCGAACGCCCAGGCCGGGAGCCGGTTCCTGGAAAGCGAAGACCCGGATCTGAGAGAGATCGCGGAGATCCTCGAGGACATCACGAAAGACGACAAGCGGGCGCGGGAAGTGATCCAGCGGCTTCGCTCCATGCTGGAGAAGGGCGAGTTCGTCCGGGAACGCCTCGACTGTACCCAGTTGATTCGCGAGTCGGTCGTTCTCGTGGAGACCGAACTCCGCATGCACGGGGTGTCCGTGGAGCTCGATCTTGCGCGGCAGCTTCCCGAGGTGGAAGCCGACCGGCTCGCGATCCAGCAGGTCCTGCTCAATCTGCTGCTCAACGCGGCACAGGCGGCGGCCGGCGCCGACGGCGAACGCAGGATCACGGTCCGGTGCGAGGGCCGGGGGGACTTGGTTCGCGTCGAGGTTGCCGACACGGGCCCGGGGATGGACCTGGGTAACCTGTCACGGGTATTCGATCCCTTCTTCACGACCAAGCCGGAGGGGCTGGGGATGGGGCTCTCGATCTGCAAGACGATCATCGAAAATCATGGCGGCGAGCTGGTGGCGGAAAACCGGGACGGTGGCGGCGCAGTGTTCACGTTTTCCTTGCCGGGGGCGGAAACTGAAGGGAAGATTTGAGCCCGATGCGGCGGCGGGCGGGGCGCCCGCCCCGCAATTCTCAGGCGAAACGCATGCCGGGACGAGTTTACATTGTCGATGACGACGCATCCGTCGGGACCAGCCTGGCGCGACTGATGCGCTCCGCGGGATTTGAACCCGAGGCCTTCGCGTCGGGCGAAGAATACCTGAAGGCAGCCGACGGGCACGGCGGGCCGGCCTGCCTGATCCTGGATGTCCGCATGGAGGGCCTCAGCGGTCTCGAACTCCAGAAACACCTCGTGAAAAGCCGGATGACCTGCCCCATTATTTTCCTGACCGGACACGGCGACGTCCCCATGAGCGTTCAGGCGATGAAAGAGGGAGCCTTCGACTTTTTCACCAAGCCGGTCGACGACAAAGAACTCCTGGAATCGGTTTCCAGTGCGCTGGAAACGCACGAGCGAATTCTCTCCGGGACGGATTGCCCGTTCCGTGATCGATTGGGTGCGCTCACGGCCCGGGAATTCGAGGTGATGCGCTGTGTCCTCGGGGGCGCACTCAACAAGCAGATCGCCGCGCATCTCGGAATCGCCGAAAAAACCGTCAAGGTGCATCGCGGCCGGGTCATGCACAAACTCGGCGTCGAATCCGTGGCCGAGCTGGTCCGCCAGTCGATCGAGGCTGGCGTGGAGCCGTCGGAGGTTTAGGGCGTATATTCCGCCTCCTATTTTTGCGCGAAGCGCCTTGGAGTGCGCCGGCTGGACGGCGCTTTGGATCGAATCGGCATCAACGACGGAACCATCCAAAGCGGTGTCAAGCCACCGCACTCCATAGCCTGACGGAATCGCGGCACGCTTTGGCCGTAGAAGCACCAAAGCCCCCCCGCTAGGACCAAGGTCCCATATCAATCCGCCGCGCGAAGGGCTAGCCTCCGATGAGTTCATGCCTGACGCACTCCCATCCATCGCCATCGTCGATGACGACGAATCCGTCCTCAAGGCGCTTAGTCGCCTCCTCGGGGCAGCCGGGCTCGATGTCCACGCCTTCGGATCAGGCCGCGAATTTCTCGATTCCCTCGCCACCGCCCCGGTGGAGTGCGTCCTCCTCGATATCCGCATGCCCGATCTCGACGGCTTCGCCGTGGCCCGGCATCTGGCCGCCGCTTCCGAGCGTCTACCCTTCATATTCATGACGGCACACGACAGCGAAACGAACCGCCGCCTGGCCGAGGAACTGGGCGCCGTGGCGTTTCTGAGAAAGCCGGCGTCGGAGGAAAAGATTCTCGCCGTGATCCGACGTGCGCTCGCGCCTGCGGCTTCGAACGGCGCTGAGCCAACCAATGGGACCAAGGTCCTATAGACCTCCTTGACAAGGTGTGTCCAGAATATACCAATACCCAGGTTATGATGAAAACGAAGCATCCTCTCTTCAAAATTCCCGCGAGTGGCGCAATCGCTCCGATCATTGGCTTTGCCCTGCTGGCGAATGCGTTCGACTCCGCCAATGCCGACGAGGCCGGCGATCTCGCCAAGGCAGCCCAGAATCCGGTCGCCAGCATGATCAGCGTGCCCCTGGACACCAGCATCGATTTCGGCGCGGACAACGGCACCGCCGTGATCTCCAATTTCCAGCCGGTGGTGCCCATTTCGTTGAACGAGGACTGGAACCTCATCAACCGCCCCATCCTTCCCATCGTTTACCTGGAAGGCGCCGTCGCCGGACTGCCGTCCATTCCCGAGGCGGCCGATCTCAAGCTGAAAGACAGCAAGTTCGGGATCGGCGATCTCAATTACTCGGCGTTCCTTTCCCCCGCGAAAGCGGGCGACATCATCTGGGGCGCGGGCCCCTCGGTCACCTTCCCCACCGCCAGCGACGATCTTCTCGGCGCCGGCAAGTGGAGCCTCGGTCCCACCGTGGTCCTGCTGGCGCAACCGAAACCGTGGAGCCTCGGCGTGCTCGCGCGGAACATCTGGTCGGTCGGCGGCGAAAGCGATCGCGCCCAGGTCAACCAGTTCCTCGTCCAGCCCTTCGTCAATTACAACCTCAGCGACGGCTGGTTCCTCACTTTCGATCCCATCATGACTGCCAACTGGAAGGCCAAGGAAAAGTGGACCGTGCCCCTGGGCGCCGGTGTCGGCCGGATTTTCAAGATCGGTGAGCAACCCGTCAACATGCGCCTGCGCGGTTATTACAACACCGTCAAACCGAAAGGCGCGCCCGACTGGTCCCTGCAATTCGCGATCCAATTGCTGTTTCCTAGATAAGTGAGGTTTCAGTGTTCGGTGTTCAGTGTTCAGAATTGCCGGCCTGAAACCTGAACACTGAAACCTAAAATTTCCAAAAACAGATAGCACCCCATGAAAATCCAATTCACCACCACCACCCACTTCCTCCTCCCCCTCCTCGCAGCCCTCGCCCTCGTCCCTGCAGCCGCCCACGCGGCGGACTGGTTCACGGTCACCAGCAATGACAAGAAGGTCTCCGTCATGTTCCCGCACGACGCCAAGCAGTTCGACACCATGAGCACCAAGACGCCCGCGGGCGCGGTGAAGACCGAGGTCGTCAAGCACTCGCAGGACGGCATCATGCTCACCATCAGCGACTCCGCGATACCCGGCATCGCCATGATGTTCGCCGGCAAGGACACCATCCTCAAGAACGGCGCCGCCGGCGTGGTCAACAGCGCATTCGGCAAGGAAATCTCTTCCGAAAAAACCACCATCGACGGCGCGCCGGGCCTGGTGTTACGCTACGAATCCGCCGACTTCAATAATCCCGATCACCCGGGATACAGCGGCCTTGCGGTGCTCTTCGTGGTCGATAAACACCTCTACACCATCAACTCCATGCTCACCAAGGAGAACGCCGATACCAAGGCGACCCAGGAGCGACTCCTGAACTCCATCAAAGTCGCAAAATGAGATAAAACATTCCCGCAACATGATGGGAGCATGCCGATTTGCCTATGGGAGCGCGGGCGTCCCGCCCGCACTTTGAGAGTGGCGGCTGGAACAGCCGCATTTGATTCTAAAGCGGGCGAGACGCCCGCGCTCCCACCAACGATTCAAAACCTAAAACCGAAACCAAACATTTTTATGAACAGAATACCCATCGCCATCCCTGTTGTGCTCGCGTTCCTGACCTTTGTCGCCGCGGGATTCGCCCAGGACAAAAAACCCAACATCGTCGTCATCTGGGGTGACGACGTCGGTTACTGGAACGTCAGCGGCTATAACCAGGGGATGATGGGCTACCAGACGCCCAACATCGATTCCATCGCAGAGCAGGGGGCGCTCTTCACCGACTGGTACGCCCAGCAGAGCTGCACCGCCGGACGGGCGGCTTTCATTCTCGGTCAGCACCCCTTCCGGACCGGCCTCCTCACCATCGGGATGCCCGGCTCCCCCCACGGCATTGGCGACGGAATGGTGACCCTCGCCACGCTCCTCAAGCCGCACGGGTACACCAGCGGTCAGTTCGGCAAGAACCACCTCGGCGACCGCGACCAGCACCTGCCGACCAATCACGGGTTCGACGAGTTCTTCGGCAACCTTTACCACCTCAATGCCGAAGAGGAGCCGGAAGGCTACCATTACCCGAAGGATGAAGAGTTCAGGAAACAGTTCGGACCACGCGGCGTCATCCGCAGTTATGCCGACGGCAGGATCGAAGACACCGGGCCCATGACGCGCAAACGCATGGAAACGGCGGACACCGAATTTCTCGACGGGGCGCTGGACTTCATCGACCGGGCCCACAAGGCCGACAAACCCTTCTTTACCTGGATCACCACGACGCGCATGCACGTCTGGACACGGCTCAGCGAAAAGTGGGAAGGCTCGAGCGGGATCGGCCTCTACGCCGACGGAATGCTCGAGCACGACGACGGCGTCGGCCGCGTCCTCGCAAAGCTCAAGGAGCTCGGGATCGAAGACAATACCATCATAATGTATTCCACCGACAACGGCGCCGAGACCTTCACCTGGCCCGATGGCGGCACCATCCCCTTCCACGGAGAGAAAGGGACGACCTGGGAAGGCGGCTTCCGGGTGCCCTCTTTCATCAAGTGGCCCGGCGTCATTAAGCCGGGGACGAAGCTCAACGGCATCGGCTCGCACGAGGACATGATCCCCACCCTGCTGGCAGCGGTCGGGGAGCCGGACATCAAAGAGAAGCTCAAGAAAGGGCACACCATCGACGGCAAAGAATACAAGGTCCACCTCGACGGGTACAACCTGCTGCCCTGGCTGAAGGGCGAGACTGAGGAATCGCCCCGGAAGGAGATCATGTATTTCGACCAGGTCGGGAACCTCAACGCCATCCGCTACAACAACTGGAAGGTCCACTTCGCCATTCTCGAGGGGAACATCGCCTCCGCGGTGCGTGTCCAGACGGCGTGGCCCAAGCTCATCAACCTGCGCGCGGACCCCTTCGAGAGGGCTTGGCACGAGTCGGAGCTGTACACACGCTGGTTGGCCGAGAACATGTGGGTCTTCGTGCCCGCCCAGGTCTTCGCCCGGCAGTGGCTTGCAAGCTTCGAGGAGTTCCCGCCGCGGGGCGGCACCACCCTCGGCATCGATGGCGTCATCAAGCAGCTGGAGAATCCGGCGGCGAGGCAGTAATCGGTTGCAAGTTGCCGCACCAAGATTGGGCGCTGGAGCCTGCACCGATTCCGCAACCCCGTTGGGGTTGAACCCGATGCGCACGTGTGTCCCAGGGTTCTTCGAACCCTGGGCTGTAATACGGAACGCCGTCGGCGTTCACTCGATGATCTCGAATTTTCTGAATTACGAGAGCCCGGGAAAGGCAGGCAACGCCAAAGGCGATCCGGACCCAGCGTCTGGAATCCCAAAGGGGTTCCGAATCCCAGCCCAGGGTTGCCGAAGGCTACCCTGGGGATCATTCCAATAATATATGTGGCAACCCCGAAGGCGGTTGCATAAACGGCGCGCCGTCCTATCCGAAATCCCGTTGGGATTTATCATCGAGGGGAAATTCCCGGGCTGAATTGTATGGGGTGGGACCAAGGTCCCATTGACGGATCGAAAGCCAACCGCCAAGAATAGTAAAATGAAGACGAGCACGACATTTCCACTTAGCTTCGCAGGTGCCGATTTGAATAAACCCTCATTGGCTGTGGCCATCGGCCTGACGTGCATCCCCGCACTTTCCGCCGCCGTCCATGCGCAGGAAGCCGAATTCAAAGGCAAGATCGGAAAGACACTTGCCGACTCGGAACAACACTGGCCCAAGCCGGTGGCGCCGGGAGAAGGCGCACCCAACGTCCTCGTCTACCTCATCGACGACATGGGCTACGGGCACGCCAGCCCCTTCGGCGGCCTCACGCCGGCGCCGAGCGTGACAAGATTAAGAGAAAATTCACGCGACCAATTCAAATGAAATCACGCACGGCAATCTGTTTGATCATCCTCGGGGCTTTCGCAGTCGCACCGGCTCAATTTTTTGCGGCCGAGCCCATCACCGTGGACAACTTCGTCCGGGCGGAAACCGATTACTATCTGACGAAACGAAAAGCGGCGGGTTATTTCGGAAAGCTGGCGCACCTGCGCGAACCGGTGAACATCGATGAGCAGCCGGTCGTCAGGGCCAACCGCGACACGCTGTATTCCTACGGCGTCTTCGACCTCACTTCCCCCGTGACCATCACCCTGCCTGCACAGGACGACCGTTTCCAGTCGATCCGCGTCATCAGCCAGGATCACTACATCATTCACGATACGACCAAGCCGGGCGCCTATCGCCTGGACATGGGGAACGTGGGCACGCGCTATTGCCATGTCAACGTCCGCACGCTGGTGAACCCGGATGAACCTGCCGATGTCAAGGCGGCAAACGCGCTGCAGGACAAGGTCACCGTCTCGCAGGAAAGTTCCGGGGTCCTTGAAGTGCCCGACTGGGATCAGGAACGCCTGGCAGAACTGCGCAAGGCCATTCTCGGGCTGGGTTCGTTCGTGCCGGACAGCAGGAAAATGTTTGGTTCCAAGGCGGAAGTGGACCAGGTCAGGCACCTCATCGGAACAGCCGGCGGCTGGGGAGGAGGGCCGCCTGAGGCGGTCATGTTTATCGTGGTCTACCCGGAAAAGAACGACGAAAAAACCCGATATTCCCTGACCGTCAAGGACGTCCCGGTCGATGGCTTCTGGTCCGTCAGCGTCTACAATGCGGATGGATTTTTCGAGAAGAACCCCCACGGCGGCTACTCCTTGAACAATCTCACGGCAAAGCCCGATGCGGACGGAAGTTACACGCTGCACTTCGGCGGCAACCCGCGCCAGGAGAACTATCTGCACATTTCGAGCGGGTGGAATTACCTGGTCCGAATGTATCTTCCGAGGAAGGAGGTCCTGGACGGGACCTGGAAGTTCCCGGATCCGGTAGCCGAAAAGGAATCCGGGTGAAGGCCTGACAAGTCAAATGCATCCGGACCTCAAAAAGCATCACTCGTTCCCCGATCAGCTTTTTGCCGCCGGTGCCCAAATACACAACGAAAGGAAAAGACGAATGAATAAGATAATGACAACCACATTTGGCCTCGTCTTTGCTGTTGCCTTCGGAACTGCCGCGCAGGCACAGCAAAGTGAAGAGGAGTTCCAGAAACTGATGCCAGTGACGGGCACGGTGGATACCTTCTTCGGCCAATTCAAACTCGACCATAGCTTCCCGGCAGTTGGCGAGGCCGAGAAGATCTACGATCTGATGGACCACCAGCGGGCGGCGCAACTCTACCTCTGGGGAATCCCGCTGGTTGGCATGACCCGCTGGCACGAGGTCTACAAGGAAAACTACAAGGATTACGACTACAACACCTTGATCTCAGCCACTCGCTTCAACGAACGGCGCGGCATTCTCACCGCTAACGAAACGACCGACTACTTCTTCGGCTTTTCCAACACACGCGAATCAGCGGTCGTGCTCGAGATTCCCCCGGGCCTTTTCGTCGGCATGATTGACGACATGTGGCAGCAGAGCCCCAGCGACGTAGGCGTCTTCGGCCCGAATGCCGGAGGCGGTGGGACGCATGTCATCGTCGGTCCCAGCACGCCCGCGGACAAGATCCCCGACCCCGCCGATGGTCAGCGTGTCCATCGTGTCGTTTCCGACCGCGTATTCTATGTGCTGCGCGCCATCGGAACGCCCGACGAGGTAAAAGCGCTCAGCGCCAAAATTCGGCTGTACAACTATGGCGAGAAACCCACGATCCAGATCCTCGACGGCGAAGATAAGTTCACCGCTCAATACCAGCCGCGCGGCTTGGCCTACTGGGAGATGCTGCATCGAGGCATCAATGACGAGGTCGTAGGCGAACGCGACCGCTTCTTCATGGCCTGGCTGAAGGAATTGGGAATCGAGAAGGGCAAGCCGTTTATGCCCACCGCCCGCCAGAAGAAGATTCTCGAAGACGGAGCCAAGGTCGGCGAACTCATGGCCAAGACCCTGGTATTTGACGAGCGGATGGAAGGTGTCCTGCGCCAGAACAACTGGCGCATGATCCTCGGCGGCGCATGGGGCGAAGGCATCAAGAACACCCAGCGAATGCGCTACTACGACACCTTCGACCCGCGCGCGCGCTACTGCTATGAGGCAGTCACCACATCGCCGGCGATGACGATCCCCACGCCGGGTAAGGCACAGGCTTACATCGGCAAGTTCGAGGACGAGAAGGGGGAACGCCTGCAGGGCGGGAACAACTACGTGATCCGCATCGAGAAGGATGTCCCTGCCGAGCTGTTCTGGTCGATCGTCATCTACGATACCGACACGCGCTGCCTGATCGACAACCGCAAGGGCGCCGCCGGCGGCAAGGCGACAATGGGCAGCAAGACGCCCGGCCTTCGCAAAAATGCTGACGGCTCGTACTC
>JAHEJT010000009.1 GCA_024638765.1 Verrucomicrobiales bacterium
CCGGGAAGGTAAAGTTGAAATACGATGCCGCCACCGGATTCACTGAGCCGAAGAGCTGCTGAAACTTGTCCGACCAACCCGCGTAATAGACGAGCTGATCGATAACCGCTTCCGTTTCGCTCCGGGCCTGGGCGGGTGTGAGACCGGCGGAGGCCTTGAGTTCCGTCACGAGCGCGTCCGCCCGGCCTTCCAGCATTTCCGCGGCGCGATAGAGAATTTGTCCCTTGAGATACGCGGTGGTGGCAGCCCAGCCGGGTTGGGCCTTGCGGGCCGCGCGCACCGCGTCGCGGAGGTCTTTGCGGGATGCCTGGCAGTAATTGGCAAGGTGTTCCCGGCCGCCGGGTTTCTTTGCGACCAGATAGCGCCCGCTCTCCGTCCGTGGGAACTTGCCCCCGATGTAGAGTTTGTAAGTCTTGAGGACCGGGAGCCGTTTGTTGGAGCTGGCCATTCCAAGACGGTAACCGGGTGGCGCGGGGAGGGTAAATAAGAAAGAGGGGCGGTGTTTCTTGTGGAGGGTTGCGCTTTTTCGCAACCGGGGCGGCGACGACACTGCCATGGCGCGTGAGCGCATTTTAATCAACCGAAGGCACTCGGCAGAGCCCGCGAAGCGGGATAAAGCGCCGCCCTCCAGCAGGGATTGTGGAATCTGTCACTCCGGAGGCCCTGAATCAGGCGCGTCACGGAGTTTTTTCTCTTTTGCTGGCGCGAACCCAAAAGGATAGTAAGCTGACCGTTTAATACTATGGGGACTCAACACACCCGGCAAATTTGCGCGCCCGCCCTTCTTGTCGTGTTCGCTGCTTTTATTGCAGCGATCACACCTGCGTCGGCCTATCCCTTGACCAGGGATCAGGAGGAACGGCTGCGGAAATTCATACCCAGGACATTCGACAAGTTATCGCGGCGCGAGTCGGTGCACATCATCGGTCTCGGCGACAGCGTCACGGAGTTTTACGCGCACTCCGATCAATCCTATGATGCCTTACGCGCTTATTACGGGCGCTTTGCGCACCGGCTGGAGCGGGAATTTTTCTATACGGGAGGGGTTCGCGTCGTGAATCCCAAGGGGGGGACACCTGAAAAGCATCATGACCATCGGGGACCGGAGCTGACGATTCAGAGTATGGCGCGCGGTGGGAGGGTTGCCTTGCACGCCTTGCAGCGGTTGACGACGGATGCCTTTCTCTATGAGCCCGACCTGATCATTATCAATTACGGTATCAACGACGCTCTCACTCAGTTTCCGCTGGAGGGATACCGGAAAGCCCTTGAGGAGTCGGTCGGGCTTTGCAAGTCGAAAGGCGTAGAGGTGATTCTCATGGGTTGCAGCGCGGTCCTGCGGTCATCCGGTCCGACGGGGATCGGCATGACGCGGCCTTATGTCAGCGCGGCGCGCGATGTCGCCCGTGAGCACGGAGTGCTCTTTGCGGATCTCGGCAAGGCGATGGTGGCCGGTCCCGGGAGTGAGCCCGGCATCGAGGCCCGCCTCGCGATTCAAAAGGCCGTCGCCAATGTGAAAGCGCACTTTGATCATGGACCGGGCGTCGAAGACTCTCTGCATCCCCGGGAGAGCACGCATGCAATGCTGGGGGACGCGCTTTTCGATGTGCTGCTCAACGGCGAGCCGGTGGAGGAATACGCCTTGGCGGGGACGTGCCGGCAGCGGGGGGAGGGAAAATTCCTCGTGGAATTCGAGTTGTTGAATCGCGGTTCGCAGCCACGGATTGGATATCTCTGCGCTCTCAATTGCGGCGGTTGGTTGGCTGCGGACAATCCTTATCGCGAATTCGAGATCCCCGCGGGGGAATCCCGGAAGTTTGAAGTTGAGTACGCACTGCGTGAGTCACCGGATTACCCGGCACAGAGCGCCTTCGAGAGACTTCCGGCAGATGCGACCGCGCTTCCGGTTCCTGTCCTCATCAGTGATGCCGAGAAAACGCAGCTCCTTGAATTGCGGGCGGAGAAAAGGCCGGTGGCCATGGTCTGGAAGACAGGCCTTCAGGACGAGGTCAGAGGCATATTCAGCGTGGGTTGCACCCTGGTGAACACGGATGAGAGCGCTGTCAAAGGCAGTTACCAAGTCACCTGGAGGGAACAGAAGATCGATGGCGAGTTCTCACTGGATGCCGGGCAAAGCAAGGCGATGGAATTTACGTTCACCCTTCCCTCAAAGGATTCGGTGTTTCGGCTTCGGAATTCGTTGAACGCCGCACTATCCATCGCTGGCGCGCAGTATCTTTACAAAAGAGAAATCGAGGCCACCCGGAACCTGAGCTTGAAGGACAAGGTTTCCATGGCCAGGTTCGATCGATACCGTCCCAACGCTGGCGCCGAGGAGTATACGTCCACCGGGGAGCGCGTCGCGTTCCAGGCCCTCGCCGATGAGAAGGCATTGTATCTTTTGTTCGATCTTCCCAAGGGCATGCGCTTGATAGAGGGACCGGAGGGGGGAGTTGCCGCGATTGCCGAGATCACGATCGACGCCCGTCCCGCAAAGCAGAGGCGGAAGTTCGGATTCGTGGAGCGAATCAAGGTCGAATGGGGAGCCGTGGACGGGCGCGGCACCGTCAAGGGGATCAAAGAAGCCAATTTCGGAGACGGATACGATCGGTTGCTCGATCCCGCGGGGATCACCGCGGAACTCACGACCACTCCCGAGGGGCGCAGGCGGTTCTCGGTCGTTATTCCCCGCCAGTATTTTTACCTGCACGAGTGGCGCCTGGAGAATCCCAACAGCATGCTGGGCCTCGCCGCAAAGATCGGGTTTCTGGCTCCCGGGGTGGGCGATCGGCCGCCCGCCTTCGCGACGGGAACGCGATATGTCCTCTCCGAGAACAGGCTCGGCGCCGTGGATCCCCGCAGTCTCACTGCGCTCGAGTTGAGCAACATCGGCACGGATCGCTGGTCGGTGAGGTTGTATTGAGAGTGCGGGGGACTGCATATCTCGGGAAGAAGGGAAGCCGGGAAGAACACGGCGGCTGTGGTTGACCTGCCCTGGCAAACGGCTTCTATAATCCATTGTGCGTGGTTTGGTCTCACTCCCGAACTGGGGGCGCTTCTTTTCAGCCTTTGTCATCCTGGTTTATGGAGCGGCTGCCGGTGTGCTCCAGGGCGCCGGGGTGACGGTCATGACGCACGGGTTCAATGGGAACGTCGACGACTGGATCATTCCCATGGCGAATGAACTTGCGGGCTATGCCCTCTTTCCGGGCGCCGATTTCAGTTGTTACGAAGTTTCCATCACGCAGGCCGGGACGTCCGCCTCGTTCCTGGGCGGGATTTCCCCCGGGAACGCGGACTCCGGGGAGATATTCATCAAGCTGGACTGGTCCACCCTGGCGGGTTTAGGCGGGGCTTCGACGGGAGCAGTTGCTAATGCGGCGGTCGATGCGTTGTTGTCGACGGGGTTGATTGCGGAAACGGAGGGGCGACCGCTGGCGGAGTTGCCGCTTCACTTGGTCGGACACAGCCGGGGTGGATCGGTCGTCACGGAAATGGCGCGGTTGTTAGGAGCGCAAGGGGTGTGGGTGGATCAGGTTACTACCCTGGATCCGCGGCCGGTGCCACTTTTCGGCGATGCCAGTGTGACCACGTGGTCAAACGTCCTTTACGCGGACAACTTCTGGCAGATGCTGGGGGACGGACTTTTCGTCCCGAACGGTCAGTCGGTATTCGGTGCTTATAATCGCCTGCTGACGAGTCTCGGCGGCGGCTATAGCTCGAGCCACAGTGATGTGCATCTCTGGTATCACGGGACCATTGACCTGGCGACCCCGGCGACGGACACCCAGGCCGTGATCACTGCGGCCGAGCGGAGTGCGTGGTGGACCGGGCTGGAAATGGCGGGTGCAGTGGCCGGGTTCCATTACAGCAGAATTGGCGACGGCGATCGTCTCAGTGCGGCGGAGCCGGCCGGCGCAGGGAACGGGCGCATCAGCGACGGGTTCAACAAGCACTGGGATCTCGGCGGCGGCTTGGGCGCGAACCGGGCCGTGTTGCCGGCCAACAGCGGTCTCTGGCCCAACGTGATGCTATGCGGAAGAACCGGGACGGGCCCGGTGCCTGCGGGCGGGACCTTCGAACTGGCGCTGTATTACCAGTCCGGCGGGAGCGGGAGTGGAGACGTGGACGTGCGCACCTTGCTGGATCCCGATGCAAATCCCTGGAATGGCAACGGCATTGAGGCCGACCAGGGATTGCTCATGAATACCGGGACCGGCGCGGTCGGGTTCCACTTGGACGATGTGGGAATTGATCCGCAGACGGTCGTGCCGGGAAGTTACAGGGTTTGCGTGCGCATCGATGATGGCGTACGCACACGCTTTTGTTATGCGCCCGAGCCGCTGGTCGTCACGACGAGCCAGCAGCCGCCCTCCATCCAACAGGGATCGGTGGAGATGACGGGGTTAGGATTGCGGTTCAATGTCCTCGCCTCGCCCGGTCAGGAGGTAGTCGTGGAGGCCACGACCGACCTCATCACCTGGATTCCGCTGCAGACGCGGGTGTTCGTCACGGCGGTCTGGGAGTTTCTGGATGCTGATACGGCATCCTTTCCCCGGAGATTTTACCGCCCGGTGCTGGTGCCGTAGGGGCCCACGGTTTCCGATAACGCGGAACCCCTGGAGGATATATTCTGGTATTAGCTGGGCACCAAGGGCGGTGGCGGAAGCGCCTCATCCTGGTTTAAGGCGGGTAGTCCCTTCAGGGAAAAGAGACTTTATTTCTTCGAGGCTTCCCTGCGGCCGGTGGTGCGGCGGGAGCGAATGTCGAAGGCGATGGGGAGGCCTTCGTAATGGTGTTGTCGGCGCAGTTCCGACTCGAGGTATCGCTGGTAAGTCGGCGTGAGGAGGCCGGGATGATTCACGAAGAGCAGGTAAGCGGGCGCGTAAATGCCATCAGTCCGTGCCGTTTTCAGAGGCGAAGCGTAAAGCAGGTTGAGCCGTTTACCCTTGGTCGCCGGGGGCGGAGTTTTCTCGATGGCGCGCTGGAGAATGCGGTTGAGGGTGCCGGTGTTGGGCGCTGCGGCAACCGCTTCCCGCAACTCTTCGACGGCCGCAAAGATGCGGCCGGTGTACTGTTCCTTGAGGGCGGAGACTGCGACGAATTGGGCGTAATGAAGAAAGAACAGCTCACGCTGCACTTGCTCGAGCAGAAGTCCGACCCGGTCGTGAAAGCGGCCCTCCGGATGGAAGAGATCGAATTTGTTGAGCACCACGATGCAGGGCTTGCGTTCCGTGAGGATGAGACGTGCGATCTTGCGATCCTGAGAAGTGACGCCTCGGGCCGAATCAATCACCAGTAAGCAGAGATCGGCGCGGCGGACGCTTTTTTCCGAGCGCATCGCACTGAAAACTTCCACCGAGGAATCGCGTTTCCCTTTCGGACGTAAGCCGGCGGTATCGATGAGGAGATAATCGCGGTCGTCCCTCTGGTAAGGCACATCTACGGCGTCGCGAGTGGTGCCGGGGATATCGCTGACGATGGTGCGCTTATCTTTCAGAATGGCGTTGATGAGGGAGGACTTGCCGACATTGGGGCGGCCGACGATAGCGATGCGGGTGACTTCCTCCGGCGCCTCCGATTTGTCCGCGCCGGCCCCGGTGACACCGATATCCTGCAGCTCGTGATCGAGGCGGGCGACCAGTTCCGGAAAATTCCGGCCGTGCGCCGCACTCACGGAGACCGGATCGGGAAAGCCGAGTGACGCGAAATCTCCCTCCATGGCGTCCTGGCCCTCGTGATCGATCTTGTTTACCACGAGAAGGACGGGGACGGTGGCACGGCGGAGAAGGCGAGCCACGGATTCGTCGACGGGCGTGATGCCGTCTTTGCCGTCGACGGTGAAGACGACGAGGTCCGCGGTTGCGATGGCAATTTCCGCTTCGGTTTCCACGTGGGCGCCGAATTCCGCATCCGTGGAACCGCCGATGCCGCCGGTATCGACGAGACTGAAAGGGTGCTTTCCTTTGCTGCAATCCGCGGTGATCCGATCCCGGGTGACGCCGGGTTGATCGTGGACGATGGCGATGCGGCGGCCGGCCAGCCGATTGAAGACGGCCGATTTGCCGACGTTGGGTCGTCCGACGATGGCGACAACGGGGAGCTTATTCGTTTGCGTGGGCATGTCCCGTTTCCTGGAGTTGACGGACGCCGTCCATGACGTAGACCGTGCCTGAAATGGCGGTTAAGATCCCGGCGATGGCGATCGCGTAAATTGGGGAAGGAGTTTCAATCTGGAGCATGACCCAGGCGACCGCCACCATTTGGAAAAATGTGCAGGCCTTTCCGCTGAGATGGGGTTGCACGCTGACATGGCCGACGAGGTGATTGATAATGAAAGCGCCCCCAACGAGAACTGCGTCCCGCGCGATGACGAGGACGGGAAACCAGATCGGGAAAGTGACCGGCCACTCGGTCACTGTCAGGGTAATGAGGGCGCTGAGGAGGAGGGCCTTGTCGGCGAGCGGATCGAGAAGAACACCGAGGCGGCTCTTCTGATTAAAATGCCGCGCGATGAATCCATCGACGGCATCGCTGACGGAAGCCACGAAAAAGACGAGGACGGCGGCGTAACGCCAGCTCTCATTGGGCTCGCCGGCCTTGATGCTTTCGCCGTAGTAACTGGCGAAAGCAATGAAGACGGGGATCAGGAGGATTCGGCCGATGGTGATTTTGTTGGGCAACGTCATGGGGATGCGCGGCGAGGGCGCAGTGAAGCACAGTGTCACAGTTCTCTGCAGGAGCCAGTGATATTTGGGGGGTAGCCGAACTGGGACAGTTCGGGAGAAGGCGAGGATGCCGTGGGGAGAGTCGGGCCCGAAGTGTGCCACTTCGGCTACACGGATTGAGATGACGGGTACGGATATTCCGGGTAGCCGAACTGGGAGAGTTCGGGAGAAGGCGGAGATGCCGTGGGGAGAGTCGGGCCCGAAGTGTGCCACTTCGGCTACACGGATTGAGATGGCGGGTACGGATATTCCGGGTAGCCGAACTGGGAGAGTTCGGGAGAGGGCGAGGATGCCGTGGGGAGAGTCGGGCCCGAAGTGTGCCACTTCGGCTACACGGACGATTCGAGGATGTCGTGGGGAGAGTCGGGTCGCGGGGGGACGCGCAGGCCATCATGACGCGCTGGCCACCATGCACAATGCCTGGAAGACGCGGGTGCTCCGACGGTTGACATTTGCGGGGGGCGTGGCTTGATGGCGCGAGGAGACCATCCAAAGTGACCTCAAAAGAAATTCACAGCCTCCTGGAAGAACTCGGGGTCGTTCCGAGCCGCGGAATGGGGCAAAACTTTCTGGTAGACCCCGACGCCGCCCGCTGGATCGTCGACCAGTTGGAGGTGGCGGACGATGGGCACGTCATTGAAGTGGGTGCCGGGACCGGCGCTTTGACGGAGCACTTGGCGGGAAAGGGACGCCGCCTGACCCTGATCGAGAAAGATCGACGCTTGGCGGAGTATCTGAAGAAGAAGTACGGAGGACCACGCACGGAGGTCATTGAGGCCGACGCGGTGGGATTCGATCTGCGGTCGTATTTCGCCGGGCAACCGGTTGCGGTCATCGGGAATCTTCCTTATTCGGCCGGAGGAGAAATCGTGCGGACGTTTCTGCGTCAGCCGACTCCCGTGTCCGCGGCGGTGTTTACGTTGCAGAAAGAGGTGGCTGAGCGTCTCTGTGCGCGCCCCGGGACCAAGGCGTACGGGCTTCTCAGTTTGCGGGTCCAAAGCGAATGGGTCCCCAGTCTGCTGAAGATCCTGCCGCCGGACGTGTTTTCTCCGCGACCACAGATCGAATCCGCCGTCGTGAGCTTGCGCCCTCTGGAAAGCGGAGCGTTGCCCCCCTTCGATCGCGTGCTCTTCGACCGCCTCATTCGATCCGGTTTTTCGCAACGCCGGAAACAATTAAAGAAACTCCTGCCGGTGCCGCGGGAAGAATGGGAAAGCGTGGTGAGAGATCTTGGAGTCGAAGAAACCGTGCGCGGCGAGCAATTGGGGATCGAGAAATGGGTGCAATTGACGAATCGGCTCGACGACCACCCGTTGCGGAAGGGCAAGAGGCCGCCGGTGGAGGAGGAGATTTTCGATGTGGTGGACGAGAATGACGAGGTCATCGGCCGGGAGACGCGCAGGGAGGTGCACGAGAAAAATCTTCGGCATCGCGCGGTGCACATTTTCGTGCGCAACCGGCACGGAGAGATTTTCTTGCAGAAGAGATCGGCGTTGAAGGACCGGCATCCCGGAAAGTGGGATTCCAGCGCTTCCGGGCATCTCGACTCGGGCGAGAATTACGAAGACGCCGCGAGAAGAGAGCTTGAGGAGGAGGTGGGAATCGGGGGAGTAACGGTGGAGCGGGTGGCCAAGATCGGGCCGGCAGCGGAGACCGACTGGGAGTTCATAGAGATTTACCGGGTGGATTACCGGGGCAAGATGCGGCTTTGTGCCGACGAGGTCGAATACGGGGCCAGTTTTCCCGTGGACGAAATCGATCGCTGGGTCGCGGCGCGGCCCGAGGATTTTGCGCCGGGGTTTTTGGCGTGCTGGCGGGTGTTTCGGGAGGGAGGAGACCTGAGACTCGAGACTTGAGACTCGAGACGCCGGCCAGGGGTGGCAGCAGGGAGGGGGTAGAACGCCCGTGGAATCAGCGATCGGAGATGCTCATCTCCGCGTCGAGAGGAGCGAGCAGGAGGGAGTCGCGGCCGGACTCGGAAGCTTTCTCCATGAGCCAGAGGAGGGCAATCACGAGACCGTAAATGCAGATCCGGCTGATCAGGCGCTGTCGGGAGTTAAGTCCAAGCATCGCGGAAAACCATAACCTCAAAAGACGCCTGCGCAACCAGATTCCTCAAAAAATTAAGAATTTTCTCAGTTTTGAGAGGCATTAGTGCGGTTTTGGGTGGATAATGAGCCGTCCACCGTTGGGCCGCGGGGTTTTGGAATGGTCCCAGGGACAGGTCCGGCGGAGTTCCCCGGGAATCGGCGGGAGGCAGTCCGAAGGTGGCGGTGGCGCCAAGAATCGTGCCGCTCACTCAAATGGAGGGAAACGCTTTGTCGTTTCCGAGCGTCTTCAGATACACTACGACAACTACATTGCACACGCGCGATGGCGCATGAACCAATCGCGGCAACGACAAAGCGTTGCCCTCCAATCTTCATCCCATGAAAACCAACCTGTCCCGTATCATTCCGATCCTCGTTGCCGCCTTAGCGCTGGGCGGCGTCCTGGCGCACGCCCAGAAGGGAAAACAGAAAAAAGCCCCTCCGCGCTTGCGCTTCAAGGTGCAGCAGTTGCACGTCGACAACAACGAGGGTTGCGCTATCGGAGACATCAATAGGGACGGGCATCTCGACATCACGGCGGGGGAGTTCTGGTATGCCGGACCCGATCTGGCGCAGCACCCTCTTCGCAAGCTCCTTCCTTTCGGGGCGGATTACTTGGAGAACAATGGGGAGCACCTCTTGGACGTGAATAGTGACGGGTGGCTCGATGTGGTCTCGGGATCTTTCATGCAGCCGAAACTCTCCTGGTATGAGAATCCCGGTGCGAGCGGGGAGTGGGGCCAGCGATGGAAAGCGCATGAATTGGTAAACACTGAGCACGTCCAGAACGAGAACACCCGGATGCGCGATCTTGACGGGGACGGTGTCGGTGAGATCATCATCGACAGTTGGAACGAGAACAACCCGCTGATAGCGTGGAAGATCGGGGCGGGCGCGGCTCCGACGGTGGAAAAGATTCTCATCGGGGAAGCCGGAAGCGGGATTTCCAATGGGCATGGGATGGGATTCGGCGACGTCAATGGAGACGGCCTCGAAGACGTCATCTTCAAGAACGGCTGGTACCAGCGGCCAGCGAAGGGCGCCATGGAGAAACCCTGGAGGCATCACGCCGACTGGGCTTGGGATCACGCGGGCTCTCCGATGCTGGCGGTTGACCTGGATGAGGACGGCCGCAACGACGTCATCTGGGGGGACGGGCATAACTACGGGCTTTACTGGATGCAGCAACGCGAGCCGGCCGCGGATGGTTCGACCAACTGGCGGATGTACACGATCGACAAGAAGTTCTCCCAGGCGCACACGATGGCGTGGGCGGATATCGACGGGGACGGGGAGAACGAGTTAATCACGGGCAAACGGGTGCGGGCGCACTCCGGGAAGGATCCGGGTGGATTGGAAGATCCCGTGGTGATTTATTACGACTGGGACGCGGAGACGCTCAAGTTTGCCAAGCACGAGGTGCATCGCGGGCAGGCGGGGATCGGGTTGCAGATCCGGATCGCAGACATGAACGGGGATGGGAAGCCTGACATCGTGGTGCCGGGGAAGAGCGGGACGCACGTGTTGTGGAATGAGGGAGTGAAGTGACATTTAGCAATTAGCAATTAGCAATTAGCAATTAGCAATTAGCAATTAGCAATTAGCAATTAGCATTTTTTCCGACACGGAATGCTAAATGATACATCCTAACTGCTAACTGCTACAGCGGCTCGATGCTGCAGCCGACGGGGTCGGTGCGGGAGGGGGCGGGCTTTTTACCTGCGAGGATGGCGTCGAGGGCGTCGCGGAGGTCGTGCGCGGTGGCTTTGGCGCGCTTGTCGCCGAGAGCGGCGTAAAGATTGTTGATGCGGCCGCGGTAAAGGAGATCGCCGTCCGGGCCGAAGACGGCGGCTTCGGGTGTGGTGGTGGCTTTGGCTGCGGTGACGAGCGCGTGCTTGCGGTCGTTGACCAGCGTGACGCTGGACCCGGATTCGCCTCCGGCGGACGAGTTCGCGATACGATCATATCCGTATTCTGCGGCGTGTTTGGCGGCTTCCTTTTCGCCGAGGGCGGGATCGACGTGGGCCAGGGTAAAGCGGATGCCGCGCGCGGCGTATTCTTTCACGATGCGGCCGATTTCGGGCGCGTAGGCGTTGGCGATGGGGCAATCGGTGGTGATGAAAATAATGACGGCGGCTTTTTCGCGGCCGGCGCAGGCAAGCGGGGTCACGGGTTTGCCGTGGATGTCGGGGAGGGTGGGAGTTTGGGGAGCGCCGGAGGCGGTGGTGACCGCCACCGAGAACGTCGTAGCGATTAACCAGAGGAGCACAGGCGAGACGACTGTGTCACATTTTCGTCGTCGGAGACTATGCATCTTGGTTCCGCTTCTCTGCGCGGATGGTTTCGATGACCTTGTAAAGGGCGGCGAGTTCTTCGGGATCCAGCTCGCCGTTCCGGTCGCGGTCCCAGTTTTCGAAGAGCCGTTTGCGCAGGCGCGGGGGAGTCTCCGATTCCTGGAGTCGGCCGTCGGCGTTGGCGTCGGCGCGGTGTACCAGGGCGGGGAGGTTATCGAGGAGTGCGGCGATTCCCCGGGCGACGGCTTCCCCGGCGACGCGGGACTGCTGGAGGCGCGTGGCGGCGAAAAGGGTGCGGGTGTCGCTTTCCTCGGCAGCGGTGACGCTCAGGGTGATGCTCCCCATCTCGTCGGTGGACTCGCGGCCCCAGGCAATCTGTCGCGGAGGCGAAAAGGGATTGTCGGGATTGCTTTCGGAATTATCGTAGACCAGGACGGTTTTGAGCACGGTCCCCGCGGGCAGGTCGACCGGTTGTTTGAACGTGTAGCGGTCCTGCCAATTGAGGTCCCAGTCGTCGATGTAGAGGAGCGGTTCGACGCGGCCATTGGGGAAGGTGGCGGTCATTTGCATTTCCTGGCAGACGTAGTGGGCATGGCCGCCGACGGTGTAGGCCGTGACATCGACGGGGAGCGTAAAGGAGTCCTCGACGCGGTAATCGTCTTCACCTGGGGGGATATCGATCCCCATCCCCCGGCCGAACCCGGGCGGCACCTGGATGCCGACCATGGTTTTCGAGGGCGGTGTATCGGCAAAGAAGAGTCCCACGGTGAGTTGTTCGGTGGCGGCTTTGCCGACGGGATGGAAATGGGTTTGGAGGACGAGATCGGATTCGGCGGGAAGGGGCCAGGCGAGATCGTCCGGAAGCGGTCCGGGGGTGCTGCCTGGGACGTAACCGCCGAGACGGCCGGAGATGCGGAAGCCCATGCCCCGGAAACCGGGTTGCCCGTCTTCGCCATCGCGGGCGCGGGCGGTGCCGCTGTCGTCGAGGAAGAAGAGGACGTGGTGGACGACGGAGCGGGCGGCGGGCCGGAGTTCGATGGCCTTGACCCATTTGTCTTCCGGGAGATCGAGGGGGATGACGAAACTGCGATAGATGTCGGGGCCGTCGGCGGGGACGTCGAAGGGTTTGGCGACCTGGACGACAAGATCGGGTGTGCCGAGTTGCCAGCCTTTGGGAAATTCAGGTGGCGCGGGCGTCACGGCGGGATCGCCCTCGGGTTTTTGCGCGTCGATCCACCGGTTGAAGAGGGCGATTTCCGGGTCGGAGAGGCGTCGTTCACCGACGAAGTCGCCGTGTCCGGGGACGGGGTGCCAGGGGGGCATGTAGCGGTCATCGAGGACGCGCGCGATGGTGCGGGCGCGTTTGCGGACATCCTCGTAAGTCAGCAGGGAGAAGGGTGCGGCTTCACCGGGCCGATGGCAGGACGCGCAGTTTTCGTGGACCAGGGGTGCGATGTGTTGGGAGAAGGTGATCTCGTCCGCGGCATGGAGCGGGATGGTGGCGAGCGCGAGGAACACGAGGTGAGCGAGGAGTCGGGACGATTTCATGGACAGTGGATGTAACTCGGGTTCCGGAGTCTGGTTTCGCGGGTTCACGAGGACAAGATGCATTGGGAGAGGCGACGGTTACAGGAAAAAGATGGGGTGGCGTGTGACCGGAAGCGAGGCGGCGACGACAAAGCGTCGCCCTCCAGGGTCATGCGTGGAGGGTTGCGCTTTGTCGCAACCGGGAGACGCAGGATACAGGCAGGATGCCTGTTTTGCTTTGACCGTGCGCGGGGGGCCGCCTAGGCTTCGAGCTTCACGAAGCTACTGCAAATGAAGAAGGTAATTTTCTCGATAGGATTAGGATTGGTTGTCGCCGTGGGGGCGCCCGCGGCGGAGAAAGGGAAAGCAAAACCCGAGGACGCGCCGAAAGCCGAGTCGCTGTTCAACGGCAACGATCTCACCGGCTGGGAGGGAGATTCGAAACTGTGGTCAGTCCGGGACGGGATGATCGTGGGGAAGACCTCGGATGCGGACCCGCTTCCTTACAACAAGTTTCTCATCTGGGAAGGCGACCCGGTGGAGAATTTCTCACTGACGGCGATGATCCGGGTCGTCGGCGAAAATAACTCCGGGATCCAGTACCGCTCGAAGAGGTTGCCGGACCTGGGCGAGTACGTGGTCGGCGGATACCAGATGGACATCCATCCCTCGCAGGAATACCACGGGATGCTCTACGAGGAGAAAGGGCGCGGAATTTCGGCGAAACGAGGGATGAAAGTGGTGATCACGCCGGAGGGCGAGAAAATGAATGTCGGCAGTGTGGGTGCGGGCGGGGAACTTGTCTGGGGCGAGTGGCACAAGTATGCGGTGGAAGCGCGGGGCAATCAGCTGGTGCACAAGGTGGACGGCGAGGTTACGGCGAAGATTTTCGATCACGACGCGGCGGGGCGCGCCCTGGGCGGCCTGATTGCGTTCCAGGTGCACAAGGGCAATCCGATGGAAGTGCATATCAAGGAGGTGTGGCTGAAACGCCTGCCGGCGGGCGGCATGATTGCCCCGGAGAAGACTCCGGTGCCCGGGGGTGCCACGCCGGTGATGCCGCCGAAGCCGCCGAAAAAGCCGAAAGGGAAGAAAAAGTAGCCCGCCGCTCCGCGGCGGAATAACGAATTTCGAATTGTTAAATGACCAATGAGGCCCGAATCCTGAATTCCGAGGAGACGCTGCGGTCTGGCAAGATCATTGGGTATTTCGGAATTTGAAATTAGACATTCTCCGGTATCTCGACAGTGGCGAGATTGCCGGATCACGGCTCTTTGCCGGTTGCCTTGAGATAGTTGTCGTGCAGCGCCTGGTAACGCTGTTTCCAGCCTTCGATGGTGCGGCGATGCTGGGAGTTGAGGCTCTCCAACTCGAAGATTTTCTTCTGCAGTGCGATGAGGTCGTGGGTCCTGTCGGAGGAGGTGCGGACCGGCAACTCCGCCACCGGGTTAATCAGGGCCGGGGTTTTCTTGGGGGCGTTCCCGAAGACCGGGTATTCGCGGATAGCTGTGCGGAGGTTCTCCTTGCAGTTGATGACGATGGTGTCCCTGTCGATTTCTCCGTTGGCGAGAAATTCCTGCACCGTGCTGATGGTGGTGGGGCCGTAAAGAAAATCTTCGGATACCTCCACGAGCCAGTCCATGTGGAGGGGGCCGATCATGGGGGCGCGGTCCCAGGTTTTTTCTCCGTCCCGGGAGACGTGATCGAGCGGGGAAATCTTCGCGGCGGCGGCCCAGTCGCGCAGGGTATCGATGGTGACGGGTCCATAGACCGCGCCGTCATCGTGTTTTCGGAGGTACCAGATCTCGGGGTTATCCATGGTGCAAGGCGGTGCCTGGGGCGGGATCTATTTTTATACGGCACCGCCGGACCCGGAGACCAGCAAGAAAAGAAGGGGCCGCGGCAATGACAAAGCATTGCCCTCCAGAATCTCCCGCTACAGCTCAGCAGCGCTTACTTGCTGGCGATGGGGCCCTGGGCGTAGGGGCCTTCGTATTTGTCCATGGGGACGAGAAGCTGTTGCTCCGCCTGGATGGAGGAACCTGCGCTCAGCTTGTTGAGGCGCCGGAGTTCCGTTTCGCTGGTGCTGAAAAGCTTTGCGATGGAGTAGAGACTGTCGCCGGGGACCACTGTGTAATAGGCATATCCCGAGGGGAACTCGGTTTCCAATTTCGATTGCGGCTTGGCGGGCGCTTTCGCGACCGTCTGGGATTTGGGTGCCGGTTTGGCGGCGGGTTTCTGCGCGGCCACCGTGGAGGGGCCGGGGATCTGGAGTTTCTGCCCGATCGCGAGGCGGTCGGGATTTGAGAGATTGTTGGTGCGCATGAGGGCGTCCGTGGAGGTGCCGTGTTTGCGGGCGATGCTCGAGAGGGTGTCGCCGGTGCGCACCACGTATCCGCCGGAAGCAGCGGGACTGGCGGGGGCAGGCGGTGCCGGACTGGCGCTGGGTTTGGGCGCGGCCGCGGTCTGAGGCGCAGGCGTCGGGGCGGGGATGATGATCTGGCTGCCCAGAAAGATGGTATCCGATCCGGTGATGCGATTGGCGGCCTTAAGATCGGTGACCGAGACGCCGTGGCGGCGGGCAATGCTGTTGAGCGTATCGCCCGAGCGGACCGTATAGGTTTGGGCGCCCTTGGCGACGTGCGGCTTGGGATTCGGAGTGGTGGCGGCCGCCGATGGCGTCGTGGCGGGGGCCGGA
This sequence comes from Verrucomicrobiales bacterium, assembly GCA_024638765.1. GTDB lineage: Bacteria > Verrucomicrobiota > Verrucomicrobiia > Verrucomicrobiales > DEV007 > JAHEJT01. Next base: position 15,338 of record JAHEJT010000009.1, read on the forward strand.
GCCGTGAAGACGGCCGTGGTGTCCTGGAGTTTACGGAGGCTCTGGGTCAGGGAATAGACCTCGCGCTCCAGGGAGCGGATGCGGGCGTCTTGAGCTTCAAGCTTTTGGAAGAGAGCGCGTTGCTGGGCTTGGGGATTGTCCCGGGCAGCCATTTCGCTATACTGCGCGAGGGCGGGGGCAGCGGCGGCAAAGAGAAAAAAGGCCGTGACAAAAGTATTTAAGAAAGCTAAATGTTTCATTGCTGCTTAATTTTCCATAATTTTTAAAGAAAACAAGCGGTTGGAGACGTTTTTCGGGGATTTTCTTAGGTTTTAAGAGGGTTCCCGGCGTTATGGGGGTTAATTTTTGCGCCTGATGAGACCGTCACGAAATCATTCCGTGCGCGCCTTGGCGGCTCTCGTGGGCCTCGGCGCCTGTGGGTTTTGTCTGCTCCTCTTTCTCCAGAGGCATTCGGAGACGGCGTTCGGACTGGCCGCGGTGGAGGAGTCGGAGGTGGAGCTGAGGGATGGCCCGCTCATCGTGGTGGATGCCGGGCACGGCGGTGTCGACGGGGGGGCCGAGTCCGGGGGGCTCCTGGAGAAAGAGCTGACCCTCGACGTGGCGGGACGCTTGGTCGAGGAGCTGCGGCGACTCGGCCTGCGCACGGTCGAGACCCGGACCGGGGACGAGGCGGTATCGCTGGAGGAACGGACGCGCGTGGCCAATTCGCGCGGCGAAGAGACGCTTTTCGTGAGCGTCCACTTCAACACGTCGAATTCTTCATCTCCCCAGGGGATCGAGACCTATCATACGTCGCCCAAGTCCCTCGCTGCGCTGGCGGGAATCAAGAAGCGCTATGGAATCCCGCGCACCTCGAAGTTGGAGGACGACCGGAACCGTCTCCTCGCAGAGGCGGTCCAGGCCGCGCTGGTCGAGGGCACCGGAGCGCCTGATCGCGGAGTGAAAAACAAATCACTTCGCGTGACGCGAGAAGCGCTATGCCCTTCGGTGCTTGTGGAGTGCGCTTACCTGACAAATCCGGGCGAGGCGAAGAAGCTCAAGACCGCGCGCTATCGCCAGACCCTGGCTGCGGCGATTGCGGGCGGAGTGGAGGCTTATCTGTCCCAGGCCGAGCAAAGCAACAATCGCCGATTTGGATTGCTCCTCGAAGGTGAGCCCACCGTGGAATCGGTATCCGCGCCCGATTCCGAAGATCACTCCAGGAAAGAGGGATCGAAGGGCCAGAGCGGCACTATTTCATCGCTGTGAAGCCAGCCCCGGATGCCTCCCGGCAGGCCGACGTAAGACCAGGCGGCCCGCATCGCGAGGAGTTCGACTTCAGCCCCCGGGGGGACAGAGATCACGTTGCCGCTGTCTTCGGCGGGCCCGGGCCGGGCGGATACCTGATCCGCGACCACCACCGCCCGGGAAAGGAGTGACTCGCGGCTTCCTTTCATGAGGAGGACCCCGGCGGACGCGAGCGCGATTGTGCCACAGAGGGCCAGGGCCCAGAGGCTGGCCGCGGTCAATCGGAACACCAGCAGCGTGGCGGTTGCGAGGACCGTCCCCCACGCGGCGGCCACGGAAAGAATCAAAAAGAACCGTTCCGAGATTGTCGCGGTAAGTTTCTGGACGCCGTTTTGTTCCAGCGAGAGAAACTGGTAGACATCGTGGAGGAACCGAAGATTCTGGCGCGACTCCGTGTGGCCGGGATCGAGGACCAGCGCCCGCCGGTACCAGAGCGCGGCTTCGCCCGGTTTATCCAATCGGTAAGCCGTGTTGCCGAGATTGTAAAAGAGATCGGGAGCGAGTCCGTGGTCCTCGCCGAGACGCGTGTAGAGTTGGTAAGCTTTCTCGAAGTCTTTCTTCTCGTAAGCGGCGTTGGCGTCCTGAAAAAGACTTTCCGCACCCTGTTCCGCCGCCGGCAGCACCGACCGGGCGCCGGTAAAGGCGACGAGCGCAAGAATCAAGAAGAGGGAAAAATGTGAGGGTGCATGCATGGAAAAGGAGTCGGAGGCCGGGTTCAGGAGGAGGGAAGATTACGAAGGACCTCCATGACCGTTTCTTTTTCCGCGGCTGGGACATTCGAGTGCCGCATTGTCCGCGTGCTTCCATAAAGAAGATATTCGGCGCCGGAACGCAGGGTCTCCCATTCGCGCGCATCGGGAAGCGCGTCACTGCCGGCGTCGTCCGTGGTTTCGTGGTCGCGTTCCCAGGTTTCGATCGCGGCGAGCGTTTCCCGGTAAAACTCTTCCCGGGAGAGTGATTCCGATTCGAGGCGATTAAGAATGTCGGAGTAGGAGCGGGGAGCAAGCTCGGCGGCGCGCCTGGCTTCCCATTCCCGGTATCGGCGGCGCGCTCCGATTCCCATGATGGCGACGAGGGCCAGGGCGGGGACGGATTGGGCCGCCCAGAACGCTTTGGAACGCAGGATGGGGACTCTTTGGAACGCGAGCGCGGGCATGGTCGTCTTGATGTGGAGAATATCGTCCATGGCTTCCTCCGGCCGGAGGCGGCGTTCCGGGACGGGGCCGGGAGTATCCGGGGAACCGGGAGATTCCACCGAGGCGGGGCTCGCTTCCGGGCGGAAGTCGGCGGTGACCTCGATGGGGATGGGATCGGAGGTGCGGGTAACGTATCGTTCCTCCTCCGGATCGAAGTAAGAAAAGCGGAAGGGAGGAATTTGCCGATGGCGCTGGAGCGGGATGATCACCTGGCTGAACGCGATCCTGCCGATGGTGAGACCATCCGAGAGTTGCTTGGAAATCTCGCGGGAAGGATAGAGTTTCCACCCTTCCTCCGAAGTGATCATGGGAGAGGCCAGCGAGTCGAAGTTCCCGACACCGGTGATTTCAAAATCGACGGAGATGGGATCGCCGCTGGCAAGTTTTGCCGGCGACGCGCTGTGCCTGAGCGAGAACACGCCCACGGTTCCCGTGAAATCGGCGGGGCGACCTTTTTCGGGGAGGGGTTTGACGGTAAGATTGAAGCTGTTGCTGGTGAGATTGGCTCGCCGGGATCGGCGGAAGAAGCTGGGCACCCGGGTATCATAGTTTTGCGCTTCGAAATAGGTGCAAGGCAGGGTGCATGGGCCCACGGTGATCGTGCCGGCGGCGATGGCAAAAAGGGATGTCTCCAGTGTCAGCGTGGAATAAATCTTACCCTGGACTTCCGTGATGCCCTGGCGCGGGCTGTTGGGAAACCTCTTTATGACCAGGTTTTCGCGTTTGATGTCCGGTTGACCGACGCCACTGATGGTGTTGCGGCCGCGGACGAAGAGCGTCAGTTCGAGGGGGATGACTTCGCCGACCCAGAGTTCGCTCTTCGGTGTCTGAATCCTGAGGAATGCGGCCTCCAGATTGGATTCGCCTGCGTCGGGCACATTTGGTTGCGCAGTGCGCGCGGGTAGGACAAGAAGTTCCTGGGCCTCGGTTTTCAGCACCTGGTTCTGGATACGGATTTCCACCTCGGGGATGGTAAAGCGGCCCTCTCGAATGGGGGTCACCGCATAGATATAGGAGATGACGCCGGTCGAACGGCCGTTGAGAATCCGCTGGGTGGCGTTGTACCCCATGTGTTGGATTTGCAGGCCGGGCGCCGTGATTTGGGGCGGGGTCGCGTTCCGCATGGCGCCGGAAATTTCGATGGTAAAGGTCGTGCGTTCTCCCAACGCGATCTTGCGCGGATCCAGAATGGCAGTTGCCTTGAGTTGCTGCTGCGCCGACGCCGGGTAGGGCAACAGCGGGGTGGATACTGCCGCGAGAGAAAGCAGCAGCAGGACAAAGGCGCGATAGGAATGACAGTGGCTTGAAGAGTTCACCAGTTCTTAAACGCCCGGTCGGGGCTGGGAGGCACGAGGGGGCGGACGTTGAGATCTTCATCCGCGAGACTGCGTAATATCTGTCGTGCTTGAGATCTTGTAAATCCCGTTTCCGGGTGCGGTTGTTCCTCGGGCTGCATTCCGCCTTCGCGCTGTTCGGGAGGCTGATCCGCGTCGGCCTGCAATTGGCCCTCCGGGGTTTCTCCTTCTTCCACGGGTTCCGATTGATTCTGTTGTTGCTCTTGCTGGTCCTGCCCCTGGTTCTGCCGTTCTTGTTCTTCGCTTTCGGAATCTCCCTCGCTTTGGTCGCGATCTTTCTGCTCCTGCTCCTGCTCCTGGTCCCCGCTCTTGCCCTCGTTCTCTCCTTTGCCCTGATTTTGCTGATTCTGATCCTGCTGTTGCTGATCCTGGGACTGGTTCTCTTGCTGCTGTTGATCCTCCTGCTGTTGTTGCTGTTGTTGAAGTTCCTCGATGCGTTTCTTCACGAGATCCAGATTGTACTGCGCGTCTTCGTTCTCAGGATCCAGTGCCAGGGCTGCTTCATAATGTTCCACCGCGCTGCCCCATTGCACGAGGGCCTCCGCCGGTTTTTCGAGACGGGCTTCGCCCTCGCGGTAAAGCGCGTTGCCGAGGCCGTAATGGACGCGTTCCTGCGTTTCCGCTTTCTCGGATAAGAGCGCATTACCGTAAGACCGGATCGCCTGTTGGAAATCGCCGACCTTGTAAGAGGCCGAACCGGCGCCGTAATGTACCTCCGCTTGATCTTCAAAGATCTGCGATTCTTCCAGCGCTTCCCGGTATTTGCCGAAGGCCTCACGGTATTTCTCATCGCCGTAAAGCAGCGAGGCGTCGCGGGCGGGTCCGGCGGTGCCCTTCATCGGGAGCAACGTGAGGGCGCAGGCAATTGCCGATGCAGAGGCGGATTGTGCGGGAGAGACGCGGCGCGGGCGGCGGGCAGAAAAAGATTCCGGCAGGGCGATTCTCCGGGGCACCAGGGAAAGGAAAAGCGCGATGATACCCGCGGCGAGAGGCCAGCGGTATCGTTCGATCGGTTTGCGAATGGTTTTACTTTCCTCGGTGGTGGCGTCGAGCTGGTCGAGCGCGCGGGAGACGACTTTCTTCACGGACCCCGTGGAGTCGAGGCTCAAGTAAACGCCACCGTGCTCTTGCGCGTATTTTTTGAGGGCATCGGGATCGAGGCGCGAACGCACGATCTTGCCATCGGCATCCTCCATGAATTTTCCGGGAGTCTTGGCATCGGGATCCGGAATGATGGCGCCGCCCGTGGTTCCGACGCCAACTGCAACCAGGGTCATCTGGATTTCGCTGGGATCTACGGCGGGATCGGCCGCCGCGGGCCCTGTCTCGAGGTCTTCGCCGTCGCTGAAGAGGATGAGGGCGTTGTTTTGGCTCCCGGATTTGGCGAAGGTTTTTCTGGCGAGCGCGATCGCCCTTCCGATGTTGGTGCCGCCCCGGGGGATGATGTGGGTATCGAGTTGGGTGATGGATTCCACCACGGCCTCGTGATCGACGGTCAGCGGGGCCTGGAGAAAACTGGTGCCGGCGAAAGCGATGAGGCCGATGCGGTCTTTGGGAAGGAAGGCCACGAGATCCTGCGAGGTGAGCTGGGCGCGGGCAAGCCGGCTGGGTTGGACGTCATCCGCCAGCATGCTGCGGGAAGTGTCGATGGCGATGATGAGGTTGCGTCCCTCGGAGAGGAGTTTTTCTTCCTGGAGCCCGAACTGGGGCCGGGCCAGGGCGAGAAGTAAGCAGGCGAGGGCGAAGAGTTGCACGCCGAATTGTCCCCAATGCCGCCCGGTGCGTTCGCCCACAATCAAGTGAGGGCGCAGCCGGGAGGAGACCAGGGAGCCGACGGCTAGTTCACGAAAGCGCCGGCTCCTGAACCTCAGGATCAGCAGCGGGATCAGGGCCAGGATCAGGTAAAGCCAGACGGGCTGGGCGAAGGTGATAGACTCGTTCAAAGGACAGATGGCGCGTTTTCTCTAAGGGGAAATGACGAATGACGAATCACGAATGACCAAAGAATGTCGAAATCGGAAATCCGAATTCCAGAGGGCTGCGCTGGCAATTGGAGGCGTGGACGGGACATGGTCAATTCTGGCTTCGGGCTTGGGAATTCTTTCGTCATTGGGTATTTCGTCATTAGACATTCTTTCCGTCAGGGCAAAGTCCGCGCAAAGGTGTCGCGGGCGATGAAGAGGAAGAGACCGGTGAAGAATGCGGTGCCGAGGAGCCAGGGGAAGAGGTCTTTCGCTTCCACGGAGGTATGACGGCTGATCTCGGTTTTTTCAAGTTTATCGATGATTCCAAAGATACGTTTCAAGCTCGAGGTATCCTGGGCGCGGAAATAGGCGCCCTCAGAGATCGTTGCGATGTCTTTAAGCGTATCTTCGTCGAATTCCTGGCGGATTACGGCGGTTCCGGAGGGCATGGGAATCATGTGCTCGCCGTGGGTGCCCACGGCGATGGTGTAAACTTTGATTCCGAGCGTCTTGGCGAGCTGGGCCGCGGTGCGCGGAGTGAGATTTCCGGAGTTATTGGCGCCGTCGGTGAGGAGGACCACGACTTTACTGGCGGCCTCGCGTTTATCGAGCCGGCGCGCGCTGGCGGCGACCGCCGATCCGATGGCGGTGCCGTCCTCCACGATCCCAATCTTGACGCGCTCCATGCTGTCCAGGAGCCAGTTGTGATCCAGGGTCAGAGGACTGGCCAGGTAAGGGCGGCCGGCGAACGCGACGATGCCGATGCGGTCGTGCGGCCGTCCCTGGATGAATTCGCGCATCACCTTCTTGGCTGCCTGCAGCCGGGTGACGCGGGTGCCGCTGACGGTGAAATCCTCCACCAGCATCGAGCGTGAGATATCGATGGCGGCGATCATTTCCACGCCGCTTTCCTTGATGGTTTCCGTGACCTTGAGAGTTTGCGGGCGCGCCATTCCGAAGATGGTGAGAGTCAGCGGGAGCAGGATCCAGGAAAAGCGGAGCCCGCTGATGCTGGCACGCACGGGGGTGCCGATCTGACGCGCGATATGCAGGGACGAAAACGCCACCGCGGCCCTGGCGCCATGGCGCCCCTGCAGCAGAAGCACTGCCGGGACCAGCAGTAGCAGCAGAAAGTACCAGGGGTCTGCGAAAACAAATTTATCCATGGGCGAGGGCGTCGGAATCGTCTTTCACAATGCTGCGTGCTTCCTCGAGGAGGGGCAGCGCATTGTCTCGGGCGTCCGGGACACAACTGTATTTCACGCTATCACAGCTCGCGAAGAAATTCTCCAATCGAGTCTGGAGCTGTTCGGGAATAATGCCGGTGGCGTTGGTTTCCAGGCGCCTCAGGAATTCCTCTGAAGTTTCGAAGAGCAAAGGGTCGCGATAGAGTCGGTGCACGAATTCCTTGATCACATTGGAGACACGGACACCGAGTTCGTTGGGAGTCAGTTCGTCGAGACCCTCCCGGACGCGGTCGAGTTCGGCGAGCGCAAGTTCCCGGGGTTGGGGAGTGGGCGTGGCGGGCGCTTGTTGCCGTCGCATCCGCCGCAGTAAGAGAAACCCGAGGCCGCCGACAGCGATCAGCGCGAAGCAGACCCACGCGACCATGAGCACGATCTGCAGGACATCCGGCAGTTCCGGGGGCGGGACGATGTCGCGGATGTCGGGCGGCGCAGGTTCCGGGTTCACGATTTAGGGTTCTCAGTTCTCGGTGCTCAGTTCTCTGTGCTCCGTTGGGCGTTACTGTTTAAACGTAATTCGTAATCCGGGGAAGTCTTGGACTTTGGGGCGGGTGGGGGGAATCGTGCGATGGGGTGTTGAGGGAGATCCTTCGACTCGCAAGCTCGCTCAGGATGACAGAGGGGTGGTATCTTGTTTCTGAACACTGCACGGGCGTCACGCCCGTATCCCTTCCCGGCGTTTGAAGAAGGCGTGAAGGGCGGGGAGATAATCCCGGTCGGTTTGCAGGTCAATCTTATCAATGGAGAGACGCTGAAAAAGAGTGTCGAGGCGATCCTGGTGTTCCTCTTGCAGTTTGGCGTAGCGGGTGCGCGCCGACTTGCTGGAGGTATCGATCTCGATTTGCTCGCCCGTTTCCGGGTCGTGAAAGCGGACCGACCCCACCCGCGGCAGCTCCCACTCGTTGGGATCGCTGATCTGCAATGCCACCACGTCGTGCTTGATGCTGGCGGGCTTCAGTAACTGGGAGAAATCGTCGCAGATGAAATCCGAGACCAGGAAGACCAGCGATCGTTTGGAGACACTTCGGACCAGCAATTCGAGGGCGCGACTGGGGTCGGTGCGGGGTCGTTTGGGCGTGGCATAAAGGATTTCGCGGATGCAGCGCAGGATGTGGGACGCGTCCTTGCGCGGCGGCAGATAGAACTCGACCTCGTCGGTAAAGAGAATGAGGCCGACCTTGTCTTTGTTCTGGAGCGCGCTGAACGCCAGCAGGGCGGCGACTTCGGCGGCGAGTTCGCGCTTGCTGAGGTCCTGGCTTCCGTAATCGCCCGAGGGACTGATGTCGACCGCGAGGAAGACGGTGAGTTCGCGTTCCTCGGCGAACTTTTTGATGTATGGCGTGCCCAAGCGGGCGGTGACGTGCCAGTCGATGGAGCGGACTTCGTCGCCGTGCTGGTATTCGCGGAAGTCGTCGAAATCGATGCCTTCGCCTTTGAAGACGGAATGGTATTCGCCGCCCACCGATTCGCGCACCATGCCGCGGGTCTTCAGCTCGATGCGGCGGATCTTCTTGAGGATGTGCGAGATGTCGTCCTCGGCGGCTTCCGCCACCGCTAAGGCTTCGTCGGGCCGGTCGCCGGCGACGTTCTCGGTTCCCTTCGACAGGCTCAGGGCGGGCTCGGGTTCAGGGTTCACGGTTTCTCGTTCGGGAGCGTGAAGCGGGCGTCGACGGGGCAGCGCTGCGGGTCGGCGAGGATGTGTTCGAGCCGGCCCGCCTCGAGAAGGCGCCGCCGGTTTTCGGCAAGCCAGGCACGGTAATCGCGCGCCGAGAGAGGTTTCGGAGGGAGATCGGGGATCTCGAACTGAGGGAGATCGAAAGATTTTGCGGCGTCCGGCATGTGATTGGTTCGGCAGGGATCAGAGCAGAACCTTGAGCTTTGAATAAACACCCTGGGGGCCGTGCGCGCGACAGATTTCCTCGAGTTCCTCAGGGGCAAGCGCCTCGGAACGGGCGCGGAGCAGCTCTGTGATGTCGCCGAGATCGCGGGCCTCGCGCTTCGGGTCGTTGCGGATGGCATGGAGCTTGAGGGCGATGAAGTGGGCGGGCGAGGGGATGCGGAGTGCGGAAGCGCCGACTTTGGCGGGCGCACTGTCGGCATCCAGCTTTTCAAATGTCGACGGATCCACAAAGAGGACGTCGACATCCATGCGTTCGGCGGCGGGATGGCTGAAGCGTTGGAAGTTCTCGGTTTCGGCGACGGAGCCGTAACCTTCCGACTCGATAAGGGTTGCGAGAGCGTCCTTATCGGTTTCGGCAATGAGGAGGTCGAGATCGAAGGTCTGCCTGGCCACACCCAGTTCCTGAAGGGCGTGGGCGCCGATGAGAAGAAGGGTCAGGCCCGATTCGGAAGCGAGGGCGGCGAGGGAATCGATGGGGTCTTTGGGCATGCGCGGATCAACCGATTTGATCGCGGCAACGACGAAGCGTTGCCCTCCACTTCAAGAGTACAACTCCGAGCCGCTCTCCTTGAACTCGTCCGCCTTTTCGCGCATGCCCTCTTCGAGAGCCTGCTCCTCGGTGAGATTTTGCTTTTTGGCGTACTCGCGGACTTCGTCTGTGATTTTCATGCTGCAGAAGGTCGGGCCGCACATGGAGCAGAAGTGGGCGGTCTTGGCGCTGTCTTGCGGCAGCGTGGCGTCGTGGAACTCGCGCGCGCGATCGGGATCGAGCCCGAGATTGAACTGATCTTCCCAGCGAAACTCGAAGCGGGCCTTCGAGATGGCGTTGTCGCGTTCCTGGGCAGCCGGGTGTCCCTTGGCGAGATCGGCGGCATGGGCGGCGATCTTGTAGGTGATGACGCCCTCGCGGACGTCGTCGCGATCCGGCAGACCGAGGTGTTCCTTCGGCGTGACATAACAGAGCATGGCGCACCCGTACCAGCCGATCATGGCGGCGCCGATGCCGCTGGTGATGTGATCGTACCCGGGCGCGACGTCAGTCGTGAGCGGTCCCAAGGTGTAGAAAGGCGCTTGATGACACCAGTCGAGCTGTTTTTCCATGTTCTCCTGGATCATGTGCATGGGGACGTGACCGGGTCCTTCGTTCATGACCTGGACGCCCTTTTCCCAAGCGCGCGTGGTGAGTTCGCCCTGGGTCTTGAGTTCGGCGAATTGGGCTTCGTCGTTGGCGTCGGCAATGGAACCGGGGCGCAAGCCGTCACCGATGGAGAAACTGACGTCGTAAGCCGCCATGATATCGCAGATATCGTCCCAGTGATCGTAGAGGAAGCTCTCGCGATGGTGGGTCAGGCACCACTTGGCCATGATGGAGCCGCCGCGCGAGACGATCCCGGTGACGCGGTCGGCGGTGAGGGGAATGTAGCGGAGGAGGACCCCGGCGTGGATCGTGAAGTAATCGACTCCTTGCTCGGCCTGTTCGATGAGGGTGTCGCGGAAGATCTCCCAGGTGAGGTCCTCGACGACGCCGTTGATTTTTTCCAGGGCCTGATAAATAGGCACGGTGCCGATGGGGACCGGGCTGTTGCGGATGATCCATTCGCGGGTGGCATGGATGTTTTTCCCGGTGGAAAGATCCATGACGGTGTCCGCGCCCCACTTGGTGGCCCAACGCATTTTTTCGACTTCTTCCTCGATGGAGGAGGCGACCGCGGAGTTCCCGATGTTGGCGTTAATTTTCACGAGAAAATTGCGCCCGATGATCATGGGCTCACTCTCGGGGTGATTGATGTTATTCGGGATGATGGCGCGCCCGGCGGCGACTTCATCGCGCACGAACTCGGGGGTAATGAATTCGGGCGTCGCAGCGCCGAAATTTTCTCCGGGGTGTTGGAACTGGAGATGCGTTCGGCTTGACGACGACGGCTCGGCAGGGACGCCTTGCCCTACCTTGTCACGGGCGGAGCGGGCCATTTCTTCTCTTCCCAAGTTCTCGCGGAGGGCAATGAACTCCATTTCCGGGGTGATGATACCCTGGCGGGCGTAAGCCAGTTGCGTCACTGTTTTGCCGGGGAGAGCGCGGAGGGGCTTCTGGGAGGCAAAGGATGAAGGATGAAGGATGAGGGATGAATCCTTGGATTTAGCGCGGTGGGTTTCGGAGAGGTATCCGTCGTCCTGGGGTTTGGCTTGGCGGCCTTCGTATTCTTCGACGTCGTCGCGCGCGAGAATCCAGTCGCGGCGAAGGGCCGGGAGGCCGTTGGTGACGTCCCCGGCGAAGTCGGGGTCACCCCAGGGACCGCTGGTGTCGTAAACGCGGACCGGCGCATTCTCTTCGACCCGGCCATCGGGATGGTTGGTTTCCGAGAGCGCGATCTCGCGAAGAGGGACGCGGAGCGCGGGGTGGTGTCGTCCCTCGACGTAAATACGGCGGCTGTTCGGGAAGAGGGAAGGGGCGGGATCTTTAGTGGCGATCATGGCGAATGGAAAATTGAAAATGAAAAATGGAAGAGCAGAGGAGAAACGGCGGGGGTATCTATTTTAAAAAAAGCCATGCTGCCGGGAACTCGGTGACAGCATGGCGGAAATGATCGGCCGGAATCTGTGGTCGAGCTCCCTGCGGCGATATTAGTCGCATCAGGTTCGAAGGGTTCCCCGCGGATACAAAACGGGAATCTCAGCTGAATCGTTTCAGCACCCCTGTCAACTGGTTGATTGAAGATGGGACCGGGAATGGGGCAAGTCAAGTGGGGAAGGAGGTGGCGGGCTGGGGGGATGGGATTGTTGGAATTCCGGGATTTCTGGCGGGTGTGCTTTTGGCATTGCGCTTCTAATGGGGGTGCTGTTCATTGGCGGTCACTGGGGGGGAGGGCGCCGGCGGCGGCCCCCGCGGTGCAGACGATGAAACAAGCGCTCAGCATACTCAGTAAATTCCCGAAGCTAGGGCGAATCATCGATCGCTATGTCTCGCGGCAGGTCCTCACCACGGCGGGGTTCGCGGTGCTGGTCTTGAGCGGAGTCCTGGTGCTGGGGAACATCTTCAAAGAGCTTCTGGAGCAACTGGTGGAACACCCCGAACTGGACGCCTCTTACGTCCTCAAGTTCATCGCCAACGTGCTTCCGTTCTCCTTGATCTTCACGATCCCGTGGGGTTTTCTCACCGCGGTGCTGCTGGTGTTCGGCCGCTTATCGGCGGACAACGAGTTGACTTCCCTGCGGATGGCGGGATTAAGCATGACGCGCATCTGTGCGCCGGTGCTGCTGCTGGCGGCGATCTTCAGCATGATCGCCTTGTGGCTGAACGTGTCCGTAGCGCCGAAAGCGCAGGCGCGCGTCAAGGGGATGGTGCTGGGAATGGCCTTGGATAATCCACTGATGCTCTTCAATAAGGACGAAGTCTTGGACGATTTTCCCGGATACGTGATTTACACCGGAGACAAGGCTTTCTCGGAGGAACGGGGGGAGGAAGTCCTCAAGAATCTCCAGATCATCGAGCTGAACGATTTCAAGAGACCGGTCCGATTCGTGGTGGCGGACACCGCTTTGGTGCATAACGAGGACATCGAGGGCGAGAAATTCATGGTCATGGATTTGTTCGACGCGCGGATTGAGACCAAGAACGAAGGCGACGTCAGGGATCTCTCCAAGATCAACGCGGTTTCCGCCGCTTCGACGACGATCTCGATTTCCCTGCAGAAACTGGTGGAGAAACGCCAGAAGATTCGTCCCAGCACCATGACAGATGGCGAGCTGCGGAAAATGCTGCGGAGCGAAGAGCTGAGCACCCTGGAAAAGACCCAGTTTCGGACGGAACTGAACAAGCGTTACTCTTTCTCGATGGCCTGCATCACCTTCGGGCTGATCGGAATTCCCCTGGGAGTTACGGCGCAACGGCGGGAGACGTCCATCGGATTCGCCCTCAGCATGATCATCGCGTGCGTCTACTTCCTCTTCATCATCTTCGCGGATACCTTCCGGGACGATCCGAAAGCCATGCCTTTTCTGCTGATGTGGCTCCCTAACCTGGTGTTTCTCAGTCTGGGAGGGTTTTTGTTTTACCGGTTGAGCAGGAAGTGACGCGCGGAGCGCGTCCGTTATTAGTTATTGGTTTATAGTTATCAGGCCGGAACGCGGCACGTCCAGCGGACTTCCCTGATAACTAATCACTGATAACTGATTACTCGGACTTCGTCCGCCGCCGCGCTCTGACCGCCTCCGCGAGCTTGTCGAGGACTTCGGTGGTTGTCTCCCAGGACATGCAGGCGTCGGTGATGCTCTGGCCGTAGGTCAGTTGGGAGCCGTTATGGAGCGGTTGTTTGCCCTCGACGAGGTTGCTCTCCAGCATCACGGCGGCGATAGCGCGGCTGCCCGCGGAAATCTGTGTGCCAAGATCTGCGGCGACGCCCGGCTGTCGATTATGGTCCTTGAGACTGTTGCCGTGGCTGCAATCGACCATGACCTGGGGATCGAGACCGGAGTCTCGCAGGCGATCGACGACCGCGGCGATGCTTTCGGCGTCGTAATTGGGACCGTCGGAGGAGCCTCGCAGGATGACGTGACAGGCGTCATTACCCCGGGTGCTGACGATGGCCGAGTCCCCGCTCTTGGTGACGGAGAGAAAGTGATGCGGGTGGCGCGCGGCGTTGATGGCGTCGATGGCGATCTGCACGCTGCCCCCGGTCCCGTTTTTGAAGCCGACGGGTGCGGAAATCCCGGAGGCGAGCTCACGGTGCACCTGGCTCTCCGTGGTGCGCGCGCCGATAGCGCCCCACGAGATGAGATCGGCGACGTATTGCGGAATAATGGTATCGAGGAACTCAGTGCCCGCGGGGACATTTCTGGCGGCGAGATCCAGGAGCAGCCGGCGGGCGACGTGGAGACCGCGATTGATGTCGAAGGTATTGTCCATGCCGGGATCGTTGATGAGACCTTTCCAACCGACCGTGGTGCGCGGTTTCTCGAAATAGACGCGCATGATGATGAGGAGGTCACCGGACACCGAGGCGGCATATTTCGCGAGCTTCTCTCCGTAATCCAATGCGGCAGCAGGATCGTGGATGGAACAGGGACCAACCACCACGAGCAGGCGGTCGTCCTGACCTTTGATGATCTGCTCGGCGGCACGGCGGGACTCCACGACGATCCTGGCGGCCTGCTCCGTGATGGGCAGTTCGTCCATGAGGACAGCGGGCGCGATCAGCTGGGTCAGCTTGTCGACACGGAGGTCATCAGTCGCGGGGATCATGAGGTGGCAATAAGAAGCAGCCAAAGCGCCGGGGAATAAAGCAAAAAAACCGGTAGCACCGGAGCAAGGACAGGGTGGAGGCGCGCCGAATGGAGATGAGAGAACCGAAAGCTTTGTAAATCGCCCGAGTTAATGCTTTATTTCGATTCTTTTATCGGGGGCGACTGTTCCCGGAGAAAGCAACCAATCGTGAGCACAAGCAAAGAAAAAGAGGCTAAAGACCGCACGGAATTTCAGGACCGGGATTTCACCGGGGGCGGGATCTATGCCCTGCCGCATCACCATGGATCCACCGGGGACGATGCCGTCGACAAGCAAGTGGTGGACCTGGTGGAAGGATGGGGCTGCCAGCCACACAACGAACTCATTGAAGAGCTGATCATCACAGCGTTGAAAATCGGGCATGACGAGATTGGTCCCGGCGAGCTGAAGATGATGAACCGCAGTCTCAAGGAGATGCGGGGCGCCAACCGGGTCTTCTGGAAGTACGGCGACCGGCGCAAGGTGGTGGTTTATGGTTCCGCGCGGACACCGCTGGACAAACCCGAGGCGCAGGCCGCGGAAGCTTTCACCCGCAAAATGATGGAGCACAATTTCATGACGATCACCGGGGCCGGCGACGGGATCATGGGTGCGGCCCAGCGCGGCGCCGGGCGGGAGCACTCATTCGGGTTGAACATCAAGTTGCCCTTCGAGCAGGAGGCCAACGAAACCATCCACGGGGATGCCAAGCTGCTGGACTTCAACTATTTCTTCACGCGCAAGCTGACCTTCGTGAAGGAGTGCGACGCGGTGGCCTTGTTCCCCGGCGGGTTCGGGACCATGGACGAATGCTTTGAAGTCCTCACCTTGATGCAAACCGGCAAGGCCTCCATTTTTCCCATGGTGATGGTTGACGCCCCGGGTGGGAGTTACTGGAAGACCTTCGTCCAATTCCTGCGCGAGCACTTACTGCGGCTGGAGCTGATTTCCGAGGAAGACCTGGATTTCTTCCGGATTACCGACGACGTCGATGACGCGGTGGATCAGATTCGACAGTTTTACAAGATCTTTCATTCTTACCGTCACGTGGGCGAAAAGATGGTGATGCGGATCCGGAGAAAAATCGGCAAGGAAGATCTGGAACGGCTCAATGACGAGTTCGGTGATCTCGTCAAAAAAGGAAAGTTTGAGATCGGGGAAGCATTCAAGAGTGAGGCCAACGAGGTCGCTATCTTTGATCTGCCGCGCCTGATTTTCACTCCGCAGAACCGGAGTTTCGGCCGGTTCCGCCTCTTGATCGATGCGATCAACACCACGGAAGATCCTGGCGAGTAGAGGGAGGGGCGCGTAGGTGCGAGCGTGAGCGAGTGCCTCGCAGCGACGAGGCCGTACTCGCTCACGCTCGCACCTACTTATCGGATTTCGCACGATAATGTCCTCACCAAAAAAAATCCGTCTCGACCAGTATCTCGCGGAATCGGAAAGGTGTGATTCGCGGGAGCAGGCGAAACGGCTGGTGCTGGCTGGGGAAGTCCTCGTGGACGGTGCGGTGGCGGCGAAGCCGGGGATGTCGGTTACCGGGGAGGAAGAGATTGCCATCAAAGAAAAACCGCGTTTCGCCGGGAGAGGCGGCCTCAAGTTGGAAGAGGCGTTGGAAGCGTTCTCCATCGGGACCGAGGGCGC
The DNA here is from genome assembly GCA_024638765.1 of Verrucomicrobiales bacterium. Classification (GTDB taxonomy): domain Bacteria; phylum Verrucomicrobiota; class Verrucomicrobiia; order Verrucomicrobiales; family DEV007; genus JAHEJT01. The sequence goes on from JAHEJT010000009.1 coordinate 31,188, forward strand.
GGTGTGTGCGGACATCGGATCCTCCACGGGCGGGTTTACCGATTGCCTCCTGCAGCGGGGGGCGGCGCGGGTTTACGCGATCGATGTGGGCACCAACCAGTTGGTCTGGAAATTGCGGAACGATCCTCGTGTCGTCGTGATGGAGAAATTCAATGCACGCCGGCTGGCGCCTGAAGATCTTCCGGAGAAAGTCGATGTCGTCACCATCGATGTTTCCTTCATATCCCTGCGCTTGATCCTGGGCCCCGCTTTCGGGGTCCTCAAGGCGAAGGGTGACCTGGTGTGCCTGATCAAGCCGCAATTCGAGCTGGAGCGGGGCGAGGTCGGCAAAGGCGGTGTCGTCCGGGACGACGATCTGCATGAAAAGGCGGTTGCAAAGATCCGCGCATGCGTCGAAGGGGATCTGGATAAGGTCTGGAAAGGGGTGGTGAATTCACCTATAAGAGGCGCGGACGGAAACCGGGAGTTCCTGGCATGGCTGAGACACGAGTAGGAATTGTTGCGAATACGTCGAAGCCCGGGGCCCGGGATTTGCTTCCGAAACTGGTCAAAGCTTTCGCCGGAGCGGGAATTCCCACGATCCTGGAGAAGGGATCGGCGGAGTTGATCAAGGCCGAGCCGGGTCCGGAGTTATCGGGTTTATCCGAGGAAGCGGACCTGGTGATCGTCCTCGGGGGAGACGGGACCATCCTGCACGTGGTGCATGGGATGGGTGAGAACTTGCGGCCGCTGGCGGCGATCAACATCGGCAGCCTGGGGTTTCTCACCTCGGCCACCTCTGAGGATCTCGATGATTTCGTGCGGGTGATTGCTGAGGGAGCTTACCATGTCAGCAAGCGGAGCGTCCTCCAGGTCGAGGCGACGGGTGAGAACGGGGAACCGGTGTCCCTTTATGGGGTCAACGAGGCCGCTCTCAATCGTTGCGATGCAACGGGGATTATTTCCCTGGAAGCGCGGATCGACGGGGAATTCTTCAGTAATTACAGCGGCGACGGGTTAATCATCGCAACGCCAACCGGATCAACGGCTTACAGTTTTTCCGCGGGAGGCGCCATCGTCGAGCCGGAAGCCAAGGTATTTCTGCTGACTCCGATCTGTCCTCACGCACTGGCCAACCGCTCGATGGTCGTCCCCGACCGTTCCGTGGTGGAAGTCAGCGCCCTCGACCAGGAGGAGGACGACGTGGTGCTTTCGGTCGATGGCCAGTATATCCGCCGGATCGGTCCCAAGACGGCGGTCAAAGTCTCGCGGGCGCCCTTCGATCTGCCCCTGGTGATGATGCCGGGACAGACCTTCTTCCAGATTCTCCAGCAGAAGCTGCGTTGGCACGGGAGCAACGTGTGAGCGCCTTCGGCGCCCGGTGAAAGGTCGGAAAGTAAAAGGTTTGTGGGGCCCTCTTCTTGTGTCATCTCGGCCTTTTTGTCATCCCGAGCGGAGTCGAGGGATCTCGCAATCGGGCGGGAACTCTTCTCTTCATCCTACGGGATCGCTCGCTCGCTATGGCGTTCGCCGAGCAAGGATACGCTCGGGGATCAGATGGATCGAAAACGTCCGCTGCGGTAGAGGGATCCCTCGACTCCGCTCGGGATGACAGAATAAGAGAGGGCCTACGCCAACAAGTGGGCGGGCTCAAGCAAGCAACTGCTCCGCAATGGCGTCGGCGACGAATTTTCCGCGGCGGGTGAGGACGAGGCGCTCGTCGCGGCGGGCGAGGAGCTCCTCCTCGATCAACGGCTGGAAATCCGCCTCGGTGAGATGAGGCGCGCGCTCCAGGGCCAAGCCTTCGGCAGTGCGCAATTGCAGAGCCACGGCCTCATTGGCGGCCGCTTTCGTCGTGAGTTCCTCCGTCTCGGAGATGACCGGTGCGGTCTCGCGGATTTTTTGGATGTATTGTGCGGTATCAGCGATGTTCTTCCAGCGGCGGCCGGCAATCGTGGAAACCGCTCCCGGACCGATGCCGAGGTAATCTTCCCCGTTCCAGTAAGCGCGGTTGTGGGCGGATTCGTACCCGGGCCGGCTGTAATTGGAAATCTCGTAATGCCGGAAGCCGGCCGACTCCAATCGCTCCATCGCGACGTCGAATAAGCGGGCGTTTTCGTCCTCGGACTCCGTGAAGACGCCTCGGCGGAATTTCTCCATGAACTCGGTGTCTTCTTCATAAGTGAGGTTATACGCGGAGACGTGTTCCGGCTCCAGGGAGAGGGTTTTTTCGAGGGTATCTTCCCATTGCGCAGTGGTCTGACCGGGGACGGAGAACATGAGGTCGACGTTGATATTGTCGAAGCCGGCCTCGCGGAGGGTTGTGAAAGCAGAAGTGGCGTCCTCGGGGGAGTGATCGCGGCCGAGGACCCCGAGGAGACCGGGATCCCAGGACTGGACGCCGAGGCTGAGCCGGGTGACGCCGAGCTCGCGCAGGAGGAGGGCTTTCTCGAGATCAAAAGTCGCCGGGTTGGCCTCCAGGTTCCACTCCTCGAGCGACGAGAGATTGAGCCGATCGTGAATCCCTTGGAGGAGAGTGCGGAGGTGGGCGCGGCTGAGGAAGCTCGGGGTGCCCCCTCCGAAGTAAATGGTGCGAGGGATCGTGGGATGATCGGCGACCCGGGCTTCGAGCTCCGCGAGGAGAGAGTCGACGAAAGCCGCGATATTCGTGTCGCCCGGCAAATGCTTATGAAAACTGCAGTAAGGGCAGATGCGGTGGCAGAAGGGGATATGGACGTAGAGGTGGCGCGGCACTGGGGATTGCAGTTGGAATTTAAATGTTCTCCCGTAGTGTGGGGTCCCGCAAGTAATCACTGAAATTGCAGAGTCATGGGGAGTGCCGCCTCAATTCGCCGATACGAGAAGAGCCTGGCGGGCGATCTTCTCAAGGGGGTTTCACGGAGTTTTTATCTGTCCCTGCGGTTGTTGCCGGGGGAGCTGCGAGGCCCGGTGAGCCTGGGTTACTTGCTGGCGCGCGCCAGTGATACGGTGGCGGATGCGGCGGGATTGGAGGCGGAGACACGCCTGCGCTGGCTGGATCGCCTGGCGGATCGGGTGTCTGGGCAAGGAGAGGAAGGGGACTGGCAGCGGCTCGCGCGGGAGGTGGCGCCGCACACCGGGAATGGGGGTGAGAAGAAATTGATAGGACAATTGCCGGCCTGCCTGGAATGGCTGGATGCCCTGGAGGCGCCGGCGGGTCCCGAGGTGCGCGGGGTGCTCGGCGAGATTATCCGAGGGCAGAGTCTGGACGTGGAGCGTTTTCCCGAAGCCACAGAGTTGCGCGCCTTGCAGAACAGCGAGGAACTCAATGAGTACACGTATCTCGTCGCGGGAAGCGTCGGGAGGTTCTGGACGGCGTTGTGTTTTTCGGAGCTGGGAGAGGAATGCGCCCTGGAGGCCCAACCGGTCATGGTGGAGCGTGGTATCGCTTATGGCGACGGGCTGCAACTGGTCAACATTCTCCGCGATCTGCCGCGCGACCTGGATGCGGGGAGATGTTACCTGCCCGAGGACGAACTGCGCGCGGACGGTCTCACGCTGAGACGCGCGCGGGAGGAGCCGGAAGCGCTGTTGGAAATTTCCCGGCGTTGGGAGGAGGAATGCGCGGCTTGCCTGGGGCAGGGGCTGGCCTACGTGGAGAGTCTTCGTCCGCGGCGTTTGCGTCTCGCGACGGCCTTACCGATGCTGTTCGGGGTGCGCACCCTGGCCTTGATTCGTGAAGGCGGCTGGGAAGAGCGGCGGGCGGGCATCAAGATCACGCGGGGAGAGGTCAAGCGGGTGATGGCGCGCGCGGCGATAGCAGCGGCGACTCGGCATGAGTTGGGGGAGCTTTACCGGGAGCTGGGGGGAGATCGGTGATGGTTATTCGTTAGTAGGGTGCACAGTTTAGGGTTCAGGGTTGTGGCGTATTGGGTGACCATGCCCTGGTGACGAACCCATGATCTGTCATCCTGAGCGAAGTCGAAGGATCCCACTCCCCACTCTGCGGGTGCGATTTCCCTAAAACGTTCGGGAGCATCCCCAGCCTCCGGGCGTTGGCGGTTGGCAGGGCGCCTGTCCAACCTGAGAGAGATCCTTCGACTTCGCTCAGGATGACAAAAACAAACAGGGGGACGGGTAGCTATTGGTTATTCGGAAATCAGAAATCGGAAATCACCAGCCCTCTTCTGGTAGAAAGGGCGCGAATTCCACGGGAACGGGGGCCTCGAAGTGGAGGCGTTCTCCGCTCGCCGGGTGGGTGAAGGCCAATTTCCATGAGTGCAGCATGAGGCGCGGGACCCGGACTTTCTGTTTCTCCGGCCGGGCGTAGATTTCGTCTCCGAGGATCGGGGTGCGCAGGCTTTTCATGTGGACACGGATTTGGTGGGTGCGCCCGGTGTGCAGATCGCAGCGGACCAGGGACGCGTGCTCCAGCTTGTGAAGCACCTCGAACTCCGTGACGGCAGGTTTGCCGGCGGGAGCCGCCACGACTGCCATCTTCATTCGGTTGACGGGATGACGGGCGATCCGGTTTTCGATGCGGGCGCGGTCCTCGCGCGGCCGGCCGTCGACGACGGCGAGGTATTCTTTCGAGACCGTGCGATCCGCGAACTGGGCGCTGAGCGCGCGGTGGGCGGCGTCGTTTTTAGCCACCACCAGGCAACCGCTGGTATCCTTATCGAGGCGGTGGACGATTCCCGGCCGGAGCACTCCTCCAATGCCGGAGAGGTTGTCGCAGTGGTGCAGGAGGGCGTTGACGAGAGTGCCGTCCGCGTTTCCGGGTCCCGGATGGACGACCATGCCGCAGGCTTTGTCGATAACGAGGAGGTCTGCGTCCTCGAAAAGGACAGTCAACGGGATTTCCTGGGGCGAGACGGTGGCCTGCACAGGCTCGGGCAGGTCGACGAGGACGGTATCACCGGGAGAAACCGGTTGCCGCGGTTTGCTTTGGACTCCGTTAAAGAGGATGTGGCCGTCTTTGATCAGAGACTGGATTCGCGAGCGTGAACATTCTGGAAGCTGACTGGCGAGAAAGCGATCCAGGCGCATCCCACTTGCTTCGTCGTCGGTTATAAGAATTTCCATGTCAGCGACCAGAGGCTATCCCGCAATCTGGAGGTTCCTGGAAGTGATGACAAGATTGGGCCTGCCCGATCGGCAAGGGCGTGGCAGGATCACTGTGCGCGGGACCGCCGCATCCTGGAATGGAAGCCGGGCGTTGCTTGTCCATCCGCGGGGTGGTAATCTCTCTCTGATCTCACCGATGCCGGGCAACGACCAATCCTCCCTGTTAAACACCTGTCCGGAATGTGGGGAGGTGATCGATGTTTCTCACATCGGCCCTTATGAAAAGGTGCCTTGTCCGTCGTGTGCCGAGCTGATCCGGGTGCGGACGCGTTTCGATCATTTTGAAATCAAGCGTCTCCTTGGCGAAGGCGGGATGAGCCAGGTGTTCGTGGCGGAAGACACCAAGCTGGGCCGCGACGTCGCCCTCAAGATTCTGCACCCTTATTACACGAAGAACACCGAACTCACCAATCAGTTCGAGCGCGAAGCGCGTCTCACCGCCTCGATCAGCCATCCCAATGTGGTGAAGGTTTACTCGGTGGGGAGGGACCAGGAGTATTTTTATATCGCAATGGAACTGGTGGAGGGCACCAGCCTGGAGCACATCATCCAGGAGGAAGAGACTCTTGACGAAGCGCGGGCACTGGAGATCGCGATCCAGGTCGCCCAGGGCCTCCGCGCGGCACATCAAACCGGTCTGATTCACCGGGACATCAAGCCGGGCAACATTCTCCTCTCGAAGCACGAGGTGGCGAAAATTGTGGACTTCGGCCTGGCGCTGGTGGCGGGAAAGGACGTCGACGAATCCAACGTGATCTGGGCGACACCGTATTACGTGCCGCCGGAAAAATTGCATGACGAGCCGGAGGATTTTCGGAGCGATGTCTACAGCCTCGGAGCGAGCCTGTTTCACGCCCTGGCCGGGAAACCGCCGTTCAGCGCGGATACTTCTTCCCTGGAAGATTTGAAGAGGATGAAGTCCAAGGCGGTTTCACTCAAGAACGCGGCGCCTCACATCACCGAGTCGACCTGCCGGGTCATTGACCGGATGCTGTCCCGCAAACCGAAGGATCGCCAGCAGGATTACCAGGAGTTGCTTGCGGAGTTGAACAGCGCGCGCACGCTGATCCGGGAAGGTGTCACCGAGGAGGCCCATCGGCCTTATTCCCAGCGGATGCTTTTCCTGGTTGCGGTGCTGTTCTTGTGTTTCGCCGGCTATCTCCTTCTCAATACCTACGGCCCGGATCCAGGCCGAAGCCTTGGCCGGCAAGATACTCTGGCAATGGAGGAGTATCTGAAGGAGGACTCTCTGGCGGGATCCGACAGCGCCCGCGAATTCGCGGAGGCCCGGGCGCTGCTTCTGGACGGGGAACCCGGCGAGGCGATTCAACGATTCCGATCCCTGGCGTCGACGCCCGGCGTCTCGCGGTCGACGCTCAGTTGGACCTTCTACAACATGGGTGTCAGCTTTCTCCTCGAGGGCAAGATGCCTGCGTCCAGACAGGCTTTTGCTGCCCTCGAGGAGAAGGCGCTCTATGCAGGCATGCCGGAGGACGATGAGGTGACCGGATTCTTCCTCGAGTCGGCGGCACAACTCAAACGCGATCTGCCCGTAATGGAAGAAGTTCTCGACGAAGCGCAATCGACCGGCGTGGGCGCAATGGCCTGGCTGGCTTACGGACTGAAAAACTGGCAGCACGGGAGATACGAAGAGGCAGGCACCTTTTTCGAGGCATTCCGGCAATCGACGCCGCCAAAACAGCTCGAATGGATTCACAGTTATCTGCCTTTGCTCGACGATTTTTTTTCCGATGCGAAAATGATCGAGACGATGCCACGTCCACGGAGTTCCATGAATCAGGAAGAACTCGCCACCGCCCTGTCCAGGTATGAAGAATTGGAAGGGGCGCTGCGGACCAAGGGTAGCGGCGTCCGTTTGCTCAAGGATCGCCAAAGCCGGGCACGCTTTTTCCAGACGCAATTGCAGAACGAGACCGCAAAGATCGAAGAGATGCGCGTCGCCGAGAAACAGCGGCTCGCAGAGGAGAGGAAAACCGCAGAAATGGAGGCCCTGCGCGAGTTGATCGCCTCCCTGGAATCTCTGGGACCGGCGCGTGAATTTTCCGAGGCCCTGGATGTCCTGGGTGGCGCGGAGTTCAGCGATCCGGAGGTGCTGCAATTGCGCAAGGATCAGGAACGTGCCTGGACCGAGGCCTCAGGGTTTACCGGAACGCTTATCGCGGACTTGAATGTGCATGGGTATCGCGGTGAAATCTTGCGCGAGGGAGTTCCGGCCCTGACCGGGACGATCAGCGGAGCAACTGCGGATGTGATTCATGTGCGGCTCGAGTTTGGCGAGACGACGTTGCCATTTTCCAGTGTCAGCGCCGACGGGCTCTTGCTCATGGCAAAACAGATTTTCGGGGGCCTCGCGGCGGGAGAGGATCGGGAGCGGCGAATATGGAAATACATTTTCTTTGCAAGGCAAACAGGCGTGAAAGAGGCGGCAGATAGCGCTGCGAAGTCTCTGGTGGCTGCAAACGAAGAGTTTCGGACCATTTGGGAGCGGCTCGGCGCACCCGGGCCGGCCGCCGCACCGGCTGTGCCGGCGGAACCGGGCTCTTAGAGGGCCCCGTAGAAAACAGCCTCAGCTATCAAAATCGCGCTTGAAGCGGCGCGCATTCTGGCTGAGGTTTTCCGCCATGAGCGAAAAGGATGACCACATTCCCACGCCCGAAGAGATAGGAAGAAAACTTTCCGAGTTCATGCGGACGAACTTCGGCGACGCGGTGTCCTTCACGACGATGTCGTCCCCCCCGAGCCCGGAGGAAGGCGATGACGATGACGGTATGGAACCCCGCCGTGGCGGGAAGAGCGAAGCTTTTCGCTTCCACCATCGGCCCCGCGACATCAAAGATTACCTGGATCGATACGTCATCAAACAGGACGAGGCCAAGAAGGTCCTCTCGATCGCGGTCTGCGATCATTACAATCACGCCAAGTACATCAACCGGATCGAGGAGGAAGATCCCGCCAAAGCGCGTGAAGTCGAGTTCGCCAAGCAAAACGTTATCGTGGTTGGACCCACCGGGGTGGGAAAGACATACCTGGTCAAACATATCGCGGATTTGATCGGGGTGCCTTTCGTCAAAGCGGATGCCACCAAGTTCAGTGAAACGGGATATGTCGGCGGTGACGTCGACGACTTGATTCGTGAACTGGTGCGCAAGGCCGACGGGGATGTGGAGCTGGCGCAGTATGGAATCATTTACATTGATGAAATCGACAAGCTCGCCACGCAGGGGAACTTTATTGGCAGAGATGTCAGCGGCCGGGGAGTGCAGACCACGCTTCTCAAGTTGATGGAAGAAACCGAGGTGTCGCTGCGTAATCCCATGGACATCCAATCTCAGATGCAGGCGATGATGGACATGCAGCAGGGGAGATCTGCTTCTGGTGATACCATCAACACCCGTCACATTCTCTTCATCGTCAGCGGCGCGTTCTCGGGGCTGCAGGAAATCGCCGGTAAGCGCCTGCGCAAGGGCGCCATCGGGTTCGGAGCGGAAGTTCACGACTTGCCGATGGACGAAGAGCTTTTCAAGCACGTCACCACCCAGGATTTCATCGATTACGGATTCGAAGCGGAATTCATCGGCAGACTCCCGGTGCGCGTGGTCTGCGAACAGCTGGTGCCCGAGGATTTTGTGAACATCATGAAGCATTCCGAGGGCAGCCTGCTCCGGCAGTATGAGCGCGAGTTCGAGGCATTTGGAATCCGGGCCAAATTCAAGGACTCCGCGATTGAACACATCGCGGAGCAAGCTGCAGAGGAAAACACAGGCGCCCGCGGCTTGATGACGGTGTGCGAGCGTCTCTTGCGGGACTTTAAATTTGAACTGCCGGGTTCGGCGATTTCCGAATTGTCGATCGATGAGAATCTCATTCATCGCAGAGAAGAGTTGCTCGAGGAACTGCGGGAAAAAGGCAAGGAGGTTACCGACGTCAAAGTGGCGGCGGAGGCAGAGTGCTTTTCCCAGGAATTTGAGAGCCAGCACGGCGTGCGGCTGATGTTTCAGCCCGATGCTCTCAAGGCGCTGGGCGAACTCGGGATCTCTCAGAACATGAGCACGCTGCAAATGTGCCGCGAGCTGTTCAGGGATTACCAGTTTGGCCTGAAACTGATTGAAAAGAATACCGGCAGGAAAGATTTCGATTTGCCAAAGGAAGCGATCGAAAATCCCGACCGTTTTCTCAGCGACATGGTGGTCCGGTCGTACGGAAAATCGGCCGGCGACGGTTGACCGCCGACCGGCGAGGTCCGGATGGGACCCCGCCGTTCCGGCGCATGGCAGGGAGCGCAGGAGAGGGGTTGTTGTCCGGGATAAAGTCTGTCATGTTGGCGGAACCCCTGGCAACGGGCGGTAGAAAGGCAGGGAGGGTCAAGAGACCATGTGGAGATACATCGGAGTCAGCATCGTCATCGGCCTCATCACGAGCACTCTGGTGTTTCTTCTCTATGAGACGGGAATCTTCCTGCAGGCTTGCGGCGGTATTTTCGAATTTTACGAAGAGAGCGGTCTCATGCCTGAAGGCGGCGCCGGTAAAACCTTCTCGGACATCCTGCAGTTCGCCGTGTTCGTTTCTCTGGCCTTCGGCATCGCCTGGGCCGCCATCGATATTCCGCGCGCCAATTTCAAAGTAACGGTGGCGGTATGCGCGGCGTTTCTGGTCTTCAGCCTGTCCCCGACGCTGGCGCTGCACGATATTTACTTCGAGCCCTTCAGTGGATTCCTGGCGATCATTCTCAGTCTGATCCTGGGCATGGCTTATTCCCGGACCCGGCAAGGTCAGCGCAAGCGTCTCATCCATGCCGTCATGGGCTCGCGTATTTCTCCCGACACCTTTCACAAGCTGCTGGGAGTTTCGGACGGGGATCTCCCGATGAAAGCCGCTCGCCGGGAAGTGTCCGTGTTGACCTGCCGGGTCTTCAATCATCCGGCCCTGATGCGGGAGCTGGAGCCCGACGATCTGGTGGAATTGACCAACCTGCTGCTCAAGAACACGGCCGAACACCTGGTATCTAAAGGCGCTTACGTGGACGAATCACGCCCCCACCTGGTGCGGGTATTTTTTGGGATCCAACCCGGATCCGATCATGCGGCCGACGCCTGCATCGCGGCCCTGGAGTTGAAGCGGCGCATCACCAACTTGAATACCGAGTGCGAGCGCCGGTGGTTTCAAACCCTGGATTACGGAATCGGAGTGAGTTCCGGTGAGCTGACCACGGGAGTTTTCGGTTCACGCGGGGACGTCTACTTCAGTGCGCTGGGCGGAGAGATTGAGTTCTCCAGGCGTCTCTGCGGCCTGAATACGACCTACGGCTCCAGCATTCTCATTTCGGCCTCCTCTTACATGAAGGCCAAGGATTTCGTCGAGGTGCGGCCCATGGAAATGGTTTACATGGAGGAATCGGACGTCATGGCGGAGGTTTACGAAATTCTGGATGAGCGGGGGCGCCTGACGGACGATCAATTGAAGAGCAGGGATGCTTTCTGGCAGGGAATGATTTATTATCGCGAGGGCAAGTACGATTCCGCTTTGGAATCCTTCGACAAGGCCCGGCTCAATGGGAAGACAGATCTCCCTCTGGAGCATTACCTGGTGAAGGTGCGCCAGTTCTTGCTGCATCCCCGGCCCTTTGAAGATGGCGAAGGAGAAGATCTGGAATCAATGTCTGGATAAACAGGTCAGGGTGGCGGAGGAATCGAGTGGATGCCGCGGCCGACGATTCTTTCGAGAAGCAGAACGCAGTGCACAAGGTCGAATATCCGCCTGAGATCAAAACCTTGATCGGGAATTTAAAGCGACTGCCGGGCATCGGTCCGCGCAGCGCGGAGCGCATTGCGGTCTGGCTCCTCAAGGCGGGGAGTGAAGCGGTCGGCGATCTTGCGGAAGCGCTGACCCAGGCCCAGGCACGGGTGGCGCCCTGCCAGATATGCGGATTCTTTGCGACCGAAGAAATCTGCGCCATCTGCGGAGATGAAAGCCGCAGGGGCGAGAGCCTCTGCATCGTGGAGGAAGCGACCGACATCCTGCCTCTCGAGCGCACCGGCGCCTACCGGGGGCTTTATCATACCTTGGGCGGAAGGATCTCGCCGTTGGACAATATCGGTCCGGAAGACTTGAATCTGGAAGGTCTCTGGAAGCGGCTGCACGAAGGCGGGTTTGAAGAAGTGATCCTGGCGGTGGGATCGGATGTCGAAGGAGAAGCCACTGCACATTACCTGGCGCACAGTTTGGAATCGTATGGGGTGAAGATCACGCGTCTGGCGCAGGGGCTGCCGGCGGGCGGAGGGCTCGAGGCGGCCGATGACTTGACGTTGTTCCGGGCGCTCGAGGGACGGACGCGGGTGGGGGAGGGGTGAGAGTCGCGCTGCCGGGGTGGCGCTCCAAAAGAAAACTGCCTTTCCTTTCCGCCTATCCCGGATACACTCGTCCGGAATAGGCGGAAAGTTTTCTGCCTATACCACGTTAGGCACAGAATATGAGACCGAGAGCAGTCAAGTTCGTGCTGATGGCGCAAGACATGGATCGAGCGGTGGCGTTTTACCGTGACACCCTCGGCTTCGAAGAAGCATTCTCATCTCCCCACTGGTCGGAGTTGCGGCACGGGGACGCAATCCTAGGAATCCACGGAGGCGGCGATGGCGCTCGCGTTCGCACAGGGCTCTCACTGGAGTTCGAGGACGTGGCAGCTGCGTTCACCGCGGCTCTCAAGGGCGGCGCGAAGGCGGTGATGGAGCCGGAAAGAAGAGAGGGCGAACCCATAATCCTTGCCTTCGTCGCCGATACCGAGGGGAACGAGATCGGACTCACCCAATTCGTCGGAGACCCATGCTAGCCAAAGCGGGTGCCTTGATACTTTTTCGACAGGCTCGAACGGGTGGAGGGCAACCTTCCATTCGCCGCGTTCTGGAGCTTCGCGTCTGGCTGAAGCAACAGAAAGCTCAACAACGTCAGGTGCAGAATCATGGCACATCCAAGGAAGCGTCGGTTCAATGAATGACCCTATCAGACGACGTTCTGTAGCGAGCGGCGATGACCTCTGAACAACCTCTGATGTTTCAGAATATGGGGCAGTTCCCCGGAGCCTAACTGCGCCATTGCGTTTTGACGGGTGCCAGTTAAATTGATCCCGAATCATGTCCTGCAAGACCGATCCATCGCTCCACCGGGAGAAAAAGCCCTCATGGATCAAGGTGCGGCTCCCGAACAACCCGGTCTTCTGGTCGACGAAGGCGCTGATCTCCGATCTCGAACTGCACACGGTGTGCGAGGAAGCCCAGTGCCCCAACCGTTGGGAATGCTGGGGTCAGGGGACGGCCACCTTCATGATCGCGGGGGACCGTTGCACCCGAGCCTGCGGGTTTTGCGCGGTGAAGACCGCCAAACCGTTCGCCCTGGAAGCGGACGAGCCGACGCGGGTTGCAGAAGCGACTTCCCGGATGAATTTGAATCACGTCGTCATCACTGCGGTGGCGCGAGACGATGTCGAGGACGGCGGGGCTGCACATTTTGCAGAGACCATCGAAGCGGTGCGCCGCGAGTGTCCGGGCATCGTGATCGAGGTGCTGGTGCCCGATTTCAACGACAAGGATTGGGCGCTGCAGAAGGTGATGGACGCGCGGCCGCACATTTTCAATCACAACCTCGAGACCGTGGAACGGTTGACCCCGCTCGTCCGTTCCCGGGCGAAATACGGGCGATCATTGTCGGTGCTGAAGAAGGCGAAACAGATGGCAGCCGGCCGCGCGGCGACCAAGAGCGGAATCATGCTGGGGCTCGGTGAGACGGAGGAAGAGATTCTCCGGACCATGGACGACTTGAGAGAGCATGAAGTGACCGTGCTGACCATGGGGCAGTATCTGCGCCCCACACCCAAACACCTGCCCGTGGTAGCGTATATCGAGCCGGAGCAATTCGAGCGATACAAAGGGATCGCCGAGGAAAAAGGCTTCCGTCACGTGGCGTCCGGGCCCCTGGTGCGAAGTTCGTATCACGCCGCTGATTTTCGGCCGGAGTTGGATATATTGTAGTCCCCACACTCCGTGTGGGGTTTTTTCGAAGGTTCCCCCACACCGAGTGTGGGGACTACTTTATTTCAATCGATTCCTCGATCAGCAAGATCGGGAACCCGCCGCGGATGGGATACACGAACGCGCCGTCCTCGCGGGTGAGACCGCCTTCGACCGGGGATGAAAGCGGTTCACCGGCGCGATTGGCCGCGCCGCCCGCAGCAATCCGCGCGTTGAGCGCCGCGATCTCGTCCGCCGAGGCCAGCCGTAGCGCCTGGCCGCTTTCCGGGCAGCGCAGGGCGTCGAGCAGGGGCTTGCTGATTTCAAACATGTGACCGGATTCAATAGCTCGGCAGCGACGGATCGATTTCCGCGCGCCAGGCGTCGATGCCTCCGGTGACGTGGACGACGCTTTCGATTCCGTGCTCCTGGAGCAGGCGCAGTGCTTTCTCGCTGCGCCCACCGCTCTTGCAGTGGATCACGATCTCCCCGGCAGAGCGCAATTCGGCGACCGCCTCCTGCAGCTCTCCGAGAGGCAGGAGCCTGGCGCCTTCAATTCGGCAGATCTGATGTTCGAAGGGCTCGCGGACGTCGAGGAGAAGAAAGCGGTCCGGCGTTTTCTGCCGCTGCAGGAGTTCCTGGACCGTGATGCAGGGGACGGATTCGGCGGCGGCCGCGGCGCCGGGGAGTCCGCAGAACTCGTCGTAATCGATGGGCTCGGTGATCGTCGGGCGATCGCCGCAGACCGGGCACTCGGGATCGCGGCGCAGCTTAAATTCCCGGAAGCGAAAGCGCAGCGCATCGAAATGGACGAGACGACCCAGGAGGGAGTCGCCCTTTTCAAGGAGGATCTTGATGGCTTCCAGGGCCTGCATGCTTCCAATGATCCCGGGGAGGACGCCGAGAACACCTCCTTCGGCGCAACTGGGGACCATGCCGGGATCCGGAGGTTCGGGGAACATGCATCGGTAACAAGGGCCGCCAAGATGGGGCGCAAAGACGGAGCACTGTCCTTCGAAGCGAAAGATAGAGCCATAGACGTTCGGTTTTTTCTGAAGGACGCAGACGTCGTTACTGAGATAACGTGTGGCGAAATTGTCGGTGCCGTCGACGACGATGTCGTAATCGGCGACCATCTCCATGGCATTGGAACTCTCGAATCGCGTCTCGTGAAGTTCGAGTGTGACGTGCGGATTGATTTGCCGAAGTGTTTCTTCGGCGGAGACGAGCTTTGATTTTCCGATGTCGTCGTCACCGTGAAGAATCTGGCGCTGGAGATTTGAGGAATCAACGATGTCGGGATCGACGATACCGATTCGGCCGACACCGGCGGCGGCGAGATAAAGGGTGGCCGGGGAACCGAGGCCGCCGGCGCCGACGCAGAGGACGGAGCCCTGCTTGAGGCGGGACTGCCCTTCGAGCCCCACGTCCGGAAGGGTGAGGTGGCGCGCATACCGCGAGAGCTCCGCCGGAGTAAAGTCTCCGGCAGAAGCGGAGGGAGGAGAGTGTGCCTGGTGGGAAGCCATGGTCGAAGCGGAATTGCGGGGCTGTGACTATCCTATACGCCTGAAATCCAGGGCCCACAAGAGAGCGAGAAGGGAGGGAAATACTCTTGAAAATATGATTATTAGAACTAGTTTACTATTTATCAGGTCCCGTGCCTTCTTCCGTAATGTCTCTCGATTCCTGCCCGAATTCGGCGTCCCTTCTCCTTCGGATTCAAGGGTGGCGGCTCCATTACCTGTGCGTTTTCGTCCTCTTCCTGTTGCCGCCGGGACACCGGCCGGCCCATGCCCAGGAGAATGCTCCGGCTGCGACTTTCCGTAAAGCGCGCGCCGCTTCGTCACCGGGCCGCTCGCAGCAATGGATCGATTATCTCAATTCGCTCCCCGAGTCCGAGCGGCAGGCGCGCATTCGCGGGTACCGCACTCCGCCCAGACCCGAGCCGGCGCCGGCACCCACAGCTGTGCCCCGGCTGCGTCCGGCGCCCGCGCCGGCCATCGCGCGTGCCACCGTGATCCCGGCTCCGCAGATCATCCCGAGGGTAGCTTCCTCATCGCCCGCCCGCACCGCCGTGGTGCAACCGGCCCGCAACCACGCGCCCGCCCCTTCCGCCGTGAAGAGCCCGCCCCCCGCACCGAAAGCCTCTGCCCCCGCGTCGTCCTGGGAGTCGAAGGCCGCGGTGCAGAGTCCGCCTCCCAAGTCGAAGCGGGGCACCATCGAAGCGTCCCCCTTAATTCCGCAGCGGCCGGCGAAAACACTGTCGAGCAATGATCCTGGCAGTGATTCTTCCCACCGCCTGCCTGCGCTTCTGGCGCACTGCGAGGAGTTATCGCAGCGAGGACTGCGTTACGTTTACGGGTCCAACGATCCGCGGAAGGGCGGATTGGATTGCTCGGGAGCGGTCCAATACCTCCTCAAGAGCCACGGCATCGAGATGGCGCCCCGCCAGGCCAATACCCAGTATGCCTGGCTGCGGGAAGAGGGCACCCTCCGCAAGCTGCGCCTCTGGACCACGCCGGGCAAAGTGTTCGGCGAGCTCGAGCCGGGAGATCTCCTCTTCTGGAAAGGCACCTACAACGTCCACCGGGTGCCCAACGTGACCCACGTCATGATTTACATGGGGCAAGACCGGAGCACGGGACGGCACCTCATGTTCGGAGCCCGCAGCTCCCGGGCCCGGGGCAAGCACGGTCATCCCGTCGATATCTTCGACTTCGACTGGCCGGAAGAGGAGGGGAAGGGCAAGTTCATCGCCTACGGGCGGGTGCCCGGCTTGCGGGCCTGAATCCGCTGGGAGATCCCGGCTTGCTTAGAACCCATCTCATAAATCCTGCACGGTCCCGCGGGAGAAAAATGTGGCAGTAAGGTCTGCGGCTTCGGCGGATTGATTTGGACCGGCCCTGCGGGCGATAAGTCTTTCACCCTCAGGCCGCGTTGCAGCTTGGTCACGGGTGGATACCCGTTCCTGCGCTGCGCCTTGCATGAGATCGAAATCCTTTATCGCTGAGCCATCCATGATTTATGAGATAGTTTCTAGTCTCCGGGCCCCTGCGCCGGGGCAAATTCTTATTTTGTTTCAACGAATTGCGATTACGCTGTGTCTACATCCGAGACCGGCTGTGATTCGTATCCTTACCGGTGTCACTTAATGCGCGTGTCTCACGGAGGCCGCGCCCGCCACACTCGACTCACTAGTTACTAATCCTCCTTGCATGAAGAAAATCGCATCTCATTGGATCTTCCGATCTGCAGTCCTTGGAGTGGCTGCGGCTGTCCTCGTTTCGAATCCTGCGGCACTCGCCAAGGGTCCCCAGTATTCCGAGCTCAAGAAAAGTCTGATCTTTGACCGGACTCCTCTCAAGAAAGCAGGGGGCGTGGTCACGACTTACGCGGATGTGATTGACAAAGCCAAACCCGCCGTGGTCAGCGTCTTCACGACCAAGGCAGTCGACTTACGGGACAACCCGGCTTTCAACAATCCCTTTTACCGTTATTTTTTCGGTCTCCCGGAGCAGATGGAGCGTAAACAGCGAGGCCTTGGATCCGGGGTCATCATAACCAGCGACGGCTATATTCTCACCAACAACCACGTGGTCGATGGCGCCGACGAAATCAGGGTCTCGCTCCCTGGAGCGCACAAGGATTACATCGCGAAAATCATCGGGAGCGATAAAGCGACCGATGTGGCGATTCTGAAAATCGATGCCGTAGATCTTCCCGCCGCCACCATCGCCGACAGCTCCAAGGCGCGCGTCGGGGACGTGGTGCTCGCAATCGGCAATCCTTTCGAGCTCGAGCAAAGCGTGACCATGGGGATCATCAGTGCCCTCGGCCGCAACGAGCCGGGCATCGTGGATCGCGCCAATTTTATCCAGACGGATGCGCCCATCAATCCCGGGAACTCCGGAGGGGCGCTCATCGACGCCCAGGGCCGGGTCATCGGGATCAATACGGCGATTCAGGGCAGCGGCAGCGGATTTAGCGCGGGCAATATCGGCATTGGGTTCGCCATCCCGGTGAACATGACCTTGAATATCGTGGAACGGTTGCTGGACGGCGGCGGGACCGTGCAGCGCGGCTTGCTCGGGGTGCGACTACGCGCCATGGATGCCGATTGGGCGGAGGCGCTGGGCCGCTCGGATTACTCGGGGGCCCTGGTGGACGAAGTTTACGAAGGCACCCCGGCTGATAAAGCGGGGTTCCGGTACGATGACCTTATCGTGGAATACCAGGGTAAGAAGGTCGTCGACATGAATCAATTGCGTCTTGATATCGGGAACACGCCTCCCAGCACGGAGGTGACCTTCAAGATTGTGCGCAACGGCAAGCCAAAGACGCTGACCACGACGCTTGTGAAACTGGATATGAACGCATTCGCCGCCGGCAGAACATCTTTTGGCGGCTCCCCCGGGGAGAAGGAACCGGTGGAGGACGAGTTTCTGGAAGGTGTCACCATCGTGGATTTGACGCCCCGCTTACGAGGCCTGTTCCAGATTACTGAGGACATCAAAGGGGTCCTCGTGCAGAATAGCGATCCCTCGTCCAGCGCCGGCGATAGCGGGCTAAAATCGGGAGATATCATTACCGATGTCAATCGCGTGCCCGTGACTTCCGTGGCCGAAGCGATGCGCGAGCGCAAGCGCTTCAAGGGAAACGTCATGATCCTGCGCGCATATTCGCCTTCTCAGGGTATCAACAATTCCATCATCGTCCGGTTGAAGTAAGGGGCCGAAGCCTGGGAGGCACCTTTGGAGTGCGCCGGCTCGGCGGCGCTTTGGATCGAGGCGTCCTCACCGACAGAGTTATCCAAAGCGGTGTCCACGTGAGTAGGGACGTTGTCCCACAACCTGGGACGCACATCCAAGCCACCGCACTCCAAGACGTTGCGCGCGCCGACCCCATGGACTCCCTCTACCGACTGAAACGCCTCGTGACGACTGTGCTCCTAACCGTCTTACTCTGTGGAGTAGCCTGGGCGGCCCTGCTCTATTTCCGCCAGGAGTCGATGATGTATTACCCGCGCGGGTATTCCGAGAGCGATCTCGAGTATGCCCGAAAACGAACCCGCTTTCTCGAGTATCGAGTTGGTGAGGCGAAACAAACGGCCTTCTACCTGCCGCCCCTGGAGGCGGGAGAGGCAGGCCCGCGACCGCGCCGGCTCTGGCTCTTTTTCGGCGGCAACGGCGCCCGCGCACTCGACTGGCTGAGCTTGATTGACTCCCTGCCCGCCGCGGCGGATTCCGGGTTTCTACTCATTGATTACCCGGGATACGGGCTCTGTGAAGGGAAGCCCTCTCCGAAAACGATCGCTGAGGC
The DNA here is from genome assembly GCA_024638765.1 of Verrucomicrobiales bacterium. Lineage (GTDB taxonomy): Bacteria > Verrucomicrobiota > Verrucomicrobiia > Verrucomicrobiales > DEV007 > JAHEJT01. The sequence continues at coordinate 49,610 of JAHEJT010000009.1, forward strand.
CATTGACGGGGCGCTGCGCGCGTATCTCGAGTCGGCGGGCGCGCCGGGCAACGGGGATAAGCTTGCCGGCGCCGCAGTGCTAGGGCATTCGCTGGGCGCTGCCGCCGCCCTCACCGCGGCGGAAAAATATGGAATGCGCAGGATCGTCCTGATGTCACCCTTCACCTCCATGCGGGATATGGCAGCCACCGTGGTGGGCCGGCCATTGTCACGTTTCCTGCGGCATCAGTACGATAACCGCGCACCGCTGGAAAGAATTCTCGCGCGCGAGGAGAAGGGCGAAGGAAAGCTGGAGGTGACTATCATCCACGGGGAAGACGACCGGATCATCCCGGTTACGATGGGAAAAACGCTTGCCGGGATGGCTCCCGACCGAATCCAATGGCACCCGGTCCCCGGCGCGGATCACAACGATCTCTTATCGCACGCCTTCCCGCTTCTCAAGGACGTGGTAAAATAGTCCCCACACTCCGTGTGGGATCGACAAGATTTCCCCACACGGAGTGTGGGGACTACTCCTACTGATTCGCCTTATCGAACTGCGCATCGAACACGAGCGCGGAGGGAGGGAAATCGACGCTGCGGACGAACTCGCAGGCCTCGGCAGCGCCGTGTTCACGGTCCATCCCGGAGTCTTCCCATTCCACCGAAAGAGGTCCGTCGTACCCGATGTCGTTGAGCGCGCGCATGATTTCCTCGAAATCGATATTGCCGCGGCCCAGCGAGCGGAAATCCCAGTAACGGCGGTGACTGCCGAACTCCACGTGCCCGCCGAAAACGCCGGCCTCGGTGGGAAACTCGGACCAGCCCACGTCCTTCATATGCACGTGGAAGATACGGTCCGAGAACTTGCGGATGAACTTCACGTAATCGACGCCCTGGTATCCGAAGTGACTGGGGTCGTAATTGAATCCGAACGCCGGGTGGCCGTCGAGAGCTTCGATGGCGCGCTCTGCGGAGGCAATATCGAAGGCTATCTCCGTGGGATGCACTTCCAGCCCGAACTTGACGCCGGCACTCTGGAACTCATCGAGGATAGGCTTCCAGCGCTTCGCGAAGTCGGCGAAGCCGTCGTCGATCATCTGGGAGGTGACCGGGGGGAAAGAGTAAATGAGGTGCCAGATCGAGCTGCCGGTGAAACCGTTGACCACGGAGACGCCGAGTTTCTTGGCGGCCTTGGCGGTATTGATCATCTCCTCGGCGGCGCGCTGGCGGACGCCCTCGGGATCACCGTCGCCCCAGACGTGCGGGGGCAGGATCGACTCGTGCCGGGAGTCGATGTTATCGCAGACCGCCTGTCCCGCCAGGTGGTTGGAGACCGCGAAACACTTTAACCCATGCTTGTCCAGCAGGGCGCGCTTGTCGTTGCAGTAGGCGTCGTCAGAGACGGCCTTGGCGACATCGAAGTGATCGCCCCAGCAGGCCAGTTCGACACCGTCGTATCCGAACTGCTTGGCTTTCTGCATCATGGTGTCGATCGGCAGATCGGCCCATTGACCGGTGAAGAGAGTGACTTGGCGGGACATATTCGGAAGAGAGTTAAAGGTGGAAAGGTTAAAGGTAGGAGAGATAACAGTAAAAGGTATGAAGGTGAAATGTAAAAGGTTTCGAGAGTATGGTGTCGCGGTCGGTCCGACTACTTTTTACGTTTCACTTTCGCACCTTTTACGCGCGCGCAGCGCGCTCAGACCTCCGGAAACTTCACCCATTTCTGGTCCGACGCCGAACTCTCGACGGCGGTCTGAATGAAGGCCATGCCGGCGACGCCGTCGTCGATGTCGGGGAAATCATAGCCTGCGGCCGGCGGCTTGTTGCCGTCGATGCGGTCGGCCATGGCTTCGGCGGCGGCAAGATAAATATTGGCGAAGGCCTCGATAAAGCCTTCCGGGTGGGCGAAAGGCGTCCGACTGTATTTCTTGGCGTCCTCGCCGAGGTAATCATTGCCGCGGCGATACACTTTGCGCGGCGCGTTGGCGTACTTGACGATCAGATCGTTGGGCTCCTCCTGGTGCCACTCGATGGAGGCCTTGGTGCCGTAAGCGCGTATGTTGAGGGCGTTCTCATCTCCGTTCGAGATCTGGGAGGCATAGATAATGCCCTTGGCCCCGCCCACGAAGCGGATCAGGTTGTTGCCGTCGTCATCCAGTTCGCGTCCCGGAATGAACGCGGTCAGTTCCGAGCACATCTCCTCGATCTCCAGTCCGCAGATATACCGGACGAGGTTATGGGCGTGCGTCCCGATATCGCCCATGGCGTTGGATGCGCCCGCCACGTCGGGATCGGAGCGCCAGTTGGCGATCTGGCCCTGGCCCTCACCCTCCACGTCGCCGACCGCGTATCCCTGGGGGTACTCGGCGACGACTTTGAGAAGGCGGCCCAGCTCACCGTCTCTGACCATGCGGCGCGCTTCCTTGACCATGGGATATCCGGTGTAATTGTGCGTTAAGGCGAATACCAGCCCGGATTTCTTGACGATATCGCGGAGTTCGTAAGCCTGCTCCAGGTTGAAGGTGACCGGCTTATCGCAGATGACGTGGATCCCTGCTTCGAGAAAAGTCTTGGCCACATCGAAGTGCAGGTTGTTGCGGACCACAATGCTGACGAAATCGATGCGCTGGTCCTCGGGGAGGGCGGCTTCTTTTTCCGCCATCTCCTGGTAACTGCCATACGCGCGGGCGGGATCGATAAAAAAATCTTCACCGGAGAGCTTCGATTTTTCGGGATCCGACGAGAAAGCGCCGGCCACCAATTCGATCTTGCCGTCGAGATTCGCGGCCATGCGGTGGACATTGCCGATGAAGGCGCCGCGCCCGCCGCCGACCATGCCCATGCGTAACTTTCTTTTCATGACTTCAAAGAGTAAAAGGTGGGGCCCAGAAAGTGTAAGGTGTGAAGGTGAAAGGTAAAAGGTGGAGAGATTTTGAGCACCGTGGGTTTGAGGAAACTTTTTACCTTTTACTTTGCTGCTTTTTACTGCCCCGAAGGGGCATGATCAGCACGCAACCGGCCCTCCGGTGCGGGCTGATTCGTAAATGGCGTCGATGATTTTCATGAGGGAGAGGGCCTGGTCGGGGGTATTGAGGGGCTCTTCTTTGCCTTCGATCGCCAGGATGAAGTTGCTGGCCGACCGGATGCGGCCCATGTCTTCGCATTCCTCGACCACCACCGAGCGGTTGACGGAGTTTCCCTGTTCCTGGACGTAGAGTTCGCAGCTGTCGATGGCGGTGGGGTCGAGGCCGTCAATGGCGAAGAGGCGTTCCACCTTGCCCCCGGCTCCGGTGCCCTGGAAAACCACGGAGACCTCCTCGCGTTTCACCATTTCCGCCCAGGAGACCTGGAGACTGAGGACCTGGCCGGTTTTGAAGGCGACGAACCCGTGTGCCGCCGCTTCCACATCGGTGGTGCCGTCCGCCACATCGGGCAGACCCCAGGGGCCCTTGAATTGTTTGTCGGTAATGAAGTTGTCGAACGTCTGCCCCATGACGTGGGCGGGCTCGGGGTATCCCATGAAGAACATCGCAAGATCCACCATGTGGAGCAGATCGATGAGCGGACCGCCGCCGGCCATGGCTTTGGTCGTGAACCAGCCGCCGAAGCCGGGGATGCCGGTGCGACGGATCCATTTCGCCTGGGCGGAGTTGATGGTCCCGATGGTGCCGTCCTCGACGTATCCCATCATGGCGTAAGATTCCGGCCGGGCGCGGTTGTTGAAATTGAACATGAGTCGCTTGCCGGACTTCTTGGCGGCGGCGACCATGCCTTCGACTTCGGCGGCGTTGAGCGCGGGCGGTTTTTCACAGAAGACGTGCTTACCCGCTTCCAGCGCCTGGATGGCGAGCGGGGCGTGAAATTTATTGGGGACGATGACGCTGACCGCGTCGATTTCGTCGATAGCGAGCATTTCGGCGATATCTCCGTGGACCCCGGGAATTTCCTGGGCGTCTGCGACTCTCTGGGCCGCTTCTTTGGCGACATCTGCGATCGCGACGATTTCCGCGCCTGCCGCTTTAAATCCGTCGATATGATAGCTGACCATGCCGCCAGCCCCGATAATTCCGACCTTAGTTGCCATGAGAGAGAGGTCCTGCTGCTTACTTTTTTGCGAAGCGGTAAAAGCGCGCCCGGGACACGGGCACGCGAGAAGACGTTTTTAGGAGTCCCCGAGGGCCGGGGCAATAAGAAATTGCGGGGAGAGAGCCCACAGATCTGTGTTCATCTGTGGTTCTCCGGCGCCCGTGATGCAGTGGCCTAGACTCCCTCCCGCAGCAGCCAGGCTTTGAAGAAGGGATTGGAGAAGCGGTAAGCGGCGCCGTTGTGATGGACGAGGCGGCGCTCGACAAGCCGGATCATGGCGGCCTTCACGGAGCTTGCGTGGGTAATGCCGGTGTCGCGCAGGAAGGCCTTCGATTGGATCGAGGTGCCGCCGAGCCGGGCGAGGGTGCGCAGGACGGCGAGCTGCTGGAAAGAGACTTCGGCCAGGGTCTGCTCGTATCCTTTGTGTTCGCTGCGGAAGACCCCTGCCAGGCCCCGCTGCACGATGCCGGCATCGATGCGCTGGCTGGTGCGGGTCCCGTGCCAGATAGCGGCACAAAGCTGAAGGGTGTCACCCGGATTGTTCCCCGCAAAGGCGATGATCAGATCGAGGACATCGGCATCGATTTTCCGTTTGGAAGTGCGGAATTTGCCGGTGAGAAACTTCTCCCAATCATCGAAATCATCCCGCGAGACCTCCAGGCGCGTGGTTTTCGGAATCCGGCTCTTCTCGGCGGGTAAGAGGGCCTCCATTTCGTGGCGGACGCTGCCGGCGAAGCAGAAGGGCATGGCGCTGAGCTTTTGGACCCGCTTGATGACCACGGTGACAGCTTCCTGGGCGTCGGGCAGGGCCAGGATGTCCTGGAATTCGTCGAGTGCGACGATGGTTTTTCGCTGCTTGTCCAGCTCCGCCCAAAGATCGCCGAGCGGGTGGAGTTGGTCTGCGCCCATCTCCTGGGGCGGGGGAGCGAGATGGAGGTTGGGGAGACCCGTGATCGGGTTGGTCGAAGTCGAGAAGCGGAGGCTTGGGAAGAGCTCTTGAAGACGGGTTCGGGCGGGTTCAGGTTTTTCCAAGTCCGCCAGCGCGCGGGCCGCGCGTTGGAGGATGTCTTCGATGGACTTGATTCCCCGGAAATCGAGGCGGAAAAGGCGCCGGCCCCGGGTCTTTTCCGCGGCGCGAAGGATCAGGGAGGTTTTCCCGGTGCGCCGTTCCCCGAGGATTACGGTGTTTTCCCCGGTCCGAAAGGCGTTGCGCAGGCGTTTTTCCAGGGCGGACCGGGGGCAAAAATCCTTTCCCCGGACGATTTCCCCGTAGCGAAATGGATTTTCCATTTGAGACAGTATATAGTGTCAAATATAAAAATGCTACATAAAAATTATTAACATAAAATACTGTAACAGTGAACAAGGCCTCACGGTAACGGCCCCCCGGACCACGCTCTCACGAGCGCGGCTGCATTTTCAGCGGAGAGGATGCAGCCGCCTTCGTAAGAAGGTGGATCGCAGGGCGGAAACAACGCCCGCCCGACTCCAGGCGCCAATGTATCCTTGACGCCGGACTCACCGGCTAGTTTTGTTAGGTTTTCCCCTGAGACCGAGCTGCGCTCTTTATCCCCTCCTTTCACGTCCTCATGAAAATACTCGTTACCGGCGGAGCCGGATACATCGGCAGCGTGGCCACCGAAGAACTGCTCGCGGCAGGCCATGCAGTCGTGGTCTTTGACAACCTCTCGCTCGGGCATCGCACCGCGGTCCATCCCGACGCCGAGTTTCTGGAAGGCGATCTCGCGGATCGCAAGGCAGTCGACTCACTATTCGCGCAGCACCGGCCGGAGGCGGTCATGCATTTCGCCTCCAAGACGCTGGTGGGAGAGTCCATGGAGAATCCCTTTCTCTATCTGGGCGACAACGTCGCCAACGCCTGCAACGTGCTCCGCAGCATGGCCGATCACGAGGTGAAAAAGTTTATTCTTTCGTCCACCGCCAATCTCTTCGATGACCCGGAGAAGATTCCCATCGGGCCCGAGGAAAAAATCGTGCCCGGCAGTCCCTACGGCGAGTCCAAGTTCATTATCGAGAGGATGCTCCACTGGATGGAAAGGATTTACGGCGTTCACTACGCCTGCCTCCGGTATTTTAATGCCGCCGGCGCTACCGAGGAACGCGGAGAAGATCATACCCCCGAGTTGCATCTCATTCCCTTGATCCTCCAGGTCGCGCTGGGACAACGGGAGAGCATCACCATTTTCGGCGACAACTACGATACGCCGGACGGCACCTGCGTGCGCGATTATATCCACGTGAGTGACCTGGCCCAGGCGCATATTCTCGCGCTGGGCGCGCTCGAGAAGGGGAGCCGCACCTATAACCTCGGAAACGGCAACGGGTTCAGCGTGAAAGAAGTGGTCGATACGGCCCGGGAAGTGACTGGAGAGGATATCCCCGTGCTGATGGGTCCGCCCCGCGCGGGAGATCCCGCCACCCTGATCGCGGACAGCAGCCGGATCGTGTCCGAGCTGGGCTGGAAACCGCGCTATGGCGATCTGCGTGCGATCGTGGAGAGCGCCTGGAACTGGCACCGGGCGCATCCGGACGGATACTCTTCTTAAGAAGGGCCGGGGATAAGAACGGCCGGGCCGCCCGGTCTTCTCCCGTTTCTGGTGGCTTTCCAGAAGGAGGAAAGGCGGAAAAGCCTGAAGTCTCCGGACTTGCGGGTCCCAATGCGGGAAGGACTGAAATTTGAAATATTTGGGTTTGTCAGCAGAGCGACCCTGTGGTTGGGTTGGTGCTCTACCAATACTTAGGGGGGCCCCTTGCAAGTTCTCGCGGCGTTTTTCTCCCTGTCAGTGCTAGGTGCCCTCAAACGGCTCTCAACAAAACTCTGACAGGTGTCCTTCGTCGCCACCACGATCCTGGTGGTCTCCTCAGCGGTTGGAATTCGAGAACTAAGAAAGCAGAAGAATGAGATTGTACGTTGGGAATATTCCCTTTGAATCCACTGAGGTTGAGTTGCGCGAAGTTTTTGACCGCTTCGGACCGATTGCGGATCTTTACTATGCGATGGACAAGATGACAGGCAAACCCCGCGGGTTTGCCTTCGTTACCTATGAAAACCGAGAGGCCGGGGAAGAGGCGATCAAGAACTTGGATGGCACGGAATTTAATGGCCGTAACCTCAAAGTGAACGAAGCCCAGGAGCGTGCCCCGCGCCCGTCGTATGGCGGCGGCGGCGGAGGCGGCGGTGGACGTGGCGGTCACGGGGGTGGTCGCGGAGGAGGACGCGGACGCGACGACCGCAGGCGCTCGGATAAGCGCTGGTAAATCGGAGAGATTGTCTTTTGCGGCGGCCTTTTTGCCGCAGGTCTTCAGGTGATGTCGAAGGCGACCTTCACTTGGGACCGGAATTTCTCCTCGTCGAGCTGCAGCCCGAATCCCGGGGTGTCAGGCGCAGCGCAGCGACCCTCTTTGACCGTGTACCCGTCCGACACGAGGATGTCCGTGGTCGCGGGGTCCTGTTCGGCCATGTAAAAATTGTCCACGGCGTGTCCCACGTGGATCTGCATGTGGAATCCGACGTAAGAACCCCAATTGTGGGGCGCCACCAGTCCGCCATGGGCCCGCGCCAGGGCCGCTTCCTCGAGAATACCCTCGAAACCCATCCGACGCATATCCAGTTGGTAAACGTCGATGGCCTGCGCGCGCATGAGCGGCTTTAAGGGCTCGACGTTTCTCTGGGTCTCACCGTCCGCGATGAGAGCATCGAAGCCTCTGGCGCGGAGATAGGTTTTCAGTTTGTGGTAATCGTCGACGTCCTCAGGGAACATTTCCTCGAGGAAGGCAAACCGAAACAGGGGCAGCGCTTCGAGGAGGGCGCGGGTGCGCTCCGGATCATAACCGTTATTGGCGTCCACGCCGATGGTGATGTCCGGTCCCGCGTGTTCGCGGATCGTGCGGAGCACGTCGATATCGCGCTGATCGCCGGCCTCGCGCTCCATCCACTTGGCACCACGCCCGATCTTGACTTTAAAAGCGCGATGGCCGCGATCTAGTCCCATATCGATTTCTGTCTTGAAGCGGTCGAGCGGGCTCTTGGCGAACTCGGGGAGGAGATCCGCGAAATAGATGGAACCGTCGTAGACTCTCACTTCCTCGCGCGCGACTTCATCGCTGAGCAGTTCGTAAACGGGTTTCTTGAGGACTTTACCCGCGAGATCCCAGAGGGGCATAGAGAAGGCGCCCAACGGACTGACCATGGCGTGCGCCGGCCGATCGAAAAACTCCGAGAGTCGCGTGCCCAGCAGATGGCCCATGGCTTTCTCCGGGAAAGGACAATACCCGATGCCCTCGATATTGCCGTTCGTGTAGAGACGCACCATGAGATCGCGGGCGGTATCGCCGTGAGTGTCGCGCCGGGAATTTTTTCCGATCATTTTCGGGCGCTTGGATTCCAGCGTGAAGCCGACAATGCGGCGGATGACGAGGTCGCGGGGAAGGCCGGCAGCCCAGGAAAAAGGAAGAGGGGACCAGGAGGCGAGGGCGGCGCCGGCTGATCGGGCGAGGAATTGGCGGCGGGAGGGGTGGAGCATGCCCGCAGACTAACCCCTTCCCGGATGCCGTGGCCATCGTTTTGGAAGGTGCCCCTCCTGCCGGCGGTCGAGGCTCGGGCCGACAAGGCGGCAATCCCTGGACCAATCGCCAGGGCGAGATCCCTTAAATTGATGAGTCGCTGGTTGATTGAAGGGCATCGAGTGACGTAAACTTGGGATCTTGCACATGAAACACAGCGCGTTCCTGATTTCGTGGGTCGCCGCAGTGAGTATGCGGGCCTTGATTGCGGCTCCGGCTGTCGATCGGCCCAACATTCTCTTTGCGTTTGCCGACGACTGGGGCAAGTACGCCAGCGCTTATGCCGACCTCGAGCCTGGTCCCGGGCCGAATGCCGTGATCAAGACCCCAAACTTCGATCGCGTGGCGCGGGAGGGCGTGCTTTTCACCAATGCCTTCGTAACCTCGCCTTCCTGCACCCCTTGCCGCAGTTCCCTGCTCTCCGGGCAATATTTCTTCCGCACCGGAAGGGGCGCCATTCTATCCGGGGCCGAATGGGATGCTTCCATCCCGAGCTATCCGCTTCTGCTGCGCGACCAGGCCGGGTATCACATTGGGCAGACGTATAAAGTGTGGAGCCCGGGGACTCCGCGTGATGCGCCCTACGGGGAGCGCGAGCACGAATACGAATCGGCGGGGAGCCGCTTCAACCAGTTCTCGCAGAACGTGACCGCCATGGTGGAGCAGGGGAAGTCGATCGCCAAGGCCAAGCAGACCCTTTATGACGAGGTGCTCGCGAACTTTGACTCGTTCCTGGAAGCGCGGCCGGAAGGGCAGCCATTCTGTTACTGGTTTGGCCCCACCAACGTCCACCGCAAGTGGATCCAGGGCTCCGGGAAAAAGCTTTGGGGACTGGATCCGGACTCGCTCAAAGGCAAGATGCCCAAGTTTCTTCCGGATGTGCACGATATCCGCGAAGACTTCGCGGATTACCTTGGGGAAGCCATGGCCTTCGACGCCGCACTCGGCGTGCTTCTCAAAAAGCTGAAGGAGCTGGGCGAACTCGACAACACGCTGGTGGTGGTGAGCGGGGACCACGGAGTTCCCGGGTTTCCGCATGGCAAGACGAATCTCTACGACTTCGGCACCAACGTCGCCCTCGCGGCGCGTTGGCCCCGGGCCGTCCCCAGGGGAAGGGTGGTCACTGATTTCGTGAATCTCATGGACTTGGCACCCACTTTTCTCGAGACCGGAGGGGTGGAACCGCCTGAAGTGATGACCGGGAAAAGCATCGTTAACTTGTTGAAATCCAAAAAGGATGGCCGAATCGATCTTGCCAGGAATCACGTGGTGACGGGCCGGGAGCGCCACGTCGCCAACGCCCGCAGCGGGAACCTGCCTTACCCGCACCGGGCGCTGCGGACGGATGACTTTCTCTACATTCGCAATTTCAAGCCCAACCGCTGGCCGGAGGGCAATCCCTTCGGGATTACCAGTTCGGCGGCTCCCAAGAAGCAAGAGCTGGTTATGAACACCGGGGTCTCGCTGCGAGACGTGGATGCGGGTCCGACCAAGGCATGGCTGGTCCTCAACCGGAAGAATAAGGAAGCGCGCGGGGCGTTCTATTATCATCTGGCGTTCGGCAAGCGCCCTCTGGAAGAGCTTTACGATTTGAAGGCGGATCCCGATCAAATGGTGAACCTCGCTGAAAACCCCGATTACACCGCGACCCGGGAAGAGTTGGCGGCCCAGCTTATCGGGATCTTGGAAACGGCCGGCGATCCCAGGGTCACGGAGAAGGGCGATACCTTTGATAAGCCGCCCTTTACGAATTTGCCGCCCACCAAGCGAGGCGCAAAAATCGCATCTCAAGCCAAACCCAAACCGGATTCTCCTAAGCCGAAGGCAGGGAAGCCCGAGGGAAAACAACCGGAGCCCACCCTCAAGCCGAAGGCGAAACCGTCGACAGGGAAAGGAAAAGCGAATCAGCCGGTCACCATCTCGGACGTCTTTCGCTCGCGCGATCGAAACAAGGACGGAAAGCTGACGCTCCAGGAGTTCATGGGCAATTCCAAGGGCAAGCAGGCGGAGAACCTGAAGACGAAGTTCCGGGAGCTGGACCGGGACAAGGACGGGGTGCTGGTTTTGCGGAAGCAGGGGCCGCCGAAGAAGCCGAAGAAGTAGTTTCTCGAGACGGGCAACACTGAGGCAGGTTAAGAACCTGCCCCAGGTTTCCGGCGGCTATTTGATGACGACCTGGTTGTGGATGAGGGCGCGCTCCTCTTCGGCGAGATGGTCGGTGGCGTAAAGAAGGCTTTCGCCGTCGGCTTTTTCGAAGCGGAGGGCGGATCCCGTCCTGGAGACCCAGACCAGCTTGGCTTCAAAGGAGGCGCCGTCATTGGTGCGCCAGGTGCGGATTTCCGCAGGGCCGTCCTCAGTGACGGCCACGGACATTCCGGCCGGGTCGATTTCCGCGACCGCGGGCGCCGCTCCGGGCTCCGTCGGAGATACGGTGGGCGGGCCGGCGAGCTCCGGCGACGGGCGAGTGCGTTCGTCGGGTGGATTGGTGGCGAGCGTTTGTAGGTGGATTTCGGATTTCGAGCAGCCGAACGCAAGCAGCGCGAGCAATCCGAAAAGGGCGGTGTGCGGGCGAGGCGAGAGGCGTCGAAGGCGGTGAGAAGTGGATTTAAGCATGAGTTCCCCCTTTGGTTTGTTGGTTAGCAGCTCAAGTATCCCGTGCTTGCGGTTCACCGGCCATTATTAGGTTGGGGCAAATTTGTAACACGGGTTGGACGCGGGGGGTGTCGGAGGGCTTTGGCATGAGGGCCCAAGGGTCGGGCGAACGGGGGAGAGAGGGGAAGGCGAACAAGAGACAATCAGA
>JAHEJT010000090.1 GCA_024638765.1 Verrucomicrobiales bacterium
CTGGTCACGCATCACCAGGATCGGGAGGCGCGGACCGGGGGGCGCACTTACCTGACTTACCTGCTGGGGACCTCGGTGGCGTTCGTGCTGCCGGCGATGATTTTCTGTTACCTGCGCTCCGGAGGGAACCTGGATTTTTCGCCGGATGGATTTCTGGCGGGGAGACTGAGTGGCGGGGAGGCGGCGGTGTTGTTGTTGCTCCTGGTCTTCGGATTTGCCAAGGCCGGCGTGATGCCTTTTCACTCGTGGCTCCCGGGCGCGATGGTGGCGCCGACACCGGTCTCGGCGCTGCTCCACGCGGTGGCCGTGGTCAAGGTGGGAGTTTTTTGCATCCTGCGGGTATTCACGGGCGTTTTCGGGGTGGACTTCCTGCGGGAGATGGACCTCGGCGTCATAATTTCGTGGATCGCGGCGTTCACGGTGGTCACGACGTCGCTCATCGCCCTGACCCAAGACAACCTGAAGCGGCGGCTGGCGTTTTCGACGATCGGGCAGCTCTCCTACATCGTTCTCGGCGTGTCGCTGCTTTCGCCGGGCGGGGTAGGCGGAAGCATGCTGCACATCGCGGCCCACGCCTTCGGCAAGATTACTCTTTTCATGTGCGCGGGCGCGATCTTCGTGACGACGGGCAGAAAATACGTGAGCCAGCTGAACGGGATCGGGCGCACGATGCCTTTGACGATGGGAGCCTTTTTCGTGGCGGCCGTGAGCGTGACGGGCCTGCCGCCGACGGTCGGGTTGATCAGCAAGTTCTACCTCGTGATCGGGACGATCCAGGCGGAGCGGCCGGCCATGCTCGTGGTGTTTCTCGTGAGCACGATCCTGAACGCGGCTTACCTCCTGCCGGTTGCTTACCGGGCTTTTTTCCCGAGGCCCTTCGCGGCGGGCGGGGACGACGCGGTGCCGCCGGGATTTGCCTGGTCGCGGGTAAAGGAGGCGCCAATGGCCTGTCTCCTTTCGATCGCGGTCACGGCCACGATCGCGGTGGCCGGCTTCTTCTTTCCGGGCGTTGCGATTGACCTTGTGGCACTGATGGTGGAACTGGTTCCGGGGACGGGGTCATGAGATGCGAGCAATGAAGGACGAAAGGGAAGAAGATGGAAAGGTTTGGACCGAGTGGTTCGACCGGCCGGAGTCGCGCCGCAAGATGTGGCGGACGCTCTGGGCGACCTGCGCGTTGACGGTGGCCGCCGAGATGTTCCTTGCGCGGAAGGGGCACTTCGTGTTCGACGGCTGGTTCGGCTTTTACGCGATCCTCGGTTTTGTCGCCTGCGCCGGGATGATCCTCGGGACCAAGGGGCTCGGGGAACTCCTCAAGCGCGGTGAGGATTATTACGGCGAGGCGGCGCCGGGGGAGAAGGGAGGGGACGACGATGACTGAGCTTCATCCCGGCTGGATTCTGATACTGGGCGCGGCGCTGGTGCCGCTTCTGCCCAGGGTGGCGCGGCGGGTTTACCTCGTTGCGCTTCCCGCGGCGGTCTTTTTCTTGATCATGCGACTGCCGGAGGGCGAGCTGACGACGGTGTCGATGTTCAAGGGGCTGGGCGACTTGACGCTGCTGCGCGTCGACAAGCTGAGCAAGGCGTTCGGGTACATTTTCACGCTTAACGCGGCGGCGGCCTTCTGGTTCGGCTGGGTCCAGCGGGACCGATTTGAACCGACGGCGGCGCTTGTCTATATCGGCAGCGCGCTCGGCGTCGTCTTTGCGGGCGATCTTATCACGCTTTATGTGCACTGGGAGATGATGGCCATCAGTTCGACGCTCGTCATCTTCTCGAGGCAGACGCGGCGGTCAACGGGCGCCGCGATGCGTTACATTCTCGTTCACTTGTTCGGCGGGCTGCTCCTGCTTGCCGGCATCGTGATAACCGCGGTCTCGACGGGCTCGTTCGCTTTCGACGGGTTCGCGGATCCCAGCACCGGCACGTGGCTCATTTTGTTCGGGATGCTGGTGAACGCGGCGGCCCCGCCGGTTTCGGCCTGGCTTCCGGACGCTTACCCGGAATCGAGCGTATTCGGCGGCGTCATCCTGAGCGCTTACACGACGAAGACGGCGGTTTATACCCTGCTGCGGGGCTTTCCGGAATGGGAGATCCTCGTCTGGGCCGGTTGTCTCATGTCGGTTTACGGGATCATTTACGCGCTGCTCGAGAACGACATGCGGCGCATCCTCGCTTACTCGATCATCAACCAGGTGGGTTTCATGGTGTGCGCCGCGGGGATCGGGACGCCGGAAGCGATCAACGGAGCGGTGGCGCACGCGTTTTGTCACATCATTTACAAGTCCCTGCTCTGGATGGCGGCAGGCGCGGTTCTTTACCGGGTGGGGAAGAGCAAGTGCACGGAGCTTGGGGGGCTGTATAAAACGATGCCGTGGACGATGGTGTTGGGGACGATCGGCGCGCTGGCGATTTCCTCGGTGCCCCTGACGAGCGGGTTCACCAGTAAAACCATCATTATTCACGCGGCCGAGCATGAGCACCTGCTCTGGCCCTGGCTGATTCTCGAGGCCGCTTCCGCGGGCGTGTTCCTCCACGCGGGGATCAAGTTTCCCTATTTCGTGTTTTTCAACGTCGACCGCGGGCTCCGGCCGAAGGAGGCTCCCGTTTCGATGCTGGGGGCGATGGGCTTCCTCGCCTTTCTCTGCATCTTCTTCGGGATTTACCCGGCGCCGCTTTACGCGATCCTGCCGCACGAAATTCAATACAACGCTTACACGATTTCTCACGTGGTGACCCAGATGCAGTTGCTCATGTTTTCAGCGCTCGTCTTCTTCCTTTTCCTCAAACTGCTGAAGCGGACGCCGACGATTTCGCTGGACTTCGACTGGTTTTATCGGAAAGGCGCGCCGGTCTTTTATGGCGCGATGGACTACGCGGGTAACGGGTTGAACCGGGCCGTGCACGCCCTCGTGGTGGGGCGGTGGGCGCGCGAGACGGGACATTTTTTCCGGGCGGGACCTTCGCGGCTGCTGGTGGCGGGATTGGGCCCGTGGTGGCGGCTCCAGGGGTACGGGCCGGAAGAAATCGAGGACCGGACCAAGGAACTTTACGAGCGGGCGCGGAAGGGGGCGTTCCCGATCGGGATTACTGCTTGCCTGGCGGTGGTATTGCTGGCGATCTTGTTTTTCTTTTGACCGCGAAAAACGCGAAAGAGGCTAAATTTTTATGACCGCAGATGGAGCAATTTTTTTAACCGCGAATGAACGCTAATGGCGCTAATTTTTTTTGACCGCACTGCTTTGGCGCGATAGCGCATCCTAGAAGCGAAGCCTGGATGCAGAGCCTGCCGAAGGCAGGATAAATGACGCAGATGAACGCAGATTTTTGATCACGGAATACACGGAATTCTTCGCCGCGGATGGGTGCGGATATTCTTAAATGGAAATGTTCACGGGGATTATAGAGAGAGTTGGGGAGGTGGTGGGCCTGGAGGAGACGGGCGCGGGGGGGCGGCTGGTGATTGCGGCGCCGGGGATGGCGGAGGATCTGGCAGTGGGAGAGAGCGTGGCGGTGAATGGCTGCTGCCTGACGGTGACGGAGACGGACGCGGAGAATGGAGAAGTTCGTTTCGATCTGCTCGGGGAAACGCTGAGGGTGACCAACCTCGGTGGACTAGAGGCGAGGGACACGGTCAATCTCGAACGGGCGGTGCGGGCCGGGGACCGTATGAGCGGGCACTTTGTCCAGGGGCACGTGGATTGCGTCAGCGAGATTATTTCCATTGATGCGGAGGGCGAGGATCACCGCCTGGAACTCGTGTTGCCCGTGGAGTTCGCGCGTTATCTCTGTCACAAGGGGTCGATCGCGGTGGACGGGATTTCCCTGACTGTGGCGGAAGTTGCGGACGGCCGATTCGTGGTATGGATTATTCCGCATACTTTCGAGGTAACGAACCTGGGGCGGGCTCGCAAGGGCGGCCGCGTGAACCTGGAGTTCGACGTGCTGGCGAAGTACGTGGAGCGGCAGGCGGAGGGCCGGAAGTAAAAGGCGAGATTGCCTGTGGACGTGGTGGCGAGCCCTGCCAATTTTCAGATGGATGTGGAGTCGCTTCCAGATTTCACCTGTAGCCGAAGTGGCACACTTCGGGAGGCGGAGATTCGATGCGTGCCCGAACTGTCCCAGTTCGGCTACATGGCATTGCGCAAGGGGGGGCGAGTGTCCCGAGATTACTCTTGTTCCCGTTACTCCGGGAAATACTTGCGCCAGTCGATGGGGCCGGGCACGGCGGGATCTGCGGGCGCCTCGTTTTCGCCGGGCGTCTTTTCCACGACGGCCTCCGGCTCGGGCTCTGACTTGGGGTCGGGCTCAGGTTCGGCATCGGGCTCCGGCGGGGCCTCGGGTTTTTCCTCCGGGATGGCGGCTTCCGAGGGGTCAATGATTTCGATTTGATCGGGATGGTTGAGGACGATTTCCGGTTTGCCCTTGTAAATCTTGATGGGTCCGGTGACGGCCACGGTTTTCTGTCGATAGGTGTCGGCAGGAGCAGTGTCGCCGAATTTCGGCACGTCGCTGTTGAAGGTCACGGTGTTAAACTCGCTGCCGGAGAAGTTGAGAAACTGGTTGCCGGCGCCGGATTTGCCGGTGTTTTCCACATACCCGGTTACCTTGACGGTCTGGCCTTCGAGGCCGGCGAGTTTCTCCGTTTCCACGGAGGCGATCACGGGAATTTCGGGTCTCGAGGCATCCTCTGCGGAGGCGGGGAAGGCAGCAACGAGAAGGCCGGCGGCCAGAATCGGTATGCCTGGAAATTGAGGAGACATGAAGACTGCCGGCAAAGATGCCACGGAATTGGATCGGGGTGGAAGCAAGAAAGGGACCACGCATGCGAGCCCCGCGTTCGGCCGGGACCGATCAATACGCGCCGCGCACCAGGGAGTCGATAAACTCCCCGTAAAACTCGTGAAGCTTGATGTGGGCGCCTTCGGAGAGGCGGGTGAGCGCGGAGGCGCGCACGTTTTCAAGGGCTTGATCTTCCGACTTGGCGCCCGGGATGACCACGCTGACGGCCTCAAAATCGAGGATCCAGCGAAGAGCCTTGCAGGCGAGGCTGGCGGAAGGGGATTCATCGCTGAGGATTGATTCGATTTCCTTTGCGAGACGGACGCCGTCTTCGAAGGGCACGCCGGCGAAGGTTTCACCGACGTTGAAAATTTCTCCGTTGGCATTAAAGCGTCGGTGGTCTTGCTCGGAAAACACATGATCGGCGTCGAATTTACCGGCGAGAATACCGCTGGCGAGGGGGACCCTGGCTATGATGCCCATCTTGTCTTCCAGCGCCTCGGCGAAGACTTCGTCGATGAGACGTTGCCGGAAGATATTGAAGATGACCTGGAGGGTCGCGCATTCGCTGTGGCGGATACAGAAGAGGGCTTCATCAATGGTTTCGACGCTGGCGCCGTAATGCCGGATGAGACCCTTGTCCTTGATTTTTTCCAGGTGTTCGAAAGCCCTGCCGGCTTTGAGGGTTTCCGTGGGGATGCAATGGAGCTGGACGAGATCAAGGGCGTCGACCTGCAGCCGCGTGATAGCGTCGGCGGCCGCTCTTTCCATGATATCGTAATTGTCGTCCCAGCCGGGACCGCGTCCCATTTTGGTGGCGACATACACGCGCTCGAAGTTGTCGCGCTCCGCGAGCACTTCGCCGATGATTTTTTCCGAGCGCCCGGCGCCGTAGACATCGGCGGTATCGATAAAGTTCATGCCGGCGTCGAGCGCGGCGTGGAGCGCGTTCCTGGCCTGGTCCTCGGGCACGAGATCGCCCCAGGCGTCGCCGATGGCCCAGGCGCCGAACCCGATTTCGGCGACTTGGTATCCGGTTTTTCCGAGGACGCGTTTCCGCATGCCGCCGGGTGTAACGGATTTACGCCCCGGGGCCAACAAAAATGGGACGGGCAGAGACCGGCGTGGCAGCCTGCGCTCAGAGCTTGTGGTGCCGGATGCGGGCCATGAAATCCTCGGTGCGGATGGTGGACTGGGTTTCGACGCGGAGAAGCGACTTCGGGCGCAGGGTGATCAACTTGAGACCGGCGTAGACGAAGCCGCGCAGGCAGATGGGTGCGTCATCGGAGAAGTAGCGGGCGAGATAGGCCTGGAGGGCACGCGCCTGGTTGCGGCCCAGGCAGAGGGCGACGGGGGTATCCCCACGGCGGTAGGCCTCGTTGATGAGGCGTTCGACGACGGCGGGGTCCCAGCCCGGTTCGGCTTGGTCTTCGGGGGACGGTTGGCTGGCCGGAATTGGACGCCCCGGCCGGGGCGTGGAGGGATCTATC
Source organism: Verrucomicrobiales bacterium (assembly GCA_024638765.1). GTDB lineage: Bacteria > Verrucomicrobiota > Verrucomicrobiia > Verrucomicrobiales > DEV007 > JAHEJT01. The sequence continues at coordinate 6,273 of JAHEJT010000090.1, forward strand.
TTGGTCTGCATATGGTATTGGTATTGGTTGCTGATTATTGATGGGGATTGTTATCATTTCCGCTTAGTATGAGCACACCGTGTGCCATGTCTTGGGCGGGCGCCATGCAAATTGGGAAACGATAAGGTCAGATTCCGCCAATCTCCTTGAGCCAGCGGGAATTAGACGCGGGCGCCGGCAGGAAACAAAACCTGCCGGGCGGTCGGGGGGTGGTCAGGAAGCGACAGGAGCCCCGGGGAGCGACGCCCTTTCCCCGCCGGCATCGAGGAAAGCGGTCCGCGAGAGCGTGGCATAAATGCCGTTAAGTCCGAGGAGTTCCCGGTGGGTGCCGCTTTCGATGATTTCTCCGTGATCCATCACGTAAATGCGGTCGGCATTGCGGACGGTGGAGAGGCGGTGGGCAATGACGATATTGGTGCGGTGCTCCATGAGCCTCTCGAGGGCCTGCTGGATGAGGCGTTCGGTTTCGGTGTCGACGCTGGCGGTGGCCTCATCGAGGAGAAGGATGGGGGGGTTCTTGAGGAGGGCGCGCGCGATGGAGACGCGTTGTTTTTCGCCGACGCTGAGTTTGATCCCACGTTCACCGACATTGGTTTCCAGCTGGGCCGGCAGTTTTCGGACGAAGGGGGCGGCGTTGGCGATCTCGAGGGCGTGCCAGAGGTCTTCCTCGGCGGCATCGGGCCTGGCGATGAGAAGGTTTTCCCGGACGGTATCGTTGAAGAGAAAACTCTCCTGGGTAACGTATCCGATTTTGTCGCGCAACGAACTCTTCCGCAAGGTGCGGATGTCGATGCCGTCGATGCTGATGGTACCCCTGTCATATTCGTAGAAGCGGGTGAGAAGATTGATGACGGTGGATTTTCCCGCGCCGGTGGGACCGACGAGGGCGATGGTGGCGCCGGGGAGCGCCTCCAGGCTGATGGAGCTGAGAGTATGGACGGGCTCGGATTCCGGTTCGCCGGCGGAACCATAAGAAAAAGAGACATCCTGGAAGCGGATATGCCCGCGGACTTCGGAAAGTGTTTCTCCGTGGTCGACGTGGGGTTCCTCTTCGGTATCGAGGATCTTGAAGACGCGTTCCGCGGCGGCGCGCCCGGAAAGGACGAGTTGATTGAGTTGATGCAGGCGCCCCACCGGTTCATAGAAAAAAGAAAGGAGAAGAAGAAAGCCCGCGAGCTTTCCGGTGGTCATGGCGTCGGCGTCGGCGGTATCGGCAATAAAAATCAGGTGGGCGCCGAAGCCGATGACGAAGACGTAACCGAGGTGGTTAAAGAACTGCATGCCCGGTTTGTAATAAGACCAGGCACGCATGACGCGGAGAGTTGCCCGGCGCAGCTTGTCGCTGGACTGGTTGAAGTGGGAATGCTCCTGTTTTTCCACTGCGTAAGCCTTAATTTGGCGGATCCCGGCGATGTTATCGTGGAGCAGTGAATTGAGTTCCCCGGTGGCTTTGCGCGTGAGCCGATAACGATTACGGGCTGTCAGCGTGTAGACGAGGGCGCCGGCGATGAGAAGGGGGATCGGGATGAGCGCCACCGCACCCAGGGCGGCGTTGGTGTAGAACATCATGAACCCGACAACAAAAATCTGGAGCAGGGCCACGACGCCTTGTTCGACACCGTCGATGAGGACGCGCTCCATATTGGTGACGTCCTCCGAAACACTGGTCATGATGTCCCCGGTCGGGCGGTTATCGAACCAGTGGAGCGGCAACTTTTGAATGCGGTCGTAGAGGTCACTTCGAAGATCGTAAATGACTTTCTGTTCAAAGGTATTGTTGAGCTGAATGCGGAGGGATTCCAATACCTCCCGGCAGAAAAAGGCTGCCAACGCCAGGAGCGACATTTGGATGAGACGCTCGTAATCTTTCAGCGGGATGATGTCGTCGATGATGTGCTCCGTTATTTTCGGGTAAACGATGATAAGCAGGGTGGCGAAGATGGCGCAGAGGAGCTGGGCGCCGGCGAGGAGAGGATAGCGGCGCAGGTAAGCGAATACGCGTAGGACGGTGTGCATGGGGATGTCGGAAAGAGGGAGGGGTATCAGGTATCGGGGGTCGGGTATCGGGAAACGGGGGTCGGGGCCGTCTGGGCGGCGCTTTCGCGGTCTTTTTTGAATGCGCCCCGGAAATTTTGCGGGGAAGGGAATGCGGGTGTAAGATAAGCATGAGAAGCGGATGACAACAACTGCAACTGGTATGATCGGGTTAGCCGGGCCGCTTCCGAGGGGGTCCAAATTTCTGCTGGGGGTTTTCTTTATGGGGCTACTCGGGCTTGGCGCGCTCGTGATCTTCAGCAATGTCTGGGTGGTCGGTTCCTCTCACAGTTCCGTCTTCCACGATGTCGGGGCGATCAAGGCGAATGAGGTCGGATTGATCCTGGGCACATCCAAGAAGATTGCTCCCAATCGGGCGAACCTGCATTTTCTCCACCGCGTGGAGGCGGGGGCGGAGCTTTATAAGCAGGGCAAAGTCAAGCACCTGCTGGTAAGCGGGGATAATTCCACCGTGTATTACAACGAACCGAGGGACATGAAGAAGGCGCTCATGGAGCTGGGCGTTCCCAAGGAGGCGATCACAAGTGATTACGCCGGGTTCCGCACCTTCGATTCGGTCGTCCGTGCGGGGAAGGTGTTTGGGTTGAAGGAATTTACGATTGTCTCCGACGGATTTCACGTGCCCCGCGCGGTATTTCTGGCTCGCAGCCAGGGATTGGAAGTGGTGGCGCTGGCAAGCCGGGATGTGGCGGGTAAGGGCGCGTTCAAAGCGAAATCGCGAGAGTGGCTGGCGCGGGTGAAAGCGGTCCTGGACGTCTATCTTTTCCGGACGAGCCCGAAATTTCTGGGGGAACCGGTGGAGATCCGGATCGGCGAGCCTGAGAAAATGACGAGTGACGAAACACCTGAGGAATGACGAGTAACGAATGACGAAATGGGGGAGGAATGACACTGCCTGGCGCGATAGCGCAACCTTGAATGCAAGCCACGGTGCAGGGCCCCGCGAAGCGGGGATAAATGACGAAATACCCAAATACCCAAAGAATGACGAAGCCCGAAGCCCGAATGTCGAATCAGGCCCGGAACGTCACGCTTGGAGGACTTCCGTCATTAGGCATTCTGGCTTCCTTCGTCATTGGGTGTTTCGTCATTTGGCATTTCCATCTCTCCTATGCAAAGAGAGTGCGCGGCCCCCAATTCGGGTAATCGCAGCATCTCCCCCACGCGGCGCGAATCAGGTCAGGGCAGGTGCGAGTAGCGCTTGAGTTCCTCGATGCGCTGATTGAGTTCGTCCTCCGTGAGCGAGTGGATGCGGTGGATGGAGAAAGTCTCGCAGCTGAAGGATGCCAGGGCGGAACCGTAAACGAGCGCATGCATGAGGTCGTCGAAGACCAGATCGCGGTCTCCGTTCGCGGCGAGGTGACCGGCGAGGCCGCCCGCAAAGGTGTCGCCGGCGCCGGTGGGGTCGTGCAGATTGCGCAGGGGATAGGCGGCTCCGGAGAAAAAGCGGTCGTCCGGGCCGAAGAGGAGGGCGCCGTGCTCTCCCTTCTTGATGACCACGAAGCGCGGGCCCATGGAGCGCAGGATATCGCCTGCGACGATGAGATTATGATCCTCGGTAAGTTGCTGGGCCTCGGTATCATTGATGACGAGGAGATCGATTTTTCCGAGCAGTTCCATGAGATCGTCGCGGGCGATATTGATCCAGAGGTCCATGGTGTCCGCGATCACGAAGGCGGGATCTCCGCAGAGCGCCAGGGTATCGAGTTGGTTGCGCGGGGACATGTTGGCGAGCAGGACGATGCGCGCGGAAGCGATCTCCGGGGTGATCTTGGGCTCGAAGGTTTCGATGACGCCGAGGTGGGTATCGAGGGTTTCGCGCCGGTTCATATTGTCGAAGTATTCCCCGGTCCAGCGAAAGGAGGTGCCGCCCTCGATGATCTGGAGTCCATCGAGATTGATATTGAGACCCCGGAAGAGATCGAGGTGTTCCGGGGGGAAATCGTCCCCCACCACGCCGACGAGGCTGGTGGGCGCAAAAAAGTTGGCGGAGATAGCGGCGAAGGAGCCCGATCCGCCGAGGAGATTCTCGTGATTGGCGACGGGAGTCTTGATGTTGTCGATAGCGACGGTTCCGGCGACGAGGATAGACATATTATCGTAGATGGAAGATGGAAGATGGAAGATGGTTGAGAATGACGAATGATGAAATACCCAATGACGAAGGAAGCCAGAATGCCTAATGACGGAAGTCCTCCAAGGGTGACGTTCCGGGCCTGATTCGAGATTCGGGCTTCGTCATTCTTTGGGTATTTGGGTTATTTGTCATTCGTTATTCAGCGGCGGCAACACGGACTTCACATCTCGTATGTAGTCTGGAATATCCGCCGCCGCGAGAATGCCGGATACGATTACAACGCGGGTTGCTCCGGCGTCAATGACCCTCTGGACGTTTTCCCTCTTGATGCCGCCGATGCAGAAGGCCGGCAGAGAAATGTTTTCGCGGATCCAGCGGATGTCTTCGAGACCGATCGCGGGGTAATCGGGTTTGGTGGGAGTGGAAAAAAGCGGTCCGAAGCCGATGTAATCCGCGCCCTGGTGGGCGGCAGCCCGCGCTTGTTCCCGGCTGTGGGTGGATACGCCGATAAAGCAGCCGGGCGGCACGCATTTTCGCGCATCGGCGAGCGCCATGTCATCCTGGCCCAGGTGGACGCCTTCGGCTTCCGCGGCGGTCGCGACGGCGGGGTGATCATTAATGACGAGCGGGACGCGGGCGGGGCGGGTGATGGCGTGGACGCGGACGGCGAGTTTTTCGATCTCGCGGGGGGAGAGATCTTTGGCGCGAAGTTGGATAACGTCGATGCCGCCTTCGATCATACTTTGCGCCGTTTCCACGGCGCGGCCGGGCTGCACGTATCCGAGGTCGAGGATGCCGTAGAGGCGGGCCTGGGAGAGAGGGGGCATTCCGTTGGAGTCGCCGGTAATCAGTGTTCAGTTGTCAGTGGCTCGCCGCCGTCGATGAATCCTTCCGGGGATCCGAATTATTCTGCCCCCGGCAGGCTCCGCGGTTTCCTTGCAGGTATTCCTGGCGCGCTCTGCGCGCGGCAGTCCGATTACCGAATCACGATCCAGCCGAGGGATGGAGGGCGAGGAATTGTTCGACCCAGCCGATGTGGTATCGGCCGCTCTTGAACTCGGAGTTTTTGAGAATGGAGTCCTGGAAGGGGATGGTGGTTTTGATTCCTTCGATGAGGAATTCGTTGAGGGCGCGGGTCATGCGGGCGATGGCGCTGTCGCGAGTGGCGCCGGTAACGATGAGCTTCGCGATCATGGAATCGTAATGCGGCGGGACTTCGTAACCCGAGTAAACGTGGGTGTCGACGCGGACGCCTTTGCCTCCCGGGGCGTAAAAGAGGGTGATATGGCCGGGGCTGGGGCAGAAGTTGTTGTAGGGATCCTCGGCGTTGATACGGCACTCGATGGAGTGATGCCTCGGGGAGCTGTTGCGGACGTGATCCGAGAGACGTTCACCCGAGGCGATGCGGATTTGTTCCTTGATGAGATCGCAGCCGTAGACCTCTTCCGTAATGGGATGTTCCACCTGGATACGAGTATTCATCTCCATGAAGTAATAATTCTCGTTGTCATCGACGAGGTATTCGATGGTGCCGCAATTTTCGTATCCGATGGATTGCGCGAGTTTGACGGACGCCTTGCCCATGCGGTCGCGCATCTTGGGGGTGACCATGGGGGAAGGAGTTTCCTCGATGATTTTCTGATTCCGGCGTTGCAGAGAGCAATCGCGTTCCCCGAGGTGAATGGTATTGCCGTGACTGTCCGCCACGAGCTGGAATTCGATGTGGTGGGGGTTCTCGATGAGTTTTTCGATGTAGACGTCTCCGCTGCCGAAGCATTTCTCGGCTTCGAGTTTGGCGGCATGGAAGCTGGATTTAAGGCTGGCCTCGTTAAGGGCCGGCCGCATGCCGCGTCCGCCGCCGCCGGCAGTGGCCTTGATCATGACGGGGTAACCGATTTCGCGGGCGACACGCAGACCGTCCTGCTCGTTCTCGACAATCCCGGCGCTTCCGGGAGTGACAGGGACCCCACATTTGGTGGCGGTGGCGCGCGCCTGGTTTTTGTCCCCCATCAACCTGATGGTTTCGGCGCTGGGTCCGATAAACTTGATTTTGCAGCTGTCGCAGATCTTGGCGAATTTGGGGCTTTCCGAGAGAAAACCGTATCCCGGGTGAATGGCATCGACGTTGGCGATTTCAGCGGCGCTGATGATGCGGTCGATCTTGAGATAGCTTTCTCCGCTGGCGCCCTTGCCGATGCAGATGGCTTCATCGGCGAGCTGGACGTGCATGGAATCGATATCCGCTTCCGAGTAGACAGCGACCGTCTGGATACCGAGCTCTTTGCAGGCGCGGATAACGCGTAAAGCAATTTCACCGCGATTGGCGACGAGGATTTTCTGGAACATGGGGGCAGCTTCGCTGCAGATATTGGTTATTAGTTGTCAGTTAACAGGTGTCGGCCATGGAAGCGGGTAAATCAATCAGGGCATGAAACGAGCGGACTCCGGCGTTCCTATTGCACCTGATAACGGATCACCGATAACGGATAACAACTATTCCACCGGAAACCATTAATCCGGTTTGACGCGGAAGAGCGGTTCGCCGAACTGGACGGGGTCGGTATTGGAAACAAGAATCTCGGTGATGACGCCGCGCGTCTCCGCCTGGATCTCGTTCATTACTTTCATGGCCTCAATGATGCACACGACGGTTTCCTCCTCCACGCGATCGCCGACATCGACGTAAGACTCCGTTTCCGGGGATGCGGCCCGGTAAAACGTGCCCACCATGGGCGCGGTAATATCGATCTGGCCATCGCCCTCGCTCCTGGTGGAGTCGTCCGCCGGTGAGGGGGCCGCCGCGGTAGCGGGCGCCGCAACCACGGGAGCGGCCGTGTGGTTGAGGACTTGTCCCAGGGCCTCGAGGTCGGCGCCTTTCTTGAGCTTTATTTTAAACTCGTCGGTCTCAAGGTTGAAGCACGAGAGATCGTGCTGCTCCATGAGCTCGATAATTTTTCTGATTTCGTCAAGATCCACGGTTTAACGGTGGCGGTGCTTCGGGCTATTCGGAGGGCCTGTGGAAGTCGAGAGAGTCACTCTTTGGGCTGTCCGCCCGCAAGCTTGAAAATTCGAGCCTGGTCCCGGCGCTCCCCATGAGACGCGGAAGTTGCCATCGGTGAAGCGCTGATACGTGATTCTTGCTTCAAAAAACGGGGCGGGGCAATGCAAAATACTTAAAACTTCTTAATAAAATCGAGGGCCCGATCCAACTCATCCCCGGTATTATAGAAGTGGGGGCTGAAGCGGAGGTAATCGGTCCCGGCCCGGTCGAAGCGGTGGGAGGCGACGACGCCGTGGGTCGCGAGGTGGGCGAAGAGCCCGGCGTGATCGGCCCCGTCTTTACGGAAAGTGGTGATGGCGGAGGCATGGGGAGGCTCGGCGGGCTCGAGTATATCGAAGCCCAGCTCGCGGAGTCGCGGGACAAGGTGCGCCTTGAGATCCAGCAGCCGCCGGCTGAGGTTTGGAATCCCGAGTTCCAGAAACATGTCGAGGGCGGCTTTCATCCCGTAAATGCCGGCGGCGTTGAGGACACCGGGCTCATAACGGCGGGCGCCGGGTTCGAACTCGATTTCCCGCTGGGTGATAAAATTGGGTGACTTGATGTTCCAGGCGCCCAGCAACGAGGGGCGGAGCATCTCGAAGTGTTCCTCTTTCACATACACGATGCCGATGGCCATGGGTCCCAGCATCCATTTATGGGCATCGGCGCTGAGGAAATCGACGTGCGTAACATCGGTCTCGAACGCGCCGATGGTCTGGATGGCGTCCAGGGAGAAGAGCACGCCGCGCCCTCGCAGCAAGCGTCCGATGGCGTCAATGTCGATACGGCATCCACTGAGGAAGTTGCAGGAAGCGAGGGCGACGAGCCGGGTCTTAGCGCTGAGATGTTGTTCGACGAGTTCGGGCGTGATCTGACCGAGGGCGGGCGTCTCGATATAACGGATAGTGACGCCCTGTCGCTCGAGATTCTTCCAGGGGTAAACATTCGCCGGATAATCATCGAGGTAACAGAGGACTTCGTCGCCGGGGTTCCAGGGAATTCCGTTGGCGAAGAGGCTCAAGCCGAGAGAAGTGGGACCCAGCAGGGCGATCTCTTCGGCCCGGGCGCCGATGAGACGGGCGGCGGCTTCCCGGGTTTGCTGGACGGTGCGGAAAACGCCTTCGAATTCCTGGTGATCTTCGCAGGAGGCGCGGGTGTAATCGATGACGGCATCCGCGACGGCCCGCGGCAGGGCGGTGACTCCGGCGTGGGCCAGAAAGATCTTCCTCGCGGCGATGGGGAACTCTTTTAATCGAAGAGCTTCGTCTTCGACCAGAGTGTCCAGTGTCCAGTGTTCAGTGTTCAGAGGGACTTGCCGGTTGGTTTCCAGGGAACTTCAAACTCTCCTCGCCTTTTCCCCTTCCTCGATGAGTTCCCAGAAAACTTTCGACTGGCTGAGGGCTTCGTCTTCGCCGGCGCCGAGGCTGGTGGAGCGGAAAAGAAAATCCTGGAGGGTATTGCGGTTGAGGACGCGGTGGACGATGACGCCTTCTTCGGTGATTTCAAAATAGAAGCGCAATTCTTCCGAGCGATAACGGTAAAGGGTTTTTCCTTCGCGCTCGAGGCGGCCGAAGATTTCCTGGTCGAGGTTTTCCAGGTCCTCCGGAGAGACTTTGAATTCCGTTAGCACTTCCAACTGCATCTCGATGGGCAGCTGGGAGATCTCTGCGGCGCTGATTTCGTTAAAGATGATTTGGAGCATGGGAGCCGCCTTCGGCGAGTTAAACGTTATTCGATAATAGTTAATCGGGAAGAGTCGTGGGGCAAACGCAAAGAGTGGGCGGTCACAAGGGCGTGTAGATGCGCGGGACGCGACGGGTGATGCGGGTGAGGATTTCCCAGGAAATGGTGTCTGCTTTCTCCGCCAGTTCGGTCGCGAGAATGGTTTCGTCGCCTTGTGAGCCAATGAGGACGGCTTCATCCCCGGGTTGGACGTGGGGGTCCAGTCCGGTGACGTCAATCATGATCTGGTCCATGGTGACGCGCCCGAGCAGGGGGCAGCGCCGACCTTGAAGGAGGACTGCCGTATCCCGGCCGGAGAGGTGGCGCGGGTATCCATCCCCATATCCGATAGCGAGAGTGGCCACGCGCGTGCGATCCCGGTGCGTGACGAAGGTGCGGCCGTAACTGACGCCGTGTCCGGGTGGCAACTCCCGGACCAGGGTGACGCGTGCTTTCAGTGAGAGCGCGGGCAGCAGGGTGGATTGCGCCTCCGGGATCGGGGACACGCCATAGAGCATGAGCCCGGGCCGGACCAGGGTGACGGCATCCGGCGGGGCGGTATCCGCATCGATGAGGGCGCGGATTTCTTTGCTGAAGGCGAGGACACCGGCACTGTTGGCGATGTGGATGTAGCGCGGGTGCATCCCGGCCGCGTGGCACTCGGCGAGTTGCTCTTTAAAAACCGCGATTTGGGCCAGGGTGAAATCACGGTCTTCATCCGCGACGGGAAAGTGGCTGGCAATCCCTTCGAACACGAGTTGGGAGAGTTTGTGATGGGCGGCGAGGAGCTTCGGTAAAGTGGCGGCAGTGAATCCGATGCGGCCCATGCCGGTGTCGAGTATGAGGTGGACCGGGATCCGGCGATCCTGAGATGCGGCCAGTTCCTGGTAGTGGCGCGCTTCATCGAGCGTCGAGAGCGATGGGACGAAGCCGTGCTCGACGACGAGGGCGCGTTCTTCCGGAAGGACGGGGCCGAGAAGAAACAAGCGCGTCTCTTCCCGGAGCTCTGGTTTCAGCGCCAGGGCTTCGGCGACGCTGGCGACACCGAGGAATTCGACGTTGGGGGCGCGCGCGCGCGCGACATGTTTGAGCCCGTGGCCGTAAGCGCTCGCCTTGATGACCGCCATGACGCGGGCGCCGGGTCCCATGCGCCGGGCGGCTTCCGCGGCGTTGCCGCGGATGGCGTCGAGATTTACTTCTGCCCAACAGCGGTGGCCATCCATGCGAACGGGGTAAAAGATAGGGTGGGAGCCGGTGGACGAACAGCGGATTTTTCGATGACGACGCCAGCACGGCATGTTATACCACCTTCATACTCCACCCATGGACATCAAAGCCGAAGATTACGAACGCCTGGGCGCCTTTTTTCTAGGGCGCGAATACGATCTCGCAAAGAAAGAGCTCGAGGACGACCTGGTCCTTTATGATTCCAAGGATCTCGTGACGCATGGCGTGGTCCTGGGAATGACCGGCAGCGGCAAGACGGGTCTCTGTATCGCCATGCTGGAGGAGGCGGCCATGGACGGGGTTCCCGCCTTGGTCATCGATCCCAAGGGAGACATCGCGAACCTGCTGCTCACCTTTCCGGAGTTGCGGGGTGAGGATTTCCGGCCGTGGATCAATGAGGACGACGCGAAGAAAAAGGGGGTCAGTCCCGAGGAGCACGCTGACAACCAGGCTGCGATGTGGAAGAAGGGCATTGGCGAATGGGGCCAGAGCGGGGATCGAATCGCGCAGTTTCGCGAGAAGGTGGACATCACGGTTTACACTCCCGGCAGCAGCGCGGGGGTGCCGGTTTCGATATTGAGTTCGCTGGAGGCGCCGCCCTTTGAAGTGATTGACGATGCGGAGCTGCTGGCGGAGCGGATTGAGAGCACGGTTTCGAGTTTGCTGTCGCTGCTTGGGATTGACGCCGATCCCATTCAGGATCCCGAGCACATCCTCTTGTCCAACATTTTCAGTCACCGTTGGCAGGCCGAGGAAAGCGTCACCCTGGAGTCATTGATTGGCGATATCCAGGAGCCGCCCTTCGAAAAGGTGGGAGTGATGGAGGTGGAATCGATTTACCCGAAAAAGAAGCGCACCGCACTGGCGATGAAGATGAACAATTTGCTCGCTTCGCCCGGGTTTGGAGTATGGCTGAAGGGTGAGCCTCTTGATGTCCAGCGGATGTTGTATACGCCGGAGGGAAAGCCGCGGATTTCGATTTGTTCCATCGCGCACCTGAGTGATACCGAGCGGATGTTCTTCGTCTCACTGCTTCTGAACCAGACCCTGGGATGGATGCGGGCGCAGTCGGGGACCACCAGCCTCCGCGCCTTGCTTTACATGGATGAGATTTACGGGTATCTGCCCCCCACCGCGAACCCGCCCTCCAAGAAGCCGATGTTGACCATGCTCAAGCAGGCGCGCGCTTTCGGGCTGGGTGTTTTGTTGGCCACGCAGAATCCGGTGGACCTGGATTACAAGGCGCTCTCCAACATGGGGACCTGGTTTCTGGGCCGATTGCAGACCGAGCGCGATAAGATGCGGGTCCTGGATGGCCTCGAGGGCGCCGCTGCCAGTCAAGACAGCGGCTTCGATCGTCGGGCGATGGAAGAGACTTTAGCGGGGCTGGGCAGCCGCGTCTTTCTGCTGAACAACGTGCACGAGGATGCGCCGGTAACTTTTCACGTGCGCTGGGTGATGTCCTATCTGCGGGGTCCCTTGACGCGGCGGCAGATCAAGACACTGATGAAGGACAAGGCGGCCGCCGAGGAGAAGCGCGAGGAAGAGGCCGCTCCGGCGGAAAAAGCTCCGGCCGACGTGGCCGCGCCACTGGCGGAAGAGAAGAAGGCCGCGCCGCCGGCAAGGCCCTCGCTGCCGAAAGGCGTGCGCGAATATTTTCTGGCTTCGCCCGCGGTGACGCCGGACCAGGAAATCGTCTATCTTCCCGGGGTGCTGGGTTGTGCGGAAATCCGCTTCGCCAAGTCATCCGCCAAGGACAAGCTGGATATCTCGGGAAAACGCCGGCTGGCCTGTTATCAGAAACTCGACAGCGGCGGGCCGGCCTGGGACGCAGCCAGGGAGCTCCCGCTGCACGCCAAGCCCCTGGAGGCGCAGCCCCACGCCAGGGCGCAGTTCGGCGGGCTGGGGAACGGAAGCCTGGACCCAAAGGCCCTCAAGGATCTGGAAGATGAATTTGTCGACTGGATCTATCACAGTTGGCGCCTGAAGATTTTCCGGAGCCCGACTTTTAAAGAGCATTCCGGGCTGGAGGAGAGCGAGGGCGATTTCCGGGCACGGATGGCGCTGAAAGCGCACGAGAAACGCGATGAGCTCAAGGAAGAGTTGCGCGAGAAGTACGAGAAAGAATTGAAAAAAATCCAGGAGCGGGTCGAGAGCGCCATGCGCACCCTGGACCGGGAAAAATCCGAGTCTACTTCCGCGAAGATGCGGTCCGCCATGTCCATCGGAGGGACGGTGCTGGGAGTTTTAATGGGGCGCAAGAGTGTCAGCCTGACCAACATGCGGCGAGGCATGAGCGCAGCCAGCAGCCTGGGGAGCGCTTCCCGGCAGAAGGGAGACGTCGAGCGCGCGGAGGAGAAGGTCGAAGACTTGCAGGAAAAGTTCGAGGCCCTCGAAGACGAGTTAAAGATCAAGCTGCGCGAATTGGAGGAAGATTTCGATCCGATGACCGAGGAACTGGAGATCGTCGAGATCAAGCCCTACAAGAAAGACATCAAGGTCGATAAGGCGGGCATGGTGTGGCTGCCGCACTTGCGGCCGAACGAGTTTGAGCTCAAGCCGGCGTGGCAAGCTTGAAGCTTGACCCAACTGCGGCTTCCTCGCCGCTGACGCGCTTGGAGGGTCACGCTTCGTCGTGACCGTGGATTAGGTTTTGAGGTGTTGTCATCAACGGCGCGCGGAGCGTGCCAATCCGGCAACGACACTGCCCAACGCGGAGCGCGTCCTAGTCGGCCGAAGGCGACCCTGCAGATCGCCGCGAAGTGGCGATAAAGCGTTGCCCTCCAGAGACACCTTCAAATGCTCCGGATTTTCCGGGCGGTGTGGGGCAGCGTGCTGATTGCCCCAATCTGTGCGCCGAGGCGGTCGAGGAAGCGGCGGCAGCCGGTGCGGGCGCGGACGGCGGAATTGGCTGCGGCGATCTGCTGGAGGCGGTCGTGGACCTGGCGGACGGTCTCATCGAGGGT